>JALHRW010000048.1 GCA_022841245.1 Planctomycetota bacterium
GCTGCGCCAGCGCGGCGAGGCCGGGGTGGTCGCTGCGCTCGGCCGCCACCGGCACGAAGGCGGCGTCGAGCAGGGCGCAGAACTCGGCGTCGGCGTGGATCGCGTTCAACCACTGCGCGGTCCAGGCGTCGAGCGCGTCACCGATCAGCACGGCCAACGGCACGTCGCGGCGCAGCGCTTCGTCGATCGCGGACGCGCCCCACGAGCGCCAGGGGCCGCGGGCGGCGTGGATGGCGAAGGGGTGCTGGCCGCTGGCCGCTGGCCGCTGGTCGCTGGCGGGTTCCCGTCTCATGTCGGCGCGTCCTCGCTCTCGTGCGGCTTGGCCCAGCGGCCCCACAGTACCACCATCGCCACCATCGGCACCTGCATCAGCACGCAGGGCAGGATGACGTGCGCGTCGCCGGGATGGAACTCGGTGGCGTAGACGATGGACAGCCCGTTGTTCATGTAGAGCGCGGCGCAGGCGAAGGCGGTCACCGCCCCGGCGGCGAGCCAGCGTCGCAGCAGCAGCGTCGCGCCCAGGGCGATGAGCGAGGCGAGGCAGGCGAGGGCGAGCGGCGCCAGCATGGTCGCCGCCGGCCAGGCCGCCCAGCCGCTGCGGTTGGCCAGCACGCTGACCAGGATCATCACCACCAGGCAGAGGATCGAGCCGCGTCCCCACCACGCCATGCCGGCGGCGATCGCCTTGGGCAGCGCCAGGCGCACGGCCTGCGCGGCGGCGAAGGGCACGGCGAGCATGGTCAGGATGTAGACCGCCTGGTCGGCGAGGCGAGCGAGGTCGGGGCTCGGCCCGGGATGGATCAGGGCCATGCCTGCCGGCACGGTCAGCGGCGCCAGCACGCTGGTGATGATGATCAGGAACAGCGCCAGCACGCGGTCGCCGCGGTGCAGGTCGGTGAGCGCCACCGACGAGAGCCCCGCGGGCATCATCATCACCAGCGCCACGCCCGCCGCCCAGTCCGGAGCGATCAGACGCGTCACGGCCCAGGCCAGCGCCGGCAGCAGGGCCAGCTTGGCCAACGCCATCCAGCCGCAGCGACCGAGCAGGCGCCGGTCGCCCAGGCCCCCGACGACCTCGCCGAAGGGGATCTTCAGGGCGGTGAAGAAGAGGATGCCGCCCAGCGCGTACTTCACCGACGGTTTGACCCACGAGAAGTCGCCGGGCACGAACAGCCCGACCAGCAGCGCGACGTAGGCCGGTATCCAGAAGCGCGGTCCGAGCAGCGAGACGAGCAGGTTCACGACGGGTGGGGATGCTGGCGATGCGGGCGCGAACGCTACGGGAGCTTCATCGACGGTGCCGACAATCCGCTGGCTGAGATCCTCCTGCGCCGTTGGGCCGGCTGAGGCGATGACTTCGTGCCAATGATACGGAATGGGTTGGTCACAAGTCTTTGCGCTTCATCCATGCGAACGCCGGCGGAACAATCAGCAGGTAGGGTCTACCATGCGTGCCCCGTCCCCGCTGGCGCCAGCTGTCCTCCGTAGCCTTCCGCGGCCGCTGCGCTGGCCCGGACGCCTCGGGTTGCTGTTGCTGCTGGCCTGCGTCGCCGAGGCGGCCTCGGTCGCTGCCACCCCGGCCACCTATCTCGGGGTGCTGCCGACCTTGGCACCCGGCGACACCCTGACGCTGCAGGCCGGGACCTACACCGGAAACCTGCCGTTGACCGGTTTGAATGGCACCTCCGGGGCGTGGATCACCATTCAGGGGCCGGCCACGGGGACGGCCCTGTTTCGGGCCACCGCGACAAGCAATACGGTGGAGCTGTACAACTGCAGCTTCCTCGCGATCAGGAACCTCGAACTGGACGGCCAGCATCTGGCTGGCCCCTTCGGCATCAGCGCCAAGGGCGGCAACGCCAACCTCACGCACGACATCCTGATCGAGGGGCTGACGATCAGGGATTATGATGGTTCGCAGCAGACCGTCGGCATCTCCACCAAGAGTCCGGCCTGGAATTGGACCATCCGTGGCAATCGCATCCTCTCTCCCGGCACGGGCCTGTACCTGGGCAATTCCGATGGCACGTGCCCGTTCATCAAGGGCGTGATCGAAAACAATCTGGTGCAGTCGCCGATCGGTTACTGCATGGAGATCAAGTACCAGCTGGCGCGGCCCGCCCTCGTCGGCATGCCAACGGGCGTCAGCCGCACGCAGATCCGCAACAACGTCTTCATCAAGAATGACCGGGTCAGCCCGGATGGCGACCGGCCGAACCTGCTCGTGGGCGGCTTCCCCGACAGCGGCACGGGATCGTCGGACATGTACGAGATCTATGGCAACGTCCTGTGCCACAACCCGCGCGAGTCGCTCCTGCAGGCGAGCGGTCGGGTGACCATCCACGACAACCTGCTGCTCGATGTCCCGGCCGGCAACGCCATCGTCTGCCGGAACCACAACCTGGCGCTGAAGGTCGCCAACGTCTACAACAACACCATCCTGCACGCCGCCACCGGCATCCGCTTCGGCAATGCAGCGCAGACCTCCGATGCGGTCATCGGCAACCTGATCTTCGCGACCACGGCCACCACTGGCGCCATCGTCAACCTGCAGGGGAATCTCGCCGACAGCTTCGCCAACGCCGGGAACTATCTCACCAACGCTTCGACCACGCTGGGGACGTTCAACCCCTATCCGAAGTCGGGCACCTGCACTGGCGCCGCCTTCGATCTCTCCGCTCTGTCGGGTGACACGGCTTGGAACCTGGATTTCAACGGCAACAGCAAGGGTGGATTCACCTACCGCGGGGCGTATGCCGGCAGCGGCACCAACCCGGGCTGGCAACCCGTCGCCGACCTCAAGCCGCTCGCTTCACCCGTGCCCACGCTGGTTGTCAGCACCACCAGCCTGAGCGTGGCCGAGGGCGGCACGGCGACGTTCCAGGTGCGTCTGTCCGCCGCCCCGGCCGCGACCACGACGGTGACGGTGACCCGCACGTCGGGCGACACCGACCTGACGGTCAGCGGCGGGGCGTCGCTCTCCTTCACCACCGCCAACTGGAATACGCTGCAAACCGTCACCCTGGCCGCAGCCCAGGACGCCGACACCAGCAACGGCACCGCCACCATCACTGTTGCATCGGCCGGCCTCAGCAGTCAGGCCATCGCCGCCAGCGAGGTGGACGATGATGGCGTGACAGCGAGCAGCGATTCCGGCGGCGGCGGCGGTGGTGGCGGTGGTTGCGGGATGGGTGGACTCGGCCTACTGCTTGCGCTACTCCTCTTGTGCCTGCGATTGAACCCGCGGACATGAGCGCGAACGACGGTATTTCGCGTCTAGTCTAGTCACATCTGTCCTCGGACCCGCAGCATCATGACGGCGATGCGCCTCGCGGCATAGGGCTACCGCAACGAGCTGTTGTTCCACAGCGCTTTGATCGCCTTGGCGTTCTCCGTGAGCACGATGCCTGTGGCATGGCAGGTCGGGCAATCGGCAACCTTGTTGCCACCGGCAAAACGTCGCTGTCCACTGCCGGAACAACCAGCGCAAGCCGCGGTTAGGGCGATGGTGTCGCCATTCTCCGTTGTCAAAATCAGTTGGGGCATGATCGATCTCCTGGTAACGCGATGGCGAGTTCAGGCTGAGGATGCGGGAGGCTCATCCGTCGCCCCTTGGGCGATGTCCGCGTACGTCATAGTCAGCTTGGCCACGAGAGCGTGATTGCCCGCTGCCGCTGCCGCTGCAATTTCAGACAGTAATTCGCGAAGCCGATCGTTGTGAGCAGGCGATTCAGGTGGGGGCGGAACGGACATCATGATCAGCCTACAACACGACCTCGACAGCTGTCAACTCGCCCAAAACGATGCCGCCCTCGTCGACAGCATGAGGCGCAAGCTCGACCAGACATCCTTCGACCAGAACTGCACTGACCATCAACCGGCCAGGGATCGTGAGTGGATCAAATATATAATCAGGTATACTTAAAGAAGACGATGGGGCGTACAGTCAAGCCCGAAATGTGTACGGTTATCCAGACATCGTCAGAACGGACCGCACAAAAACGACCCTTATGGGGGTAGTTTGAGCATAATTCCTGTTGTCTCTGCTGCGGCAGCCATCCATGGTGATTCGAACAGCACATGATCACCAGGTATATAGACGACATGACATTGAGCGAGGCGCGCTGCCCGACGACGCGTTCCGGTCGAGCCATGACGGAGCGGAGCTTCCGTCGTTGGAGCGTCACGGTCTCGCGGCAAGCGGCGCCATGCCCGCGAACCGGCCAGTCCGCTGGCCATGGCGCGGCCCTCGCATCCACACCCACCTCACCATCAGGAGTACAGCATGCTTAGCCTCGGATCGCCAGTCAGGACCCCGCATATCGTGAGCGTCCTGCTGTTGGGATGTTCTGCGCTCGTCGGAGCGCAGGAGACGCTGGTCGTCGGCGGCGCCGCCCCGCTGACGCCGAACCAGGCGAGTGGCGTGCATGCGTCCGACTACGTGTCGGTTGGCGGAGGAACGCAGACGACGAAATCCGACGGCGACTTCGCCGTGTACGACGCGTCCAATGCGCAGACGCATCGGTTCACGAGCGTCAGCGGCATGGTCAATTTCATCAATGGCCCGCTGGCCGTCGGATCCACGGGTCTGCTCGGCACTGAGCGCCTGCGCGTGTCGGGTGGCACGGCCCCCGGTGTGCCAGGTGCAACCGACGTCCTCATGGGGGACGGTCAGATCAAGGCCGGCGGTGGCGTCACCTGTACGACATTGACGACGAGCGCCGGTGTCGTGATGAACGTGACTGATTGGAATGTTGCCGATTCCAGCAAGACGCAATTCATGTTGGCCGCCGCGAACAATCCGACGGGCAATGGGACGACGAACTACCACGGCATCCACTTCGGCCATTTCCCGGGCTATGGCGGCCAGATCGCCCAACGTAACGGCGTCTGGTGGGTGCGATCGTACGACGCATCCGTGTGGGGTTCATGGTACCGGCTGTGGCATGCGAATGATGCCCCCACCTTCGCCGGCAGCGGCGTGTTCGGTGCCTCGGCCCGCGTCGGCTCGGAGCGGCTGCGCATATCCGGCGGATCGGCGCCCGCCGCGCCCTCGTCGTCGGATGTGCTGGTCGGCGCTGGCCAGATCAGGGCCGGCAGCGGCATCTCGTGCACGACGCTGACGGCCTCGGGCAATCTGACGATGGGCACGAACACGGCAGCGGGCACGACCCTCGCCATCAATGCCGCTGCGGCCAATCCCGCCTCGGTGCAGTTCCGGTCGGCGGGTGCGAACCGTTGGAGTCTCGGTCGGAACGGCACCCTCGATTTCTATCTCGCGGCCTATGACGCGGCCCAGGCGCTCATCGATACCCCCATCACGATCCTCAACGCGGCAAATGGCCTCGTGACCTTGGCGCGTCCGGTGCGCATCGCCGGCACGGCGACCATTGGCGACGGAGCGCAGGGCGTGGTGAATCTGCTGGGCGCCGGCGGCGGCACGCAGGTCGGAGAAATGAACTGGACCTTTGGACCCACGCAGATGGGACAGGTGAAGGTGTCGCGCAGCGGCAACGATACGACGGGTGTCATGACCTTGGGCGTGGCTCAGGACGGCGTCCTGCAGAGCCACATGACGGTAACGGGTGCTGGAAACATCGGCCTCGGCACGTCGACGCCTACGCACCGGCTGGAGGTGGCGGGTGATGCGGCGGTTCTGGGCATCGTCACTGCGAAGGAGATCAAAGTGACCACCACCGGCGCCGACTATGTCTTCGAGGACGGCTATCAGCTCATGCCCCTGTCCGAGGTGGCGGCCTACGTGGCGCGTGAGAAGCACCTCCCCGGCATGATGTCGGCAGCAGAGATGCAGGCCGGCGGCATGCCGGTGTCGGAGGTGGTGACCAAGCAGCTCGCCAAGATCGAAGAATTGACCCTGCATGCGATCGCGCTGCAGCGGGACAACGAGAGCTTGCGACAGGCTTTGGCGGCGGCCACGGCGGCGCAGGCCGCGCAGCTGGCCGCCATCCAGGCTCGTCTCGAGGCTCTCGAACGCCGCTAACCACGGTCCGGGCGCTTCCTGTCCGACCGCCGTCCCGTCCCTGCCTACTACGCTGGATCCCCTATGACACCTCCGCCCGTCCGTGGATATGCCCTGCCGTTGCTGGCGTTGCTGGTGTGCGCCTGCCAGGCGCTGGCGGCCGATCTGGTCATCGACAACCGGACCATGACCGGGACGGAGACCATCCCGTCCAGCGGCGTGGTGAACACGTTGGAACTGGGCGGGGCCGGGGGCACCTCCTGCGTGGTCGCGCCCGGAGCGCAGGTCACGGCCCAGGCCCGGACGATGGTGTCGCTCAAGGTCGGGACGTGGATCCAGGCCGGCGCGGCGTTTCACGCCCGGCTGACGACCGAGGCGCTGACCGTGCCGGTCGTGGTGGAGGGGGCGCATCTCGTGCCGTCCGCCAGCCTGATAGCGATCAACCGGACGTATCCCATCGCGGTCACGGGCTCATACGCCATCCATGGCACCGATCGCTCATCGACGCTGACCTATGCCTGGTCGATGGTCAGCGGTCCGGGTGCACCGGTATTCGGGGCCACGGGGACGAACGCGGCGCAGTCGACGACGGTGAGCTGTCCGGTGGCCGGGGTCTATACCCTGCGCTGCACGCTGACCTCGGATATGGGCACGACGGCGACCACCGATCTCGTCGTGACCGCCTGCGCACCGCCGATCATCACGGCTGGGCCCACCGCTACGCCAGCGACAGTGACTTCAGGCAGCACCGACCTGGCGGTCAGCGCCACGGATCCGCAGGGGCTCGCCCTGAGCTACCAATGGAGCGGCGATCCCTCGGTATCCTTCGATGCCGCGACCGCCGCGGCGACCACGGCCAGATTCGCCGCTTCGGGCAATTTCCCGCTGCAGGTCGTGGTCACCAATGCCGCCGGTGCGACGGCCTCCGGCACGGTCACCGTCACGGTCTCCGCCGGTCCGGTGATCACGGATGTGGCGACGACCTGGACCGACTCGCGTACTCTGGCGCTCGCTGTGACGGCCAGCGATCCAGGAGCCGGTACGCTGACATACGCCTACACCGCGCAGGGTCCTGCCGCGGTGAGCTTTGCCCCGGCGGGTGCTGCACAGACCTCGGCCACGTTCGCCGCTGCCGGGCCATACATCATCACCGTGACCGTGACCAATCCCGCTGGTTTGTCCGCGTCCCGCGATTGCCCGGTGCAGCGTGATCAGGTTGCGACCACCGTTGCGGTTGTGCCAGCGCCTGCCACTCCCCCGGCCTGGGTCGTGGCATCGCCCTGGTCGATCCCATTCCGCGCCCTGTTCGACGCCGACGCCGCGGTCGCCGACCAATTCGGCGCGGTGGTCAACGGGGCCAGCGTCACCTGGAGCGCTACCGGCGGATCGACGATCAGCCAGCTGGGTGTGCTCGATGCGACGGTCCAGGGCGCGACCGGGTTGATCATTGCGCAATCCGGATCGGTTCAGGGTCAGGCATCGTACCGCGTGGGCAGGGCCATCGACCAAGCGGTATCGCTGCAGGTTCTGCCGGCCTCGGGCGCCATCGTGGCACCGCATACGCTGTGCACCGCCACCTGCACGCTCTCCGATGGCTCGGTCCACCCGGTCGCTGACGCAACCTGGTCGATCGCAGGTGCCTCCGGCATCACCATCGCCGCCAATGGCGAGATCACTTCCAACTATTCCATCGGCCAGGTCACGGTGACGGCGATCGCAGGAACGCTCAGCGCCAGCAGCACGTTGCAGGTCGTACCGCCGGCGCCGGTGGTCGAACCGCCTGGTGGCGATTACACGGCACCCCAGCAAGTCACCATCACGGCCCCATTTGACTGGTACTATTACTCGGCCTTCCGCTACACGCTGGACGGCAGCGAGCCGACGGCCGCTTCGCCCGTGTTCGACGCAGCCACGTTGAGCATCGCTGCGTCAACCGTGTTGCGCGTGCGCATCGACCAGGATGGCGTCCTCGGCATGGTGGCGAGTCATGAGTATGTCCTCAGGGCGGTAGCCCCGAGGGTCATGCCTGCCTCCGGCACCTATACGGAGTTCCTGACCGCCGTCGTGCGGGCCGAACTTGGCACGGTGGCCCGTTACACGCTCGATGGCACGGAACCCACCGCCGCAAGCTCGGAGGTGCCGGAAGGTGGAATCCTGGTCGATCGCAGTCTGACGCTGCGGGCGCGCGCCTTCCATCCGACGCGGTTGCCATCGGCCACGGTCAGCGCCACCTATGTGCTCGGCACCCAGGCGCCACGGCTCACTCCGTCGGGTGGCCCCGCGGCTTCGCCGCTGACCGTGCAGGCGATCAGTTCCACGCCTGGCGCCGTATTGCGCTATACGCTCGACGGCAGCGACCCGCTGGCGGAAGGATCCCCCTGGCCGGTCGATGGACTGGCCATGCCGTTGGGCGCCCAGCAGTTGCGCGTGGTGGCGCAGGCACCGGGCTGCGAACCGAGTCCGGTGATCGTCGCCGACTACCTGATCCAGGAGGCGGTGGCCGCCCCGGTGCTCACCCCGGCCTCCGGTACGCATGCCGTGCCGATGACCGTGCAGGCTGCATGCGCCACCGGCGGAGCTGTCCTCCGCTACACCATCGACGGGCGCGAACCGGGCGACGCGGACCCGCTGTGGCCCACGGACGGTCTGGTCATCGATACGCCATCGAGCCTGTTGCTGCGCGTCAGCGCCATGGTTCCAGGGATGCACCCTGGACTGGCCTCGGGCAGCTACATTTGCACCGCTGCGCTGGATGACGGCACGCCGAAGGCCTCGTGGTCGAGTGCCGCGCTGCCGGTCGTGGCGAGCGAGGGTGAAGTGCATTGCGACATCGTCCTGGACCGTCCCGCATCCGCAGCCGGCAGCATCGCACTGGTGGCGAGCGGCGACGCCGAGGCCGGCGTCGATGTGGCCGATATTCCCGCTTCCATCGCCATCGCTGTCGGCGATGTGCGCATCCCGCTGGTGCTGCAGCTGCCGAGCGGAGCCGCCGCTGCTGGGACGCGGCATCTGATCCTCGCCCTGGCCCAGCCGGGCGATGCCGATGCCTACCGTCTCGGGTCACCGACCCAGATCGACATCCGCATCGCACCGGCTGGCCCGGTGCCGACGCTGGGAGCCCCGTCGCTCTTGCCGAGCGATGGCTCCTTCGTCGCGCCGCTGGCAGCCACTGCCAACGCGAGTCCGGCCGATGCGGTGGTCTGGTTCACCATCGCCGCCGGCGGCGCTGAACCGCCGGCGCCGGTGGCCGGCGCGGAGGGGTGCACGCGCTGGAATGGATCGCTCGACCTCCTCCCCGGCCTGTGGCGTCTGCGCGCTGTCAGCGCATGGCCCGATGGCCAAGGCGGATGGACGCAGGGGCCGGAGCGCGCCGTGGCTTGGCGGCTGATCGGTGATCGCGATCCGCGCCAGACGACCACCCAGCAGAGCCAGGTCAGTCCGGCCTCGATCGTCGCCAGCCTGCCTGGCGGGGTGGCGGTGCGGGCCAGTTTGGTTGCGAAGATGGACGGTCAGGTCTTCGCCACCGCCCCGGCCATGGTCACCAGCGAGGGCCGTGTGATCGGCAACATCGCTGTGCAGCCGCCAACCAAGGATGGCAAGCCGACGGAAGTGCTGGTGCGTGGCGTCGATGCCAACGGACGGGCCCTGGAGGCGCGCGTGCAGGTGGCGTGGATGGTCACCGATCTGCTGCAGCCGGGTGACGAGGTCATCCGCGCTGGCGACATGCTGCAGCTCGGCGTCGGCGGCGCTGGTTACAGCCGGGCCGATGGCGCGGCGCCGTTCCTGTTGCGCACCGGCGTCGGCAATGCGGTCTACACCGTCGCTGGCGGTGGGACGGTGATGGCCGCCTATCCGGAACCGGGCATATACACCGCCACGCTCAGCGAGGTCGATGGCACGTTGGTGCACAGCAAGCGCATCGTCGTGCTGACTGCTTCGTTCACCGATCCGTCCGGTCCGCTGCTGGCCCATACCGAGGAGCCGCGTCCGGTTGCCGTGCACCTCGGCGCCGAGGCCGCTGATCGCCTCGTGGTCGAGGTCCTCGGCGGCAGCGCGGAGAACCTGCCGGCTGGCGCGGGCGACCTCAGTGTTCCGGTGACGATCCCGGCCTTCGAGTCCACGGGATTGTACGGACCCTGGAAGTGCTCCAGTCCGGTCGTCCTGCTCAAGACCCAGGCCGGCCTCGTGGTGGCTGCCCGCGCGATCACGCCGTTCCAGTTCGTCGCTGAGCCGATGGCGGTGCAGGCGGCCTCTACCGCCAGTGCGGAACACTGGTTCCAGACACCGGACGACGGATGGGCGCACCAGGAGTCGTACGGTGAGCCGATCTGGGGCAACGCCGTGTATCGCATCGACATCGTGCCGGCGATCGCCGCGAATCTGTTCACGCAGATTGCCGAGATCAGCAGCTCGAACCAGGAAGTGGCGATCCAGGGGACCGTGGCCAGCGACAAAGGCGGCAAAGCTTCGGATACAGAGCCGGTCTTTGCTGACAGCTCGGCCTTCGTCCAGTCGCACTCCGCCAATAACCAGCGCATGGGGAACCTCACACCCCGGCAGATGCTGGTGCGTTTCGCCGGCCGCGATGGCGCCATCGAGGTGCGGAAGTCCTTCCCATCGATCGGTGTGGCTGGACTTGAATTGCGTGGTTCGAGCACCGCGCCGCTGCAGTGGCCGAGCATGCCTCACTGGGATGGAACCTGGTTTTCCGCCAATGGTCACTATTATCTCGATCCAGGATCACAAGAAGAGTGGAGCTGGGGTCAGGTCGATTCGCCTCCGATTGCGATCCCCACCATCAGTGTGACGCCAATCGGGCTCGACGAGGAGCGCTTGAAGGCACGCACCTCCTGGAGCGCGCCATATGAGAATGCCTGGAAGCAGCAAAGTGCCGTGGCGAGCGAATGCCGCCTGACCTACCGCCCGACCAGCGGTCATGCGGGAATCGGCGCCACATACTCAGCGAGTCACGGCATTTCCCCGCGTGCCGATGAATGGACCGGCACCACGCATATCGACGTGGTCGAGAAGGAGACGTATGTCCAGATCACGGGTCATGGTACTGCTGATCGTTTCATCGCCTACAATCCGTACTACTACCACGACACGTACTCCTATCACTTTCCATACTATGAGGCGGTCTTGGATATCGGCAGCTATTACGAGCTGGAAGACCTGTACTACTTCAGCGGCGAAAATGGGTATTATTACTCGATGGCCACGGACGTATATAGCACACCTCCGGCGTCCTATGGGGTTGGAAACGGATACTCCGTTGGCTTGACCGGCGACGCCGGGCAGAACGTGATTTTCAGCAGTGACGCCGGCAGCAGGACTGCGCGCGCAAATGAGCCTGGCGAATATGATGCGTGGTACATCTCCGGTCGTCATCTGTACACGACGTATGCGACGCTCGACAGCGCATATACGAGTGAGATGTTCGCGTTTAACGTAGATTACTACGGCAACTGGGGCTGGCATGGCTGGCACAGCTGGGAAGAATGGTATTATAACCAGAGTGATTGGTATAGTAGCTACTATGTGGATGGAGACATGGGGCATTTCCGTCTGGTTGTTCCAGGAACCCGAGCGGTGGCGAACGGACTGAAGGTGGAGTCCCGTCGATATGAAAACGCCGCGGCTGAAACGAAGTCCTTCACCGTCACGCAGTCGAATAATCGTGTCGCAGCGACGAAGAGCGAATCTGGCGTAACATCGGCGATCAGCTGGAGCGCAGACGGCACGGCCGACATCAGCACGAGTTCGTCAGCGACGATCAACTATGCCTTCGCGCGCGACGATGAGGTCACGGCGACGATCACCGGCGACGCCCGGGGCATCCCGATCCGCAGCACCGTCCGCAAGATCAGCGATGGCCTTGGTGCGCCGAGTGGTTCCGCTCCGCTGATCGGACTGCCCGGCGGCTTCGCCGTCTCGGCCGCCAGCGGCAACGTCCTGTTCAGCATCCCGGTGGTGCCGGTGGTGAACGACCTGCCCGGATTGACCCTGACCTACAACAGCCAGGAAGGCTTCGACCACGGCTATGGCTGTGGATGGCGCACCAATTGGGACATGCGCGTCGTCTCAGCGACGGGATCCGGCGCACCCACGACGCTGATCGACGAGACCGGTGCACGCGTACCCATCGGCGGGCCGCACCGCGGAGCGACCTATACGCTCACTGCCGCCCGCGAAACGGGTGGCACGACCCTGACGCGCGGCGATGGCGTCTGGCTCGACTTCGACGCCAATGGCTGGCTGGTGCGCGTGCGCTTCCCCAACGAGCGTACCTGGACGAT
Organism: Planctomycetota bacterium; assembly: GCA_022841245.1. GTDB lineage: Bacteria > Planctomycetota > UBA11346 > UBA11346 > UBA11346 > UBA11346. Next base: position 12,280 of record JALHRW010000048.1, read on the forward strand.
CGAGCGCACCGCGCACGTCGCACCCGACCCCGCACCCGAACCCCCACCCGCACCCGCACCCGAACCCGATCCGGCGGCCAACCCCGGATTCCGTCCAGTGACGTCGGTGAGCGATAGCCGGACCGGCACGAAGCTCCTCACGCTGACCCCATTGGCCGCGGACATCCAGCGCCGGACCGGCATGGGTTCGCTGGTGATCAACAGCGACCGCACCTGGAAGGCCAAGGTCGCTGCCACCACGGATACCGGCGTCTTCGCGGCGTGGAACTTCACCTATCACGGCGCCGACAAGGGTTACGCCCTGGCCACGGTGCACGGCACCGGTGCGTCGGCTGATGCCGCGGGCGTCACGTTGCCCGTGCTCAACGCCGCTGTGGACTACAGCCTGATCCCGGTCGACACCGCTGACACCACGGTGCCGCCAACCCAGACCGGCATCCGCGGCTACGCGCGGTGCACCTCGGTGACCTACGGCGGCGGCTCGCAGCACAGCATCGCCTACGAGAAGGTCACCATCCCGAACCCCAATGTCGATGGCATCTGGCCGGCCACCGTGCATACGCGCACGACGCTCACCGATCCGCAGGGGGCAGTCACGGCCTGGCGCCTGCAGGTGCCCTATGCCTGGGACAGCATCCGTAACGCGGTTGGCGTGGAAGTCCGCCAGCAGATCGAGGAGCCAAGCGGGTACGTCTTCCCGCCCAGTTACCAAGTCGCACTGCGCAATAAGGTCCTGCGTCGTTGGACCCAGGTCGGCGGTGTGCGTCAGGACGAGACCACCACGCGCTACGACAGCGCTGGCCGGCCCGACCGCATCGTGCGCGCACCCGGCACCGCGAACGCGGTCACCACCGATGTGGCATGGAACATCCAGGCTCGCATCCCAACCGGACAGCATGTGGCCAACCGACGGACGACCTACGCCGTGCTGGGCGTCGACGGCAGTGGCCCAGTGGACCTCAGCTCGTACACGGAAGTCGGTTCGACCGGTCCGGACGCCGCTCTCGCCACGCTGCATGTCGATGCCAGCAACCAGGCGACGCGGGTCGCCTACACCGGCCAGGGTCTGCTCGATGCGGTGATCGATGCCTGTCGCACGACCTGGAAGTATGTCACCAGTGCCGCCGGTCTGCCCACGGTGCCGACGTCGCCGGCGGGACGCGGGACGCAGGTGACGCCGGTGGCCGGCGTTCCCGGGCTGGCGGGCACCGTCGTCGGCAACGACGGCGTCGAAGTCGGCAGCGCCTACGATCCGTACAACGCCAGCACCATGCAGAAGGAGCAGGGTTTGGCTGATGCCACCACGGTGACGTCACCGCTCGGCCTGGTTCTGCGCACCACCTCGCGCACCGGCGAGGTGCGCACCTGGACCTACGACGCGCTGTTGCGGCCGAAGCGGCTGCACGTGGTGCCGCCGACGACCGCTGACTCGGCGCTGCAGGCGGGGCATGCCCAGCCCACCCCGACCATCCCGGACGAGACCTGGGACTACGATCAGGAGGGCAGTGGGCTGAAGGTGACGCACCAGCGCGGCGCCGATACGCTCTCCATCACCATCACCGATGCGGCCGGCCGGGTCGTCAGCCGGACGGACAAGCGCTCCGGCGGCTACGGCCAGGCGCGCATCAATGTGGTGAGCACCACCGTCTACCAGGCCAACAGCGATCGCATCGCCAGCATCAGCGCCGCCGGCGTGGTGCGCGTGCCGACGTACGACAGCCTCGGCAGGATCACCGGCTGGAGCGAGACCGCCGGCGGCGTGACGCGCAGCACCAGCACGGTCCTGAACGCCCTCGGTTGGCGGCTCAGCGCCACCGACGCCAACGGCCTGACCTCGCACTGGACCTATGACCGGCAGGGCAACGTCGTCCGCACGATCAACCCCGCCGGTGGCTGGCAGTGGATAGGGCGCGATGAGGCCGGGCGCGAGACGGCGCGGCGCAGCTCGCAGGGCGCCGCGGAGTCGACCATGCGTGACGCTGACGGCGTTGCGGTTGGGCAGCGCGACCGGTTCGGCAACGAGGTCACCTACACGGAGACCGGCAAGGACGGCATAACCGAGCGCACGACGACCCGGACCGTCGGCAGTACGGTGGTGAGCGCACGGGACCGGCGCGACGCCACGACGCGCAACACCACTGCCACCGCCAAGCTGGGCGAACTGCAGCTGGAATCGCGCATCACGACCTGGAATGCGGACGGTTTGCCGCGCACGTCGACCGCCGTCGGCGAGGCGGAGCAGAAGACGGCCTGGGCTGCCGGCATCCCGTGGCAGAGTTGCAGCACCGTGACACTGCCCGGTGGCAGCAGCCTCGCCCTGATCAGCACGCAGTCCCTGACCGCCGATGGTCGTCCGGGCACCGCTACCGATGGGTTCGGCAACACCGCCACCGCCACCCCGGATGGGGTCACCGGCGATGTCGATGAATCCGTAGCGGTGGTGGCAGGCGCGACGCGCACGACGCGCGTGCTGCAGCGCGATAGCGTCGGCCGGCCGCTGCGTGTCCAGACGACGTTGGCGCTCGCTGGCGCAAGCGAGGTCAGCGAGGTCAGCACCACCTACGATGCCTTTGGCCAGGTCGCCACCCGCACGGGCGCCGACGGCGTCACCGAGAGCTACACCTACGACCTCGGTGGACGGACGCTGACGCGCACCCGTCCGGGCCAGGGCACGACCACGTTCGCCTACGATGTGCTCGGCAATGCCGTCACGGTCACCGATGGCGCCGGTCGCAGCCTGCTCCGCGTCCACGACGCCATCGGCCGACTGGTCAACGAACAGCGCGGCACGGACGTCACCGCCTACGATTACCATGCCGATACGCTGCGCCTGCGCCGGAAGATCGAGCCCGGTCTGCGCATCACCACCTACGAGTACGACGCGCAGGGCTTGCTGGCGAAGATCACGCGGCCGGGTGGGCAGGAGATCGAGCAGAAGTGGGACGCGGCTGGGCGGCTCACGAAGCGGGTGTATCCGGATCAGACGAGCGAGTCCTGGACTTACGGACCCAGGAACATGAGGACGGAGCCGCCGAACAGCCCGCCGCAGCCGCTCCCGTATCAGGACACGCATACCGACCGTCTGTCCCATGTCTGGACGTACAGCTACAACGGGAACGGCCAGCTCCTCACGCTGAGCCGGTCCGGCGGCACGACGCTGACCTGGACGGTCACGGCCATCGACGAGAACGGGGCGAAGCTCCAGCGCACGATCACCGAGGCGGGTGCTTCCGGCACGCGCATCGAGACGATCCGTCTGGATGCCGACGGTCGGATCATCAGCCGCACCCTGCCGGGCTCGGCTGCCATAACCTACGCGTACGACGCTGCAGGCCGTCTGCTGCGACGCGGCGACCTGACCTATACCTACGACGCCGTCGGGCGCCTGCAGACCGCTGGACACGATGGCACGCCGCAGGTGAGCCTGGAGTACGACGCCGACACCGGCCAGCTGTACCGGCAGCACCTGCCGCACGGTGTGACCCGCGAGCTCGGCTACGATGCGAGTGGTCTGACCAACCGCGTCTCGCTCAGCGGCGATGTCTCGGCGACGTGGACGGCCGATCGCGACTCGGCCGGACGCCTCCTGCGGGTGGTCGAGCCGGAAGGCGCGGTGACCTACAGCTACCAGGCTGGCCGGGTGATCCAGGCGGAGCGTACGGGCACGAGTGCCTATCGCATCGCCTGGACCACGGATGCTCGCGGCAATCGTACCGTGCGCGATGTCTACCTCGGCATGCAGCCCACCGCGCTGGCCTTCGCCACGGCGGGCGAGCTGCCCGCGGCCATCACCGTCGAGTCGGGATCCTGGACGGTGGCGGACGGACGGCTGTCGACCACCGGCACCGGCTCGGCGCGCGTGGAGTTGGGTTCCGGAGCGCTCCCGCGCCTGTCGTGGTGGTGGTCCGGAGCGGCAACCGTGCTGCTGCGCGACGCTGCCGGCACCTGGGTGGAGGTGCGCCGGGATGACGACGGCGCCGGTCTGGCGCGGGTGGTGGTGCGCAACGCCGCCGGCGTGGCGCTGGCTGCCACGACGTGGCAGACGGCGACCGCGCTCGCTGCCGTCGAGGCGGCCATCGATGCCAGCGGCGGCCTGATGCTGCGCAGCGGCAGTGCCGAGGTATCGGCGATGACGACGCTGACCGGCTTGGCCAACGCCACGCTGGAGAGCGGCGCAGCCGGCGCAGCGTTCGACGACCTGCGCTGGGAGAGCGGTGGGCAGCGGGTGCGCACGGCGACGACGCCGGACCTCATGGACCGCCCGATCACCACCACCGAGACGACGACTGATGCCGCCGGCACCGAACTCGCCAAGCGCACGACGACGCAGGCTTACGACCTGGCTGGGCGCCTGCTGACGCGCACGGTCAAGGATGGGAATGACGTGACGCTATCGAGCGATGCGGCGACCTGGGACGACCTCGACCGCATGGCGACGTGGGCGAGCGCCAGCGGCTCGACGGCATTCACCTACCGTCCTGGCAGCAAGGTGCCGATGTCGGACCGCATCACCTGGGGATCGAACAGCCCGGTGGAGCGTTCGTACACCGCCGATGATGGCGGCATCATGGCCGTGGACGGCACGCGTTACGGCGTCATCGGGCGCACCGCGTTGTGGGAGGACGGGCCGGACGGCGTCGTCGCGCTGCCGGGCGATCTGTCCGGCAGTGTCGCCGGCCGCATCGGTCGGCTTGCCGGTGGAAACCAGTCGGATCCCGCGATCTGGCTGCAGCGCACCATCTATCACCCGGACGGCCGCTCGTTGGTCAGCACGGCGTATCGCGATGCCGAACTCGGTATCACCTACACGGGATTCACCCCCGGCCTGGCGGGCGGAGTCGGCTACCGCAGCATGTATCGCCATCCGCAGGTCGGGCAGTACCGGACGGATCACCGCTGGCTGGATGTCGACGGCGCGGCCTTTACCTCGGCGGATCCGGCGTGGCCGGGGACGGGGGATAGTCAGTATGCCTATTGTGGGGGCGATCCGGTTAATCGAGCTGACCCGAGTGGTCTTGATTGGGAATACGTAAACGGGCACTGGAGTTATGTCGATGGCACCAATCCGCACGTGCCACGGCCTAATGATAGTTTGACGCCTGCAAGGCTTGGTCTTTCGGGCAATGTGTTCACCAGGGCTGATTACCGCAGGGTGGCTGGCACTGCGCCCGGCATGATCGGGTTTGGCGAGTTTAGTCACGAGAGGGTCTATGGCCCACTGCGCAAACTCGCTTTCACGGCATTGTACAAGAGATTTGGTGGTCCGGGATTGAGTGGGAGAGACAAGACGAATGCGGCCGCAGCGGCAATGTTGCTCGCAGACCTATTGGACAAGAACTTTGATTATGAAAATGGCGATCAGAGGTTTTTCGATTCGTCGTTCTATGACAGGAACGATGTCATGACTGTACTAAAACAAAACTACATCAGGGACACGGTATTCAACGGACTCCAAGACGCTTCCCCATTGGCGGCATATGGGTTTGCGAATGTTGCGGCAGGAAGCGTGCGGAATATACTCACGTCTCAGTTCGCTCGTGCTGAAGCAGCAGCGATGGCGACTGCTGGCATGCGTGCAACGGCTGGGATTGCTGAGGCAGAAGCACTCGCAGGGCAACGACTTGCTAGTGGCGGAGTGCCGGCTGGGTCAGGTATCCCAACTGCATGGAATGGGTTACCGTTAGCCAGGAACCTCTTTCAAGGAATCAATGAGCTTGAGATTCGGTTAGCCGGGGCATCTGTAGGCAATCGAGCGCTTCTCAATCCGAACCTGCCGCAAGGTCGATATATGTGGGTTGTTGACCGAAAAGGACAGTTCTGGGTTGGATCGGCTCAGAAACACAGCGGCCTCGTTCCAGCGGGTGAACAGGTGCGAGGTGCTGGATGGTTAGAGGTGTTGCCAGGAGGAAAGGTCCGTGTAAACGCGGGCTCCGGTCACTATATGGACGGCTACTTCAATCAGCTTACTCCCTCTGAAATAGCCAAATGGCGAAATGCAGTTGCCGAAACAGCCCGGAGACAGGGTGTTACGGTTGAAACTATCACAGACGCGGATCAGTTTGTTGACATGGTTGCGCCGGTATTGACGCCATGAGTGATCCGCAAGACAAGTCGCAGATGCTTATCAATCACGATGCGCAAGTTGTCAGTGAGTTTCTCGATCCAGGGATCTACGAACGTCACGATTGGCGTTTCGCGGCCGCTCTAGATTACATTCGGTATGGTGACGTCTCGTCTAACGGGGAGATCCTAACGCGAGTAGTGTTGTTATTCCTCGAATCAGGCAACATAGAGGAACTAAAGCGCTTTATCGAGTCGCATAAAGACAATGATGTGTGGATCACTAACGCCCTTGTGGGCATGGCTGGCTGTAAGGTATTGACCGATTGGGTGCTCAGCCAACTGGAATCGGGAAAGCCGGTCCAGATGCTTAGGCGCTATCATGTCGTGAGGGCGATGGCCCAAATGGTGTTACGCATGAAGAGTCGCGCAGACGTTCGGTTGATAAAGGCTATTCACAGCGTGGTCGGTTCGCCTGCTTCTGATTGGCCGAATCCGTCAGTCGCATCGAGGATGCAGTCGAACCTACGAGAACTCGCACTGAAGTTGAGCTGAACTCAAAACCGGCCCCGTCGCCCACCAGCATATGGTCAAAGTTGTCGAAAACGCCGGTTTTCATCGCTATGCGGCCTTACGATGGTAGTAGGAGAGGAGTCCTCCGAGTCGAACCTTCCGATGAATAACGTCGCCCCAGACTTTGACCTCTGGTGGATCCGGAATCTGCCCGCCCAGCCCTTGGTGATAGCGTTCCGTGTTATGGAAGGCTGCGTATTCATGGACGACGTGGCGGAGGGTGGCCTCGCCGACGATCCAGAAGAGATCGGTGCAGTATTCCTTGAGGGATCTGAACCAGCGTTCGATGTGGGCGTTGGCGTTCGGGGCCTTGACCGGCGTCAGTCTGGTTGTCACTCCGGCCTTGTCGAGGATGTCGGTGAACGGATCGCTAAACTTACCATCCCGATCCCGGATCAGATGCGTGATGCCATTGACGGTCAGCCAGCCCGTATCGGCCATGGTCAGATTGCGTGCCACCTGGGCCATGACGACGTCATCGGGTTGCTGATGAATACAAGCGACGTGGACGCGCCTGGTTGCGAGGTGCATGAATACCAGGACGTTGACCCAACGAAAACCGGTGAGGGTGAGTACGGGTATCGAGGTGAAATCGCAGGAGGCGAGCGTGTGCCAGTGTGCGGCGATGAAATGTCGCCAGCGTCGGCGTCGGGCGCCGCGTTCGCCCGCAGGTGGGATGCCGTACTCCTTGAGAATATTTCCGACCGACTGGTCGGAGATGGTGCGTCCGATGTCCAGGCCGTTGATGGCGTTGGCGATGGTATCATAGCCCCACGATGGGTTGTCGATGGCCATGCGACGGACCAGCTTGCGTATGCGCGGCGGCAGCCGGTTGCCACCCGTGTGAGTCTTCCGCTTGGCTGTCCTCGTGGCTCTCTCGACCACGTGTTTGAACCATCCTTGGACTGTGGTCAGGGCGCAGACGCCGACGAGGAGGACGGCGGCGGCCTTCCAGCCCACGGCCTGGGCATGAGTGGCAATGTCGCGGCGGGCCTCATCACTGAATCGCAACGGCTTTGGGGCACGTTCGTCCACCAGGTGCTTGATGACGACCAGGAGGAGATCAACCTGACATCGGAGTGCGGCTTCGCGCTCCGATGTGCCCGGGAAGATGCAGAGCCGCATGTCGATTTCGTGGATAGGAGGGCGCGGCAGGTTGAAGCTGCGGATGGGCATGGCAAGCGATCGCAGAACCTGCGTCGGGCATGGACGCGCCTCATTTCCGCAGGCATGCCCGATGACCAGAGTACACTGGCGCGACCAGCACAAGATGGCTTTTCGCATGGTAAAGGCAGGAGTGATCAGCCTCTCGACGCTGGCTGTCTGGGCCAATTCCGTCGTGCTTCGTGCGGTGCGCCGGCTGTTCCGGTGGTGACGCCGACCATCGTTAGGGACAGTCCTTAAGTATTGATAACATGGCTATGATGGAAGCATTCAGCATGGACCTTAGGAATCAGCAATGACCTCGGACATCGCCTTTCCGTGCTCCGCATGTCAGAAGGAGATATGCTGTTCGGGCGATCTTGCTGCTCAGCAGTTGGCTTGCCCGCATTGCCAAGCGCCGAACAACGTGCCGGTATGTTTCCTGGACGATCCCACGGAATCACCTTCATCGGCCTTTGCGCAGGCGCCGATCGCACATGGGTCTGCTCCCACATCTCCTCCTGTGACCGCCTCGCCTGCGGTCGAGACGATTGCCGCAAACGACAAGCCGTCGTTGGCGCAGGCGGTAACCAGGGCGTTAGCGCTGGTCGCTGCATGGCCCAGGCGTCGCATGATCATCGTGGCTTCGGTTGCGGCAGCGTTCGTCCTGCTCGTTGTGCTGGTCATGGCGGCTGGCAGGACGGAGGTGCCGGTTCCAGGTGTCCACGCGACGGAGTCCGCGATGGCCAGCAGCCCGGAGCGCGCAACTGTTCCTGGTCTTCCCCAGGTGCCGCCGAAGGCAGCGCCGGCGCCGGCGGTTCCGCCGCCAGTCCAGGCGACACGACCAGCCGTCATCGGGCCAGCGCAACCGGCAACCGTGGCAGTCGTCCGGCCGGAGGATGGCGGCATCCGCCTCATGCCGCAGAGCGAGTCCATAGCCCGATGCCAGTCCGTGCTCGCCGGCGGAGGACGTTGGATGCTCTTCTACGTGAAGGGCGGTTCGACGATCCGGGTCGCCGATCTGCACGAGGAGCGTTTCCTCGCCAGCATCGAAGGCAGCGTCGAGATCGCCGGACTGACGGCTGGAAAGAGCCTTATGGCTGTCACCGGCCGGGACGGATCGCTCCGCCTGCTGCGTTTGCCGGATGGTGGCGATTCGGGCATCGCTGTACCGGTACCGGCCAACCTGAAAGTTGTCGGCGTCCAGATGGGGTGCATGAGCGATGAGCGTTTGCTGCTGTGGCTACAGGATGGCCAGGCCAAGTCCTCCTGCGAGTGTCGTTCAGGTCCCGCATTCGCCCAAACCCTCTGGTCGAGCAGTGACACGATCACGGGTATCGATCAATGGTGCGAATTCGCGTTGCTTCAATACCCCCACCGCTGGTCGGTGCACATGCCCACCGGCATCGTCATGGCGGATCACGGGTTCGGTCCAGGCCAAACACGGATGCAGGTCCAGGCGCTAAATCAGTCCCCGTTCGGCGTCGACCATCGTACCTGCCGAGGCATGGGGCAGCTCAAGGTCGACGGCGGAGATGGGGGCTCGGGATACCTGATCTCCTCCGCTGGCCTGCAGTGCGGCCTCGTGTCGAGGGCCGGAGTTGTCGCCAGGTTCGAGGATGGCCCGGCAGCGAAACCGTTGGCCAGGATCCCGGCCCAGAACGCCTATGCTTGGCACCTGCCCGATGTTGGCAAGCTGTGCGTCCTGTATGTGACTGATCGCGGCACGAAGTTCGGTTTCGTCGACCTGCCTGCAGTGGCTCCACCCAGCAGTCTGGGCATCCGCTTGGTCCGCGGACGCCAGGACACCGCCCGGTTGCCCACGCCGGCCCCTGGCCACCTCTGGCGACTGGCATCCGGACCGAAGGGCTTGGCTATCGATGGCCAGGGACAATGCACATGGAATGGATCCGGCGAAATGGCGCTCGGACGATATGAGGCCAAGCTGGAGTACGTCGCGCCCGACCGCTCGATCCAGACCGTGCCGTTGACAGTGGGCCTCTGCGGCGATGTGGCCAACACCTCCATGTTGCCTGGTTACGCCTGCGCCTGGATGCTGGATCTGGGAGGTTGCGCTTCGCGACCGGTAGATGAAGGGTTCAGAGATCCCGGTAAGCAATGGTTGGTGGATCAGGAGACCCTGACGGTGGTGACCCTGGGCAACTCAGGCGAATTCACCCATCTCGATCTCGTCAAGGGTATGGTCAGCCGCTGGACCGTGCCCGAGGCGGCATCCGCCACCATGGGTTGGACCCACGCCGGCAGCTTGACGGTCATGCTCGTTCCCGGCGCCGAGAAATCCAACGGCAATGAGGTGGCGAGAAGTCTGCTCATCATCGACTGGGCTTCGCATACGACCCGTCAGGTGCAGATCGGCGTTGCGGAGGGTATATCCAGGCACGATGTCCAAGGATTGCATGTTGATCCGGCTGGAGGGCGACTGCACGTGTGGAGTCGAACCCTGTTTGACCCGAGACCACTGCAGGAGATCGATCTCGCCACTGGAGCGGTCAGGTCGCACGACGTTTATGTGAACGATGCGCCGTGCATTGATGGCGATGATATATTCATCATGAACGGCAGAGCGCCAGTTGCGAAGATGTCATGTGAACCCGGTATCGTGTTCCCAATATCTGGCTATGGAAGGCTCATCCATTACAGGCGTTCGGGATCATCTTACAAGATGGTCGGCGTCCAGCACGTGCCCAGCCTATTCGGCATGGTCTCACAAGGACTGGTTGGAGGCAGCCATCTCTTCGTCAATGGTGATTCGGGACACATGCAGTGGCTCGAGAAGGCCCGTCTCCTGCTCTGCGGAAACAACAGCATCGACTTGAGGACACCCCAAGGCCGGATCGCCTCGGCGCGATTCGCCATGCCTTCCACCGCGCCGGTTGTCGGCGTAAGCAAAATCGGCGACGACCGGGTCGGCTACGTCTTCAGGCAGCACGAGCGGGCGACCGAGTACGGTGAGATCGCCGAGTTCACCACGGCAACCGTCGATGCGGAGACCGGCACATGCATCGCTCGCGGTACGCTGCGCTCGGACCTGGACAACATGCGGCTGCTGGGAATCGCAGGTGACCGCCATTTCTTCATCTGTAATCGTGGTAGCGAGAACACCGTCATCCTCGCCTGCGATGCCGTGTCGGCCAAGACACAGGCTATGCCAGCTCCGACGGAAGATAGGCCGGTCGGATCGTCGGTAACGGTCGCCATGGTTGAAGCCAGGGGCGTCGGTGTCGGCTCTGCGTTCTGCGTCCGATCCGAGGCGGGACGCTCCCTCTTTGCGACCAATTGCCACGTCGCCGGAAGCTTTGATCCGGATATGGCCTACCACCTCCGCCTTTCCAGCGGCACCGCCGCACAGCGCCGGATGCCGGCCAAGCTGGTCGCGATATCGTTCTCAAACGATCTCGCCATCCTCGAAATTGCAGCCGAGGCGAAACCTGCGCGCTGGCGTAGCGGCGATGGCGATTTGCGCCAGGGTGCACCGTTGACCATGATCGGCTTCCCCCTCGCTGACGATCTCGCCATCGCCGGCGGGCGGCTGCGCGAGACCGTGTCCACGGCCAGCCAGATCCAAACCTTCGGCTTTGAACTGCTGTTCGAGGGCGTGGCATCGCCAGGCAACTCCGGCGGTCCTCTGCTCGACCAGGATGGCTGCGTGGTCGGGGTGGTGCGCGCACGGTCCCTGCTCGGCAGTGTCGGATGGGCCGTGCGCGCCGACAAGCTGCAGGCCATGCTCGTATCCTCTTTCACCATACCCAGATTCGGCCGCCGCCGCTCGGACAAGGGAGTCTGGCCGCTGATCGCGCGTGTTCAGGTGGTCGGAACGGCACCGAAGCAGGTGCAGGTACGGTTGCTCATACGCTGGGATACTCACGGCATGGACCGTGGCATCGAACGGGCCGATCCATTGGGCCCGGCCGTCGGCCGCATGAAGAAGATGTCGGCCCAGATCAACGAGCGCAATTGGCCTCCTACCGAAGGAGGGCTCACCTTCTCGGCTCAGCCGCTTGCCGATGGCGTGTGGGAGGCGGTGATACCGGTCGACATGATCAGCTACTCCGGTGCGACTCAGTTCATGACGTTGCGTTTCGAGGGTACACGCGCTGACGGTTCGATCGACAACTCGCCCTGGTTGACGACGCGCGTCGCCCACGAGGTCGATGCGCCGCTGGAAGCCGACGGAAGTACCAGCTCGCTCAAGGACCAGCGCGATTGGGGGCTGCTGAAGCCACCGGGCTTCATCGACATCTGCTATCTCGATGGCGATGTGGTCAGCGCCCAGCGTTGCGGTGAAGGCCGATATCTTGCTCTCCAGCTCGCTCCGTCCCTGGATGTCGCGCTGTACGACCTGAGGAGCGGTTCGATTGTCCGACGCTTCGCCTCCACCGGAAGCGAGCTACTCAGTTCAGCGGGAGGCTGGCTCCTGGCCATGCCGGAGCCGAGCGGTGCGATCCGCCTGCACGACCTCCGTCAACCCGACAGCTTGCCCCGACGGCTGCCGCCGGCGGACCTGGGGAGGCAAACGGCCATCGGCCTGGACGATGCCGGCACCGAACTGCGCTCCATGACCATTCAGGAATGCGCCTACGAGGTCAGGATGACGACCAGCCGTATCGATCTGAGTTCCGGCAAAGTGGCAGAACGCGAATACCGCACACTTGAGACTCGCGATATCGACCCGACCTGGTTCATCGATCCGCTCGCGCCCTTCGCCAAGATGCCGATCGTGATCAAACCGAACCATGCCGCCATTTCCGGCTTGACCAGCTTCCTGCCGGGTGGGGCCTGCTTCACTCCGGCATCTGGTGAACTCGTCCGGTCGGATGGCACGACCAAGCTGGCTCCGGGCATGCTGGTGGCATCGCCGGATGGTAAGGGCCTCTTGCTGTGGTCGGACGACTTCGCTTTAACCCTGCTTGATGCGCAGGGCGGTAACCCGCGTCCCGCCGGCCTGTTTCCCCTGCTGATGTCAGCATGTTTCCAGGGAACTCTACCGAGCGACGGCAGCCTGCGCGCCAGGCAGAGTCTGTGGCTTGATCTCAGTGCCAACCAGATCACCTGCATTCCGCCCGATCTGCCGCGGATGGTCATCAGGTCGAGGATCAAGCCGTGAATCGCACCCGCCCCAACCGACTGCTCCTCGTTCTATCTTGCGCGCTGCTCGCCAGTGCGCCGTTTTGCATCTCGAACGCCGCCGCCGGAGAAGCGGCTGCATCGGGTGGCGTGATGGTTAAGGACCTCGGCACGCTCTATCCGATCCGATCCGAGCGTGGCGAGGTATTTCTCATTGGCCCAGTGTCGGCCGAAAAAGTTGCCAACATCGATCTCGCCACCTGTGAGGCCAAGCTATGCGGCGAGGTGCGTAGCGGTGGCGAGATCGCTTCGGCCAGCATTACCGGTTTGGAGATGCGGGCCTATAGCAATACCGGGTTGCTTTTTCTCCGCATGGCCAAGTCCAACCAGGTCCGGCCGATGCGACTCGATCTCGTCGAGGAACCGCAGCTTGCCTGGGACGTGGCTTTCGTCGTCGACAGCAATGTCGTGACCAAGCCCAATCCGGCTGGCAACGGCTGGATGGTCGAGCAGATGCCATGGCTCTTCACCACCTCCGTTACCGACGCCGGACGGAGCGTGGCAGCGGATGGCTCGGCAATCCGCCTGCATCTGGCCACGGCCCTTGCCGACGGCGTCCTGCTGTCGAAGGAGGGACGTTGTCTGGGACTGGTGAGCGAGCGCCTGCGCAGCGGCCATGTGACGTTCGCCTTGCCGGCCAGGCAGATCGCTCGCCTGCTCGCCGGGGTCATCGACATGGCGAATATCCAGGGCTGTGCAACCCCGACAGGAGGGGCGCTTCAGGCGCAGATGTCGCTATGCGATCCGGAAGGCCGCATCACCGCCATTCAACTGCAGGTGCTCGATGCCGCCAGCCAGAAGGTCCTGACTGAGACGAAGGCGGTGGTGACCGGACGCGCAACGTCGCCGTTGCGCGTCGATGCGGAATGGCCGGGCTTCAGCCGCCGAGTGATGCGTCTGGTGACCATCTACAAGGACGGACGTTCGGATTCGTCGCCGGCCATTCCCGTCCCCGCCGGAACCTTCGCTCTGCGCATCGCCGGCGCTAGCGACGGCAAGCCGGAAGCCCTCGACCCGCTGCTACCGGTGCAGTGGGAGGAGATCGGCCTGCGCAAGGTGATGCATGTTCATGGCGGACGCATGCTGCTGCAAACAAACAGCCAGGGCAATCCTACCCACCGGCTCGAAATCCTCGACGTCAAGACGTGGCTGACCCTGTCCTCGACCGAAATCAGGCATTTCGAATTCGCCGCCGGACCGAATGTCGTGTGCAGTGATATCGAAGGGAAGAGAGTGGTCCTCGGGCCGGATCTCAGGAAAGTCCGTGAGATGACTGGGGGTATGTTGCAACAACCGCTGGATGACGCGGGACTCATCGTCGAGCCACGGCTTAACCCCAAGACAAGGACCCCTGGTCTCGTCGCCAGGGATCTCGCAACAGGCAAGATCATCGCCGAAAGCCCACTCCGCGATGACCTCGAGATCGTTGGGCGCTTCGCTGGCTCCGCCCGCGTGCTCCTGCGCACCCGCCTCGGCCATCAGCGCCAGTTGCAGTACGCCGAACTCAACCGCGAGCGGACCGGGTGGGACATGACTGTACTCAAGGATCTGCAGGGCGACAACTGGAAGCCCCTGGTCGGAATCACCCTGTTGGGCATGTATCGCCAATCGGGTCAGCGGCTGTATGTGATGGGAGCGATGAATGCGACGCCATTCTATGGCTTGGAACTGTTTCCGCAGCCCGATGGCCGCCTAGCGGCGTTGGATGCGTCGGGATATCTGTGGGACATCGACCCTCGGGACGGTACTCCGCTCGCTCCACCGTTGGCCTGGCTGCCCGCCGGTGAGGGAGTCAATGAACGGACTGTCTATTTCGTCGATCTCCGAACTGGGTTGGCGGCCACCAAGAGCGAACGCTTCCACACCCTCCATCGGCTCCCGTTGGTTGCTGCTTACGGGAAGGCGGCGGCCGGTGCCGTGCGAGCACCAGACAGCCCCGCGAATGCGCCCCCAAAACCGAAGTGACAGCTGTTGCAGCATGCGGGGACGGCGATCCAGGACCTGAGCATCAGGGCGACGCTGGACTACAACTGCCCGGCCTCTAGCGCGACACGCCACTCTCCAGGTCGACATCGAGCAGGAGTCCCGGCCTGATGTAAGCTGGCGGACTCACCAGCCGGTAGAGGACCTGGACGGCGCGTCCGTCGAGGCGCTCGCCCGGCTTGCCTTGGAAAGCACGGCGGGCTGCGGCGCGGGGCTCGATGCGTTCGAAGTGCAGTTCTATGGGTTTGCCGCGATCGCCACGCAGCCAGGCCTGGCCTGGCGCGCCCGGCTTCAGCTTCCAGATCTGGGATTCGTCGACCTCGACCCGCACCAGCAGGCGGTCGAGATTGGCGAGAACCACCAGGCCGGGATCGCCAGGGGCGGCCAGCGCACCGACCATCACCGTGGTGGAGATGACGGTCGCCACGCAGGGCGCGCGGATCTCCAGGCGGGAGATCCGGATCTCCACGCTGGCCACCCGGGCCTGGGCGGCTGCGATGTTGGCGGTATCGATTTCGAGACGCTTCCTGGCTACCGCGACGTCCTGGGCGTAGGCCGGCAGTCGGGCGTGGGCCAGGGCGGCGGTGGCGTTGCCGACCTGGGCCAGGGCCACGGCCTCGGAGAGCAGGGCGTTTTCCCGCTCGCTGTCGGTGCCGAGCGTTCCGAGCTGCTGCAGTCGGATCCGCTTGGATTTCGCCAGTGACA
>JALHRW010000049.1 GCA_022841245.1 Planctomycetota bacterium
GGCCGCGACCTGCGCCGACCGCCACGCCGCGACGACCCGCCGGCCGATCCCGCCCCCTCCGACCTGCTCGATCGCCTCGACCTCTTGCAGCGCGCGCCACGCGAGCCGTCGGTCGACCAGGGCGCGGTGTTCGAAGCGCGGCGCTCGGTCGGCGACTTCCTCCGCCTGATCGGCGCCAAACCGGGCGAATTCGCCTTCCCCGGCCACGAGCTGCTCGCCCGCCTGTGCCTCAGCGCCTGGCCCGACCGCCTGTGCGTGCGCGCGGCTCCAGACGCCAACCGTGCGGCGATGCTCGGCGGCATCGGCGTCGAACTCGACGGCTCGGCGCTGTGCGCGCGCAAGGGCCACCCACGCGAAGCGTGGTTCCTCGCGCTGGGGGTGCAGGGCATCAGCGCGCCGGGACGCGCCAGCGTCGGCGTGCGCATAGCCTGCGCCGTCGACGAAAGCGACCTGGAGGCGGTGCATCCCGGACGGCTGCAGCGCCGCGATCGCCTGACCTGGGACGAGGCCCGCCAGCGCGTCGAAAGCACTGCCGGCTTCTGGTGGGACGATCTGCTGCTGAAGGCCAACCCAGGCGCCCAGGCCGATCCGGCCGCGGTCGCCGCCTTCCTCGCCGACCGGCTTGCACCCATGGCCGAAGCGGTGATCCGCGCCGACGCCGAGGCCGCGCGCCTGCTCGACCGCGCGCGCTGGCTCGCCGCCGCTGCGCCGGACCTCGCTCCTGCGCTGCCGGACCTGACGCAACTGCTACGCGACGCCTGCGACGGCTGCCGTGGCCGCGCCGAGGTCGAGCAGAAGCCGTGGAAGGACTGGCTCCTCGGCCACCTCGGCCGCGCCGGCGCCGCAACGCTGGAGGCCAATGCACCCGACCGCCTGCCAGTGCCGAGCGGTTCGCAGATCCGCCTCGACTACGCCGAGCCCGGCAAGCCGCCGATCCTGGCAGTGCGCCTGCAGGAATTGTTCGGCCTCGATGTCACCCCGACCGTCGCCGGTGGCCGCATGCGTGTGCTGCTGCACCTGCTCGGCCCGAACTACCGGCCCGAACAGGTCACCGACGACCTCGCCGGCTTCTGGCAGCGGACCTACCCGCAGGTGCGCAAGGATCTGCGCGGGCGCTACCCCAAGCACAGCTGGCCCGACGATCCGCTGAGCGCCCCTGCGGTCGCCAAAGGCCGCCCCCGCAGCAACTGACGGCTTCAGCCCGCGCTACCTGTCGTCGCAGCGGCCTGAGCCCTCAGCCGGTGTAGTGCCTCGCCGCGCGGCGGTTGTGCTCGCTGATCACCGCTTCCAGCGCCGGCAGGTCACGCTTGCGCAACGCGGCGATCATCGCGCGATGCTCGCTCTCGGCGCGTGGCCGGTCGGGAGCGGCGGATTCCTTGAAGCGCAGGCGATAGAGCCGCTCCCATTCGCTGCTCACCCCGGCGAGGTGCTCGGCGATGCGCGGAGCGTGGGCGCAGGCGGCGAAACGCGCGTGGAAGCGGGCGTTGGCCTCCTCCCAGCGTGCGGCGGCGGTCTTCTCCACCGCATCGGCGACGCGCACCAGTTCGGCCAGATCGTCCTCGCTGATACGCTCGACCGCCAGCCGCGCCGCGGCGAGTTCGAGGTATTCCAGCAGCGTGAACAGCTCGACGGCAGCGTGCTCATCGAAGCCGGTGACGACCGGGCCGACGTGCGGCTGCGAAGTGACCAGGCGCTCGGCCTCGAGCTGGCGCATGGCCTCGCGCACCGGTATGATCGAGACGCCGAAACGGCGCGCGACCTCGTCGATGACCACGCGCTCGCCGGGCTGCAGGCGGCCGGCCAGGATGGCCTCGCGCATGGCTGCCAGAACCATGGCCTGCTTGGTTGGGAAGGTTCCCGTCGGCGGTCGCAACTGCTCCATGCCAGCAAGGTTAGCCATCGGTGCTTGATTTCATATATCATATATGATATATGATGCCAGCACCCAAGGACACCCTCACATGGCGATCAAGCGCATCGGCATCATCCTCAACGGCGTCACCGGCCGCATGGGCACCAACCAGCACCTGCACCGTTCGATCGTCGCGATCATGAAGCAGGGCGGCGTGAAGGTCTCCGACGACCTCACCCTGATGCCCGACCCGATCCTGACCGGACGCAGCGCCAACAAGCTGCAGGCGCTGTCCGACCGCTTCAGCACTGAAGCCGGCGCCAAGCTGCCGATCTCGACCGATCTCGACGCCTGCCTCGCCGATCCCAAGTACGAGATCTTCTTCGACGCCAGCGGCACGCTGCAGCGCGCCGGCTTCATCGAGAAGGCGGTCAAGGCGAAGAAGGCGATCTACTGCGAGAAGCCCACCGCCGTCACCACCAGCGAGGCACTGCGCCTAGCCGGCGTGTGCGAAAAGGGCGGGGTGAAGAACGGCGTGGTGCAGGACAAGCTGTGGCTGCCTGGCCTGCGCAAGTTCCAGATGCTCAAGGACCAGGGCTTCTTCGGCAAGATCCTCTCGGTGCGCGGCGAGTTCGGCTACTGGGTCTTCGAAGGCACCGGCTTCGACCTGCCGGCCCAGCGCCCGAGCTGGAACTACCGCGCCGAAGACGGCGGCGGCATGATCATCGACATGCACTGCCACTGGCGCTACGTCATCGACAACCTGTTCGGCAACGTGAAGAGCGTGAGCTGCCTCGCCGCCACCCACATCGACGAGCGCGTCGACGAGTCAGGCAAGCGCTACACGTGCACCGCCGACGACTCGGCCTATGCCACCTTCCTGCTCGACAACGGCATCGTCTGCCACTTCAACTCGTCGTGGAACGTGCGTGTCCGCCGCGACGACCTGCTCACCCTGCAGGTCGACGGGACCAAGGGCTCGGCCGTGGTCGGCCTGCGCAAGTGCTGGATCCAGCACGCCGGCTCGACGCCCAAGCCGGTGTGGAACCCGGACATCGACCAGCCGATCAACTTCAACGCCGGCTGGCAGGAGGTCCCGGACAACCTCGCCTACGACAACGCCTTCAAGATCCAGTGGGAGATGTTCCTCAAGCACGTCGCCCTCGACGCGCCGTTCCGCTGGACCCTGCGCGAAGGCGCCAAGGGCGTGCAGCTGGCCGAGCTGTCGCTGCAGTCGCATCGCGAACGCCGCTGGGTGGATGTGCCAGCTCTGTAAGCCAACCGGTACGTTCGTGGTTCCGCATTCGGCGGCGAACGAACCTCGGAACCACGAACCCCGAACCACGAACCACGAACAAGGGGCAATGACATGCTGTCCATCCACACCATGACCACGAAGCCGTGGTCACTGGAACAGGCCTGCGCCAAGTACGCCAAGGCCGGCATCCAGGGCATCACGGTGTGGCGCCAGCACCTCGCCCCCTACGGCGCAGCCAAGGGGCGCGAGCTGCTCAAGGCCAACGGCCTGACCTGCACCGCACTGTGCCGCGGCGGCTTCTTCCCCGCAATCGACCAGACCGGACGCGACAAGGCGATCGAGGACAACCGCGTCGCCATCCGCGACGCGCACGACCTCGGCGCCCCGATGGTGGTGCTGGTCTGCGGCGCCATCCCGGGCCTCCCGCTGTCGGAAGCGCGCAAGATGGTCGAGGACGGCATCCGCGCGGTCGAGCCGGAGGCACGCGCCGCCGGGGTGAAGCTGGCGATCGAACCGCTGCACCCGATGTACGCCGCCGATCGCAGCTGCATCACCACCCTGGGCGAGTCGCGGCGCCTGTGCGAGCGGATCAACAGCCCGGCGGTCGGTATCGCCCTCGACGTCTTCCACGTTTGGTGGGATCCCGAGCTGGAGAGCGAGATCGCCAAGTGCGGCAAGTGGACCTGCGGCTTCCACCTGTGCGACTGGCGCGCCCCCCTGCGCGACATGCTCAACGACCGCTCGGTCATGGGCGATGGCTGCATCCCGGTGCGCCGCCTGCGCGAACTGGTTCGCCAAGCCGGCTTCCAGGGCTGGGACGAGGTCGAAATCTTCAGCGACGAGCTGTGGGCCGGCGACCAGGACGTCCTGGTGACTCGCATCCAGAAGGCCTACGCGCAACACTGCGTGTGACCGCGAAGCTGAATGGCTGCGACCTCGTAGCCTCCGGGAATGCGACAACCGCGACACGCCCAGCGTCGGCGCAGCTCGCGGCCCAGCCCTTGACGCGGTGCATATAATTTGCATTATGCGCCATGAACAAAGGTTTGTTCCAACAAAAGGAGGCGCGGTATGGCTACCTTGAAGGAGATCGCAGCGGAAACGGGACTGTCGGTGTCGGTAGTGTCGCGAGCACTCAACCCGGTGCCCGACCGGAACGCCCGGGTCTCGGAGGCGACACGCGCCCTGGTGGCCGACGCGGCCGCCAGGCTCGGCTTCCGCCCCAACCGCGCTGCGCAGGGGCTCAAGAAGGGCCAGGCGCCGTCGCTCGGGGTATTCCTACCGGAGTACGCCAACCGGCTGATCGCCGACCTGGTGATGGGCATGTCCGAAGAGGCCAACCTGGCGGGATTCCCGCTCAGCTTCCACTTCGGACTCACCCAGGAGCACTACGACCACTTCTTCAGGCAACTGGCAGACGAGCCGCAGTCGGGTCTCATCACCTACCCGCACGCGCTGGCGCATGACGATCTCCTGGCACGCAAGATCCAAAACTATCACAAGCGGGGCGGCAGCGTGGTCGTCCTCAATACGGAACAGCGCTTCCCCGGCATACCCGTGGTCGAGATCGACGACAGGGAAGGCGGTGCTCAAGCTGCGCGACACCTATTAGCGCGCGGCTGCGGTTCATTTCTGGTCTTCCCCCGCTTCCGCCTCCACCGCCGCGGCGATGGTTTCCGCTCGGAGATCGAGGCAGCTGGTCACGCATGCCGGATCGAGGACGACATCGGGGTGGTCCTTGGCGCTCTGAAAACGTATGTTTCAACCCGGCACGGCACGGCGCCCGCAGGGATCTTCGCGGTCTCCGATCGGCATGCCTTGGCGTTGATCACCCAGCTGAAAATGGCCGGATTCGCCGTCGGCGAAGACGTGCTGGTCATCGGCTACGACGATCTCGATCTGACCGACCTCGCCGAACCACCGCTGACCACCATCCACCAGCCCTTCCGCGAAGAGGGGCGCATCGCGGTGAGAAAGCTCCTCGGGATCATTTCGGGCAGCGCCGAGGATTCCGTATCCATCCCCCCAGCACTGATCGTCCGCCGCAGCGCTTAACCAAGCAAGGAATCCGACCATGTCTTCCCAATTCAAGCAGCGTCACCCAGGGACCCGCTGGCAAATCGTCTTCGACTCGTTCGAGGGGCTGCCCGCCCAAGCGGTGATCGCCCTGCAGAAAGGGCTGCAGCGGCTCCTGCCGTATGTCCTCGAGACGGTTCCCTGCGGAGCGTTCGAACGCGAGCGGCATCTCTGCCTGGTGGGCTGCGCCGGGACGCACCCGATGCTGCGGGAACTGATCGGGAAAGGCCTCCTGCCGGAGCCGCAGAAGGAACAAGGCTTCAGCATCGCGTCATGCCCCTCGCCTTGGAATGACCGCTGCAAGGTGGTGGCCATCGCCGGCTACGATGAGGCCGGTCTGCTGCATGGCGCCCATTACTTCAACGCGCAGGTCCTGCCAAGCTACGTCGGGGGATTGCGCCTGGAGGACTGCCCAGCCTCCCTGGAGCGGATACCCACCCTCAAGCTGGAGGAAGCGCCGCTCGTCGCCAATCGCGGCATCTGGACCTGGGGCTACTCGATCTACGATTACCGGAGCTTTATCGATAATATGGCGCGCCTGCGCATGAATATGCTCACGATATGGAACGACGTGCCGCCGCTCAACAGCGCCGAATTGATCTCCTACGCGCACAGCCGGGGCATTCGCGTGATCTTCGGCTTCGCCTGGGGTTGGGGGCTCACCCTGGATCTGGCGAACACGGAGGTCCGCCGCAACATACGCGATGATGTTGTGAAGACCTATCGTCGCGACTACGCGCATCTGCCGCTTGACGGGATCTACTTCCAGACATTGACCGAGCACTCCAACATGGAGCTGGGCGGAAGATCCACGGCCTCGCTGGCCTGCGAACTGGTCAATGAGACGGCCGCCGCCCTCTTCGAAATCAGCCCTTCGCTCTACATCCAGTTCGGCCTCCATGCGTCGTCGATCGGGGAAAGATATCAGGATCTGCTGCCGCTCCATCCGAAGGTCAGCATCGTGTGGGAGAACGCCGGCAGCGTGCCCTATCTCCCTTCGCTGGACCAGTCGCCTGACGGCAGCCTCAGGGACAATTCAACGATGCCGGGAGTGCTGACCCCGGAGGAGACCATCGCCTATAGCAGGAAGATCATGGCATTTCGCGGACCGGACAAGGAGTTCGCACTTGTCCCGAAGGGCTGGACCGGCATCAGCTGGGGCCACGAGTTCGAGAACCATGGTCCATTCATCCTCGGCGAACGCAGTCGCTACTGCCAGGAGCTGCAGTCGAAACGACGGGAAGCGCGCTGGGACTTCGTCAACCAGTCGTGGTTCAGGCACTACCCGTTGGCGGCTCGATTCTACCGCGAAATGCTCGTTGCCCACCATGGGGTGCTCACCGTGACGGGGCTGGTCGAGGACGGCGCGTTCGAGCAGACGATCCAGCCCAGCGTGGCGCTCTTCGCCGAGACGCTGTGGAACCCGAAGCTCTCCGACCAGGAAATCCTCTGCCGCGCCATGAGCCCGTACTATGGCATCAGCCAGGCGTAAAGGCGCCAGGCCCAGAGCCGCGTGTGCACTGGCCTCCGCCTCACCCCAATCATCA
Source organism: Planctomycetota bacterium (assembly GCA_022841245.1). Lineage (GTDB taxonomy): Bacteria > Planctomycetota > UBA11346 > UBA11346 > UBA11346 > UBA11346. The sequence continues at coordinate 6,734 of JALHRW010000049.1, forward strand.
CGAGGAGTGTCGTGAACCCATACCGCAACTACGCGAAGACCTACCGGGACGAACTGCGCACGAACGTCATCCCGTTCTGGCTGAAGCACGCCCCGGATGGGGAATACGGCGGCTTCTTCACCTGCCTCGACCGCGACGGCAGCGTCTACGACACCGAGAAGCACATGTGGATGCAGTGGCGCGTGGTATGGATGCTCAGCGAACTGCACCGGAAGCTCGAACCTGATCCCGTATGGCTGGCGCAGGCACGGCAGGGCTTCGCTTTCCTGACCCGATACGGCAAGGCCGCGGACGGCTCGTACTATTTCTCCCTGGGGCGTGACGGCACGCCGTTCACGGCGCCCTACAACATCTTCTCCGAGTGCTTTGCCTGCATGGGCAGCGCCGCGTTCTTCAAGGCCAGCGGGGACCCGCAGGCCGCGGAGGAGGCCCAGGCCAGTTATCGCAGGTACATCGCCCGCGGGGCTGATCCGAAGGGCCAGTGGGAGAAGCGCCTGCCCGGGGCGCCGCGCTGGCAGCCGCTGAGCATCCCGATGATCCGCATCAACCTGAGCCTGGTGATGGCGGAGTGCCTGGGCGACGCCGGCGCGCTCGAAGACGCAGCCGAGGTCGCACGTGAGGTGCTCGCCCGCTTCCGCCACCCCGGCAGCGGGCTGATCTTCGAGAACATCCCCGCACAGGGCGGCTTCGACCTGCGCTCTCCGACCGGCCGCCACCTCAATCCCGGTCACGCGCTGGAAAGCATGTGGTTCGTGATGCTCGCCGCCCGGAGGAGCGGACAGCCCGACCTCATCAGCCAGGCTGCAGACGTCATCCTCGCCACCCTCGAATCGGGTTGGGACCAGGAGCATGGCGGGCTCTACTATTTCATGGACGCCGAAGGCCGCCCACATCCGGAATTAACCTGGTCGATGAAGCTCTGGTGGGTGCACTGCGAGGCCCTGATCGCCGCGCTCATGGCGTTCCAGCTCAGTGGCCGGAAGGAGTTCTGGGTGTGGTTCGAGAAGCTCCATCATTGGACCTGGCAGCACTATCCCGATCCAGCCTACGGCGAGTGGTTCGGGTACCTCGAGCGCAACGGACGCCCCGCATCGATGCTGAAAGGCGGCAAGTGGAAGAGCTTCTTCCATCTGCCACGCATGCTGCTGCTCTGCTCGGAGATGCTGGGGGAACTCGCCAGCGGTGCGGAACCGCAGCAGAATCCGATCAGACCAGCCTGAGCACGCAGGTGACTGCTGTCCGGAAAATCGGACACTATTTGTCCTTCACCGCTACCCCGGGGCTGATCTCATGCCTGGGCCATGCATACCGTCACCACCCGCCGCGTCATCCGTCCCAAGGACGGTCCTGATCCGGCCGCTGCGCCTGCAGCTGGCGGCCGATCGCCCGCGCTGGAACCCAGGAAGACCACGCTGTGGTCGTCCTGGCTCGACCGATTCGCCAAGGTCGAGCAGTTCTCCGCCGGCCTGGCCCAGGAGGTCGAGCGTATCCGCGCCAAGCCGCGTCAGGCCGATCTGGCCGACGCCCGCCGGCTGCAGGATCACTATCTGACCCCGTGGGCCGAGCTGGTGGACACCTTCGACGCGGCCGCCGGAGCCGAACTCGGCGACGCCCTGCGCGCCGATTATCGCGCCTATCTTGACCTGCGTACCTCCTTGGTCCGGGCCCTGATCCGCCGCTGCCTAGCGCCAAGCGATGGCTCCGTGGCACAGCTCGACGCTGCCAAGCTGGCATTGCAGCAGTTCGTCGACGCGCGCCGGAACCGCGCGTGAAGGTCCTCTGCCTGGCGGCCTGCTGCAGCCTGCTCGCCGCAGCCGACGACAGCACCGAGATCCGGCTGCTGGCTGGTGGCTTCCCCGGCTACAGCGAGGTGCAGTACGACGGGGGCGAGCACCGCACCCTGGCCCTCGACGACGACCGCGGCTTCGCCATCCAAGGCGAGGCCGTGCTGCGCTACGAGACCGGCAGCCCGGTCCATCCCTGGGTGCTGGCCGGCGGCGCTGCCCGCTTCACCGACGCGATGGACGAGACCGGCTCGGAGCACAGCGTGGTGGCGTTCTCGTGGATGCTCGGCGTCGGCCTCGGGGCCCGCCTTGGCAAGCATGTCATCGTCGAGGCCGGCGTGGTCGGCTCGCTCGGCGATGCCGGGGTCGCCGACGAACGGATCGACGCCGCGTCGATGGAGGAGTCGACCTGGTACGTCGGCGGTGAGGCTCGCGTCGGCCTGTGGCTGGAGTACGACCGCGCTATGATCGGAGCGGTGGCCGGCTGGGCCGCGCACACCACGCTGAGCGAATTCTACGACCGGGACGACGGCGACCACGCGTTGACGCTGGAGAGCGCCTACGAGGGAGATGGCGCTTTCTTCCTCGTCGGCCTCGGCATCCGCCTCGACTGAACTCAAGCCCCCGACGTGCGGGTCACCGGCTTGCTCGTCCACGGCGCGGCTTCGAACGGTCCCTCAAGGGACGGCTGCCCGACATCGAAGCCGAAGAACGCAGTCTCGGCCTCGCCCCAGGTCGCGTCGACGGTCAGACGGATGGCCTGCCAGGCGCCGGCCACCGGCACGGTGATCAGGCGGCGATGGTTCGCCGCCACCGTGGCGAGGTCCTGCCACGAGCCGTCTGCATGCTGACCGCTGATACGCAGGTCGCGCGGGGTTCCGCTGGGCATGCCGCCAACCTTGCGGCGCAGCGGCACCGAGCACGGCAGCACGCGCGACTTGTGCAGGTCGGTATCGCAGACGATGCGCACCCGCCCGATGTCGCGCGGCGCGTCGAAGCGGTATTCGACCCAGTCGCCGGACGCCGCCTTCCACCAGTGGTCCTCGTTGCCGAGCCGGCGGTCGATGCCGTCGCGCAGGGCGGCAGGATCGCCGCGGCTGGCGAGCAGCCTGGCCGAACGCGCCAGGGCGGAAAGCGGACGGCGCAGACCGGGCAGGTACTGGTCGTCATCGAGCAGCGTGGCCTGCAGTTCGCGCAGCCGCTGCGTGCCGACCTCGCGCGGGGTCAGGCCGTCGCGCAGTGCGATCGCCGCGCCGGTGCCGATGGCCTGGCCCATGGTCGCGCAGGTCGCCATGACCCGGGTTGCGCTCATCGCCATGTGCGTGGTCGAGATGTTGCGGCCGGCGCAGAGCAGATTCTGCACATTGACGCTGTACAGGCAGCGCCACGGGATGCCGAACGGCGACGGCGCGGGATGGAAGATGGTCGGGTCGCCGCGATGCAGGAAGGCCGCCGGGGGATGGTCGTCCATGCTCCAGCCGCCGTGGCAGACGAGATCATCGAAGCGCCCGCAGCTCTCGACGTCCATCTGGGTCATGGTGTGGTCGCCGACGTAGCGGATGTTCTCGCGCTTGCCGGGCAGGGCGCCGATCCATTCCAGCTCCCACTTGCGACCGCGGCCGTCGGGATGGTTCTTGATGAAGGCCCAGGCGCCCAGCGCCATGCGGTAGAGCTCGTCGCGGGTGCGGTCGGCGTTGCCGATGGTGTCGTCCTCGCCGCCGATCTCGAGCCACCAGAAGTTGTCGTTGGTGCCGCGCTTGGCCATGCGGTGGTGATCGAGCGGGAAGTCGTGCACCCACGGCGGCCGCTCATACGGCACGTGATCGATCGGATCGATCTCGCGCAGCTGCAGCAGGATCGAATTGCCCATGGTCTTGCGGTCGGCGACGTCGAGGGCGAGGCTCTCGCCGAACTCGCTCTTCGCCTCGCGGCCCCAACGCGTCTGCGCCCCCGACAGGCGCAGCACCGAGTCGCCCGAGCAGTCGGCGAACATGCGCGCCTCGACCCGGATCCAGCGCTGGCGGGTGAGGTGCCAGGCGCGCACCGCGGCGATGCGATCAGGCGCGGCCATCTCGACGTCGGTGACCGCGCAGGTCAGCACCGCGGTGATCCCGGGGTGCAGGCAGACGGCCTCGAACAGCACGGTGTCCCACAGCGGATAGCTGAGCTGCCGATTGCGGTGCAGATTCAGCAGCAGGATCTCCTCGATCAGCCCCGTCTCCTTGGCGTCGCGTCCGTGCGCGCCGCAGATCCACATGCGCACCTCGCTGCTGGCGTTGCCGCCGAGCATCGCGCGATCGTGCACCAGCACGACCTTGAGCCCATGGCGGGCGGCGGCCAGGGCGGCGCAGATGCCGGCCATGCCACCGCCGACGACGCACAGGTCGGCAGTCAGGGTTTCGCAGGTGGCCGGGCCGGGGGACAGGGTTGCATCTGGCATAATGGTGCTATATTAGCATCAAGAGGGGAAAAGCAAGCCGATGCCTGCCCAGCCGAACCAGTCGCTCGCCGACGGCGTCGCCCTGCTTCAGGTCTTGTGCGCACGCGGTGGTGGCGTCGGTTCGCGCGAGCTGGCCCGCCTGATGGGCTGGGAGCCGACCCGCGCCAACCGTCTGCTCGGTACCCTGCGCGATCTCGGCCTGGCTGAACAGGATGCCGAGCGCCGCTACCGACCGGGTCCCGGCGTCCACCTGCTCGCGGCGCAATGCCTCAACGGCTCAGGTCTGCTCGCCGCCGCCGTGCCGGTGCTGCGCGGATTGCGCGGACGCTTCGGCGTGGCGCTCGGCGTGCTGTGGCAGGGCCATGTCTGCTACCTGCTCCATGCCGGGCGCGGGCGCCCGATCGAAGAAGGACTGCGCCGTACCGCCCCCCTGTCGGCCGAGCGATCGTCGATCGGCATGGTGCTGGAGGCGTTCGCGCCCGCCCCCTGGCGCACACCCGCAGCCGAGATCGCCGCCATCCGCCAGCGCGGCTACGCCATCCAGCGCAACGACGGAACCACCGGTTCGGTCGCCATGGTCATCGCCGGCGCCACGGCAGACGCCCCGCCGGTCGCTGCCATCGCCGCCATGGCCGACTACGCAAGCGATCCCCCGGAGACGGTCGCCGATGCCCTCCGTCCAGCCGCTGCCGAGATCGCCGCGGTGCTCCACGGACCCTGACTCATCGACGCAGAAAACACGGGTTATTGCACTACGCCTCCCGCTCCATGACATGGCGGCATGAGCGATGCCCTGGTCTCGGAACTGCGCGCTGCCGTGCCCGGCGGAAGCGTACTCGCCGACCTCGCCGACCGTCTCGCCTGGGCCAACGACGCCAGCATCTACCGCCTGGTGCCGCGGGTCGTGGTGCTGGCCCGCGATGGCGACGACATCGCAGCGGTGCTGGCGGTGGCGCGGAGGAGCCGCACCCCGGTGTGCTTGCGCGCCGGCGGCACCTCGTTGTCCGGCCAGGCGGTAACCGACGGCATTCTGGTGGTCATCTCGCGGCATCTGCGCGGCATCGAGGTGCTCGACGATGCCACCCGCGTGCGCTGCCAGCCCGGCGCAGTCGGCTCGTGGGTCAACGCCGCCCTCGCCCCGCATGGCCGCCGCATCGGTCCCGATCCGGCCAGCATCCAGGCGGCCGAGATCGGCGGCATCGTCGCCAACAACGCCAGCGGCATGTGCTGCGGCATCCACGAGAACAGCTACCGTACGGTCGAGTCGATGGAGCTGCTGCTCGCTGACGGCACGCGTGTCGACACCGCGGAGGCGCAAGCACGCCTTCCGGCAGCGCTCGCCAGCGAGCTGATCGCCATCCGCGACGCCATCCGCGGCGACACAGCCATGCGCGCCCGCATCGAGAAGGCCTTCGCCACCAAGAATACGGTCGGCTACAGCCTCAACGCCTTCCTCGATGCCGATGAGCCGGCCGCGATCCTGCAGCGCCTGGTGGTCGGCAGCGAAGGGACCTTGGCCTGCATCCTTTCGGCCACGTTCCGCACCCTGCCGCTGCCGCGCTGCCGCGCCACCGGTTGGCTGGTCTTCCGCGAGGTCGAGGCGGCATCCGCCGCGGTGGCCGGGCTGGCCGCTTCGGGCTGCGCCGCGGTCGAACTGCTCGACGCCGTGGCCCTGCGCCGGGTCGCGGACAAGCTGCCCGATGCGGTGCCGGTGGGCGAGCCGGCCGCTCTGCTCATCGAATACCAGGAGGCGGACGAGGCGACGCTTGCCCAGCGGCTGGCCGATGCACAGCCGATGCTCGCAGGTCTCGACCTCTGCTCCCCGGCGCAACTCACCCGCGATGGCGCCCTGCAGGCGAAACTGTGGGCGATCCGCAAGGGCCTGTTCCCCAGCGTCGGCGCGGTGCGCGCGCTGGGCACGGCGGTGGTGATCGAGGACGTCACCTTCCCGGTTGCGCGCCTGGCCGAGGGCGTGCGCGGCCTGCGACGCCTGTTCGTGCGCCACGGCTACGCCGACGCGGTGATCTTCGGCCACGCCAAGGACGGCAACCTCCACTTCACCTTGACCCCCGACCTGGCGAAGCCGGTCGAAGTGGCGCGCTACGACGGCTTCATGCGCGAGCTGGTCGCCGATGTGCTGGCCGCTGGCGGGCACCTCAAGGCCGAGCACGGCACTGGCCGCAACATGGCGCCGTTCGTCACCGCGCAGTGGGGCGCCGAGGCGGTGGCGCTGATGCGGCGGATCAAGGCGGCCTGCGACCCGCTCGGCATCCTCAATCCCGGGGTGCTGCTGTCCGACGATCCGCAGGCCCATCTCGCCCACCTCAAGACCATGCCGGCGGCCGACCCGCTGGTCGACCGCTGCATCGAGTGCGGTTTCTGCGAACCGACCTGCCCAAGCCGCGACGCCGCGCTCAGCCCGCGCCAGCGCATCGTGCAGTGGCGCAACCGTGCCCTCGGCGCGACCGAGAAGGCCGCCGTCGATCGCCGCACCGCGCACGACGTGCTCGACACCTGCGCCGGCGACGGCCTGTGCGCCAGCGCTTGCCCGGTCGGCATCGATACCGGCGAACTGGTGCGCGCCGAACGCTCCATCCGTCGCGGCGCGCTGACCACGTGGACAGCCCGGCGCGTCCTGGGGAACTTCGCCCTGGTCTGCGGCATCGCCCGCCTCGGCGTGCGCGTGGTCGGCGGCTGGCGTCTGCCCGGCCGGCATGTGCCGGTGCCGCCGGCGGCGCCAGCTATGCCGCGGACCTGGCCCGCCGGAGAAATCCGCGTGGCGTTGATGGCCACCTGCCTGACCCGCACCTTCGGTCCCGATGCGGTGTCGCGCGATCTGGCGCGGCTGTGCGAGGCGGCCGGCATCGGCATCGTCGTGCCGGGGAATATCTCCAGCCTGTGCTGCGGCATGCCTTTCTCGTCGAAGGGCTTCCCCGATCAGGCCCAGACCATGGCCGAACGCACGGCGACCGCGCTGCTCGCCACCGGCTGCCAAGACGTGTTGATCGACACCGGCACCTGCGCCGCGTTCCTCGCCAAGACCGCCCTGCCTGCCGCGCTGCAGGAGCGCTGGAACGCCGTCACCGTGCACGACCCGGCCGGATTCGCTGCCAAGATGCTCATTCCGCGCCTGCTCGCACGCAAGCGCCTGCGCATCGACCGCGAAGCCTGGGCGCTGCATCCGACCTGCAGCGAGCAGAGGGCTGGATGGTCGCCGCATCTGCTGGAGGCATGCAACGCCGTCGCCGCAGCCTCGATCCCGCAGGCCTGGGGCTGCTGCGGCACGGCCGGCGACAAAGCCTGGAATGTCCCGGATCTGACGGCGGCGGCCACGGCCCGCGAAGCGGCGGAAGTGTCGGCGACCAAGCCGGTCCAAGGCGTGTGCACCAGCCTGACCTGCGGAGGCTCGGTTTCGGCGGCGAGCGGCGTTCCATACCGCCACTTGTTCAGCGCGTTGGCATCGCGGCTTCATTAGCTCAGGGGCTCCGCCCCCGCGGCCCTGCGGGCCTGCCCCCGCGGGCTTTGTCGCAGCTCGGTTTCGTCGCATGCGCTCCGAAACCGTGGGCGGATGGGCTTCGCCCATTCTATCCGCCCACCGCCGCTTGGCGCCCGCCCCCTCGCGACGCCCCGGGGCCCCCCGGCCATCGGATCTATTCGATCTTCATCGCCTTGGCGGTGTCAAGAATCAGCAGCAAACCCTTCTCGCGCTTGCTCACCGAGAGGATGAGATCGCGTACCGCGCCATGGATCGTGTCCGGCGGCGATTCGCAGGTCGTCGGATCGATGTCGATGACATCGCCGATCTCGTCGACCAGCAAGGCTGCGACGCTTTCCTCTCCGCCCTCGCCGAGACCGACCACGATGTTGACCGGCTGCTTGCCGTCGTCGCGTGGCGGGAAGCCGAGGCGGATACGCATGTCGAGGGCGGTGATGATCTGTCCGCGCAGATTGATCAGACCCTTGACCACCGGCGGGGCCAGCGGCACGCGGGTCATCGGCTGATGCCGCAGGATCTCGTGCACCGCGAGGACGTCGATGCCGCAGAGGTACTGGGCCAGGCGGAAGGTGCAGTACTGCCGGCTCTGGCTGGCGACGTCGATCATGGCTGGGCCTTGTAGAAGTCGGGAACGACGGTGCGAACCACCGATTCGACATCGAGGATCTCGGTCACCTTGCCGTTGATGACGATGCAGCCCTTGATTCCGGCGCGGCTTGCCGAGCGCTGCAGCTTGGTCGACTCCTCGACGGTATCGATGATCTTGCCGACCACGAGGCCGACATGCCGGCCATTGTGGCTGTGCACCACCACCGGCAGCACGTCTGGCGCGACACCTGCATCAGGATTGCGCGGATTGCGCCTGCGCTCGGGCAGCACCTGGAAGACGCGCACCAGCGGCAGGATCTCGCCGCGGTACTGCACCACCTCGACCTCGCCAGCAGCTTCGACCTTGGCCGCCTCCATCTCCTCAAGGCGCACGACCTGGGACAACGGGATGGCCATGCGTCCATCGTCCGGGCTCTGGAACAGCAGCAGCGGCTCCTTCGGCTCACCGGCAGCAGCAGCCGCCGCGGTCTTGGCTTCACGACCCTTGCCTACGGCATGGGCGCGGCTGCCCAGACCGAAGACGTCGAGGATGAGGGCGACATTGCCGTCGCCCATGATCGTGGCCCCAGCGAACACCGAGAGGTTCTTCAGCTGCTTGTCGAGCGGCTTGACCACGATCTCGCCGGTGTCGAGAACGCTGTCGACGACCACGCCGAACTGGGTCACGTCGGCCTGCAGCACCACGATGTTGATCGACGCCGTGTCCGAAGCCGGCAGACCGAGCTCCTTGCTCAGATAGACCAGCGGCAGCAGCTGGCCGCGCAGGCGGTAGACCGGGGCGCCGTAGACGTCCTCGATCGCGGTCGCAGCCTTGGCCTTCTCGATGCGCACCAGCTCGAGCAGGTTGACCTGCGGGATGGCGAAGCGCTCGCCGCCGCTGGTCACGACCAGCGCTGGGATGATCGCCAGAGTCAGCGGGATCTTGATGGTGATGACCGTCCCTTTGCCGATCTCGCTGGAGAGGTCGACGGTGCCGCCGATGCGTTCGATATTGGTGCGCACCACATCCATGCCGACTCCGCGGCCGCTGATGTTGGTCACCGTCTCCGCGGTGCTGAAGCCGGCGGCGAAGATCAGGTTGAGCACCTCGCGCTCAGGCAGCTTCGCGGCCTGGTCAGCAGTCAGCACACCCTTCTCCACCGCCTTGGCGCGGATACGCGCCGGATCGATGCCGCCGCCGTCATCGCGGATCTGGATCGTCACCTTGCCGCCTTCGTGGTAAGCGCGCAACAGGATGCAGCCTTCCGCCGGCTTGCCGGCGGCAACGCGCTTCTCCGGCGTCTCCACGCCATGGTCGACCGAGTTGCGCACCATGTGGGTGAGCGGGTCCTTGATCGCCTCGATGATCGACTTGTCGAGTTCGGTGTCCTTGCCCTCCATTTCCAAGCGGACCTGCTTGCCGATCTGCTTGCTCAGATCGCGGACCACGCGCGGCAGCTTGCCCCACACCGTCTCGATCGGCTGCATCCGCGTCTTCATCACCTCTTCCTGCAGTTGCGAGGTGATGTTGTCGAGGCGCTTGCCGGTGGTGGCGAGGGCGCCGGAGGCGGCGGAGCCGGCCGAACCGGCGTGCTGCAGGATCTGGTTGCGGGTCAGCACCAGTTCGCCGACCAGGTTCATCAGGCGGTCGAGCACGCGCACGTCGACGCGCAGGCTCTGGTCCGCCACCGACGAGCCGGCGGCAGCGCTCGCGGCAGCCGGAGCATCACCCGACTTGCCAGCGACGACTTCTGCCGGCTGCGCAGGCGCTGCAGCCGACGTATCAGTCTTGACCGTCGGTTTCGCGGCTGCCGCCGCCGGCGCAGCTCCATGCACCAGCGCCTCGAGTTCGGCGATCAGTTCGGGATAGGCCTGAGCACCTTCGACATTCGTCCGTTCGATTTCGCCAAGGATGGCGCGGATAGCGTCGACCGTGCGCAGCAGGGCACTGCCCATCTCGGTGTTGAGGATCAGCACGCCGTCGCGCAGCTTGGCCAGCAGGTTCTCGCCCGCATGGGCCACGCCTTGCAGCTTCTCGAAGCCGAAGAAGCCGCTGGTCCCCTTCACCGTGTGGATGGTGCGGAAGATCGAGGCGATGACCTCGCGATTGCCGGGATTCTGCTCGAGCTGCAGGAATTCCTTGTCGAGCCGGTCGAGATTCTCGTAGCTCTCGACCAGAAACTCCTTCACCAAGCCGTCAAGGTCGCCCATGGAGCCTCCGTCGGTGGAGGATACGCGTTTGGGGGCCCCTGGGCAAGCCCGGGGGGGAGGGTCCAGTCGCCAGCTAACGGGACTCAGCCGTGCTCAAGGATCACCTGGCCCAGATCCACAGTCCGCCATCCAGGCTGGCCGCGACGAGTGAACCGTTCCATTCCACCGGCGCGAGCAGATCGCTGGCGCTGTCCAGGCGGAAGGGCGACGATCCACAGACAGTCAGGGTGCGGTCATGCACGACCACGGCCTGACCAGCCCACAGCATGGCGGTGATCGCTGTGCCGGGCTGCGGCCGCGGCTCGAGCCGGCCGACCTCGCTCCAATCCTTCTCGCCGCGCTGCAGGACCTTGCCGAGTGCGCTGATCACCACGCCGGGACCGCCGCCAAGGCAGGGCTCTGGCAGGTCCTCGGTGGCAGCGGTGCCGTTCCACGTCCACGTCCGCCCAGCGGTGATGCCGCCGAGTCCGCCCGCGGTCGGCCAGGCGGCCAGGACGGCCTGACCGAGCGCTGCGTTGGACTCCGCCAGACCGTCCTCGATCCGGTAGCTCTCCAGCCGACCATCGCGGCGCGCCACCATCACGCTCTCGCCGATCAGCAGCGGAGCGCAGGCGAAGGCTGCGCCACCCGGGCTCTGCCACACCAACGCAGTCGTCCCACGCTGCACCGCATGCAGACGGCCATCCATGCCAGCGATGACCAGGAGGTCGCGATCGACCACCAAGGGGCTCTTGTAGGCGATCGGGGCATGGTCGGTGGCGACCGGCAGCGGAATGCGCTCGACCGTGGCGCCGAGACGCAGGGCGAGCTTCTCGCGCGTGGCCAGCAGCAGTTCCGGCCCGACCATCGCCACCGGGGCGAACACCGGTTCTGCAAGCGGCATGCCGGCCGGGATAGTGCGCTGGGCGGCAGCCTGGGGCTGGGCGAAAGCCACGACCTGGCCGCGGTCGGCGAGCCACAGCGTGCCGTCGATGACCGCCGGCCGGGCGGTCAGCGGATGGCCGAGGTTGACGGCCAGGGCCACGCTGCGTTCGAGACGGACTGCTACGCGCCAACCGCCCTCGGCCGCGGCGCCATTGACCGTCACCTGCTGGTAGCCGACCTTGCGCACCTGCAGACGGAGGTCGACGCGCTCATCGGCGGTGACGTCGTGGATCAGCGGGGTGACACCGACGATCGAGCCGTCGGCGCGGACGACCTCGGCCCCGGCGGGAGTGCTGGCGATGACCAGCGGCAGGTAGGCGAGGCCGATCTCGCGGGCGATGTTCTCGCAGGCGGCGAGGTCGCCGCGCAGCAGGGAGGCGCGCAGATCCTCCTTCAGCTGGACACGCCTTACCGACTTGGCGCGGGCCGCATCGAGTTCCTGCTCGGCCTCGGTCCTCACCGCGGTGAATTGCCAGTTGGGCTGGCGGACGATCGCCTCGAGCGCCTTCACCGCGGCATCCCAATCGCCAACCCGGCCGAAGCGACGGGCCTCGTCCAACGAGACGCGGGCCTGGCCCTCGATCGCCTGCAGGGCGGTGGCCCGCTGGGTCAGAGCTTCGGCCAGCGCGCTTTCCGTCGCCGGCACCTGAGCGGCCAGGGCGATGGCGTCAGCGGCGCGCTGCGCGGCGGTGCGCTGGCCGATGCCGCTGCAAGCAGCCAGACTGGCGGCGAGGCGGTCGATCGATTCCCGACGCGATGCCTGGGGGTAGACCTGGAGGGCGGCAGCGAGCTTGGCACGAGCATCTTCGAGTCCGTCGGCCCCGGCACCGGAGGCCAAGGCGGTCAAGGCGATGCGCTGCACGGCGGCAAGATCGCGCTCGGCCTTGTCGGCGGAGGCGGCGGCGCGAGCACCACGCACTTCGACCTCGGTCCCGGCCATCAGACTGCCGATGCGCAGGGCCACCATCTCGGCACGGACCTCTTCCCAGGCGCCGGCCTTGGCCTGCTCTTCGAGGCGGCCGAGGCGCTTGGCCAGTTCGCGCACCTGATTCTGCAATTCCGTGTCGAGGGCTACCAGCTGCGCTTCGAGAGCGGCATCCGGGCGGGCCTGGCGCAGCCGCGCCACCGAGGCAAGACGCAGCTGCAGCGGGTGGGTCTGGCTGCGGGCGATCACCAGGGTGTCGCTGCGCCACGTTGCAAGGATGGCGTTGGCCTGCTGCGCGCGCACGCCCTGCGCCTCGTCGAGGGCCGAAAGCGATCCGGCAATGTCGCCGGCGACCAGGCGGGCACGCACTTCGTCAGCCAGCGCGGCAGCAGCGGCGCGCTGGTCGGCCTCGGCCTCGCGCAGGCGCACGACCAGCTCGGCGTCGTCGGGCAGGGCGGCGATGCGCGGCCGTGCGGCGGCGAAATCCTCGTTCTCAATGAGTTCGCCGATGCGGCTGCGCTCGGCAGTGAGCGCCGCCTCGACCTGACCCTTGAGCAAGTCGACGGTGCGGATGGCGGCAAGGTCGTTGCCGGCCGCCTGGCGCAGGCGGTCGATCTGGGCGCGGGCCTCACGCCAGCTGCGCGAGACGACCAGCTGGCTGATCTCGGTCTCATCCTTGCGCAGGCTCTCCTGCTTGCGGTTGTACTGCACCACGAGGAGCGCGACGCCGACAGCGATCGCAAGCAGTGTGATCAGGCCGACCAGGACGATCGGCCGGCCGGTCGGGCTTTCCCGCTGCGCCCGCCGGTAGGGCTGCATCTCGATGGCCGAAGCCGTGGCCGCAGGCTGAGCAGGGGCGCCATCAGCTGGCGAGCCCGCCGGTTTGACCGCCGCCTTGATCCCGGACGCCGGCGAAGCGACCGCCGGCCGCACTCCGCTGGTGCGATGCTGGTCGATGCGGTGGATGACCTTCTTCGCGATCAGCGAGCGCAGGACACGGCCGAGATTCATGCTGCTGTCGCGGCAGAGGCTGGCGATCTCGTCGACCGTGGCCCGGCCGTCGATGAAGTTCAGCACCATCTTCTCGTATTCGGACAGCTGGCCGGAGACGTGCTCGCCTTCGGTGAGGGCGAAGACCGCATGCCAGCCGCCGACCTCATGCTCGACCGCCTGATGCTCGCCGACGCGCTGGTCGCAGGTGCGGATCAGCGATTCGACGCCGATGCGCATCTTCAGGGCAGAACGGCCGATGGCGAGGGAATCAGGAGCAACGCCCTGATTGAATTCAAGGCCGGTGCACGGGCCGCGGAAGGTGCGGGTGAGGGCGTCCTCGACCACCGCCTGGGCCACCTGGTCGGCTTCAGCATCGCTGATCAGCTGGCGTTCTACCAGATAGTCCCGGGCCTTGGCGCCTCCGCTGATGGCGGCGGAGAGCTCGGCCAGGCCGGCGTCGTCCAGCTTGTGGTAGGTGCCGCAGGAGTGGGCGAAAGCTTGTTCGAGGTCCTCGCCCAGATCGATCGCGACCGGCTCGCCGTCGACCAGGCAGATGCCGAGGTTGAACCCGTCGCCGCTCGCCTGCAGGACGCCGGACTGGCGTTGACGGTGCAGGGAGTGGAACTTCTCGACCAGGTGCGAATCAAGCTGCATCGTGGGCTCCGGTACCGGGAGGACTTCCCCGGCCCAGGGAATCTAGATGCCAGATGGGGACCTGCCAGTGCGGACCGGGCGACATGCGTCCCGGCTGGAACTACGGGGTGAAGGCGACTAGCGAACCGTTGCCGCAGGCCGCGTAGGCGGCTTCGACCCCGAGGCCGACCGCGGTCGGCGGTGCGGGCATGGGCGAGGTCCACACCACCTCGCCGTTCTTGAACAGGTGGATGGATCCGTCGGCCGCACCGGCCAGCACGCGGTCGCCTGCCACAGCGACGGTGCAGGAGGCCACGGCCCCCAAGGCCAATGCAGCCTGGACCGTCCCCTCGATGCCGATGCGGATGACCTGGGCGCCGCTGGCGACATGGATCGTACCATCACCGAACACCGGATCGCCCACCGCCTGGGCCTCGAGCTGATGCGTCCAGCGCAGGGTCGCCCCCTTGGGGGTCAGGCCGAAGCAGGCGAGGCGTGCACCGTCCAGCAGGGCGACGACGTCGCTGTCCGAGACCGGGATCAGCTGGCCGATGTCGGCGGCCTGGGCATCGAGCTCCCAGAGCTGCTTGCCGGTCGATTCCTCGATGCCGACCAGGCGGCCCCGGGTATCGGCAATGACCAGGACGCGATCGATGTCCTTGACCAGGGCCACCGGGCCGCTGATCGCAGGCGCGGCCAGCTTGAGCGCCTTGAACTGGCTTCCGGGCTCGCCGCTGTAGATGGCCTCAGCAGCAAAAGCGACGCGCGACGTAGCGCCGAGCACCTCGTTGACGTAGCCGATCGGCCGGCCACGGACCTCGCTGGAGGTCGGCATCTTCTGCGCTCCGCCACGGGCATCGACCAGGGCGATGCCGTTGCCCGCCAAGGCCAGGGCCAGCCGCCCATCCGGCAGCAGGGACGGCTGGTCGGCGCGGACACCGGCGCCGAGCCCATCGCCGCCCAGGGCAACGCGCCAGCGCACCTGCCCCTTGGACGAGAGCCGGGCGAGCCCATCGCCAGTCGAGGCGACCAGTTCGCCGCCCGGCAGGGCACCGAGCGCATACACCGGTTTGCCCAGGTCGGCACGCCATACCTGGGCGCGCGCCAGCTGCGGGGCGTAGCGCCAGGCGGTGGTCACCTCATCGAGCCGCCGCAACAGGGGCTGGCATCCAGCCACCTCGACGACCAATTCACCCTTCTGGCCAGGCAGATAACGCAGGACGCAGGGCGCGGTCCCGACCACCTTGCCGTCGAGCTTGACCACCGCCCCACCCGGCCGGCTCTCGATCCACAGCGGCAGGCGCACGTCGCCGGCCTGCGCCCCGTAGCCGGAGACGAGGTCGCGGCCGGCGATCCAGGCCAGCTCCCACTTCTGCTCATCGACCAGGGCCTGGAAGCGTTCCAGGGCCTGGGCGCGAGCGGCTACGGCGCGCACCTGGGCGTCATGGCGCTGACGCACCGCGACCGCCTCGGGGGCTCCACCGTGCCGACGCAGGAACTCGGCGAGCTGTTCGGTGGTCGCACCGGACCCGAGCTTGGCCGCGTCGATCTTGGCCTCGACCAGGGCGGCGGCGATGGCGACCCGCCCCGCACGCACCCGCTCGCCCATCGACCAGGTCCCGGCCTCGTCAGCGACTGCGGCAAGCGTGGCATCGGCCTTCTGCAGATCGCTGGCCTTCAGCGCCTGGGCCGCGTCGATCGCCTGCTGCACGGCTGCCTCCGCCGCGTCGGCGCGCGGGGCGAGGCGCGCCACCGCCGTCTTGGCCTTCGCCGCCACATCCTGGCTCGGGCTCTCGACCAGGGTGCGGAACTGGCCGAGGGCGGCGCCGAGGCGGCCACCGGCCTCATCGGCCTCGGCTCCGGCGAGCAGGCGGGGCGCGTCCTGGATCCGCGCATTCAATTCGTCGCGCTGCTTCTGCGCCGCATCCAGCCGCTCTGCCACCTTGTTGAAGCGCGGCGACGTGTCCTTGTAGATGGCGCCGTGGCTGGCGAGCAGATCGCGTGCCCGCTTGAGATCCTTCAACTCGATGGCGGCGAGGATCTGTTCGAGCGACCTGCTGGTGGCCCGCGTCCATGCCACCGACCATGCACCCGAGATCTCGGAGCAGCGGGTGCGCGAAACAGACCAGCGCGGCGCCTCGCCGAGCGCCTCGACCCGCGCCTGCAGGTCCTGGATCTCGGCCTGCAGCGGAGCGAGCTGCGCTCCATCCGGGTTCTCGATCAGCGGCTGCAGGCGCTCCTGCATGGCGGCGATCTCGCCGTCGACCCGGTTCTTCTTCAACCACGGCTGCAACGCCATGCCGGCGCCCAGCAGGATGACCAGGATGGCGACGGCGTAGAGCAGGGCGATGCGCTGTCCGACCTTGGTGGTCGAACCGAGGATCTCGACCAGGCGCTGGGCCCGCGGATCGTCGCTGGCCATCGTGCGCAAAGCCGCCTTGTAGCACTTGATCGATGCCCAGTAGCGGCGCACCCGGCGATGCTGGTGGCCCTGCTCGATCTGGCGCTCGACGAAGGAATCGTGGACCAGCGTCTCCAGGCTCTTGATGTGCGCGGTCAACTCGGCGTTGTCGACCTGGGTCGAAGCGAGCTGGCGCCAGGCCTCCAGTGCGCCCTCCCAGTCCTCGGCCTCCTCCTTGGCCTTGGCCGAGGCCAGCAGCGAATCGATCTGGTCGGCGACCGCCTGCTTGCCACCTGTCATCGATCCGGCGCGGACCTTGTCGGGGTTGACGATGCGGCTGGTCGCCGGGCTGCCGCCAGCCCGGCGGTTCTGCGAACCGCGATGCGGATCGGCGCCGCAGAAGATGCATAGGCGGTCGGACACGCCGACCGGCCGGCCGCAGGCCAGGCAGCTGAGCTGCAGCGACGCCTTGCACTTCTCGCAGTCCTGGGCCTCGCGATGGTTGACGTGGCCGCACTGCACGCAGACGACGACATCCTCGGACTGCTCGTCATGCGCGGCAGTGGAGAAGATGCGCGCCAGCTGGCGACGGGCCGGTTCATTGCCTTTGTCGAGTTCCAGCACCTTCAGGCAGGTGCTGCGCGCGTCCTCGAGCCGGTCCAGACCGGTGTAGGTCTCGACCAGCTGGAGCAGTTCGCCGACCGCCTCGGCGGTGTTGCCCTTCTGGTCCTGGCCAAGCAGGCAGCGCACCAGGGTCTGACGCAACGTCGGATCCTTGGGCGCCAGCTGCACCGCTTTGCGCGCGTGGGCCACCGCGCCATCGGCGTCCTCGGCGTTCAGCGAACCGATGGCGAGCTGGGCATAGCACGCCGCCGCGTCGGGGGCGTCACCGAGCTTGGCCAGGCTTTCCGCCAGCTTCTTCGCCGTATCGGTGTCGCCCGGCCGGGCCGCCAGCGCGCGGCGGAACAGCGAACAGGCGCGCAGATGGTCGTTCCGGGTGACCAGGTAGTCGCCGTGGTAGATGATGTCGTCGCGGGTCAGCGGGACGACCAGCCCCTTCTCCATCAGGACGGCCAGGCAGCTCCAGGCGTCGAGGCGGGTGACGACGCTATCCCGGACGATGTCGTCGAGCGACCTGACCGCGTCGACCAACGGGACCACTGCCGACGCCGGGTAGTCCTGCGACACCTCGGCAAGCGCCGCTTCCTGGCCTTCGCGCGGCCCAAGCACCAGGCCGCCATCAGGAAAGACCTGGCGGACGCGCTCCCACTCGTCCTGGCGCCGCGCCGACTCCATGAGCAGCGAGTTGATGTTGAAGACCAGGCCGTCGGCCTTCGAGCGCTCGACCAGCTGATTGACATCCTCGGCCTCGGGGCCGGCGTCGTGGAAGACGAAGTCAGCGTAATCCCAGGTGAAGAGGCTCTGCAGCTCCTCTTCGGCTTGGCGCTGCGACGCGTCCTTGACCGCCACCTCGTCGATCACGCCGCTCTCGATGAGCCGTCCGATGACCTGCGATTCGCGACCTGAACTGGAGATCTGCGCCGCCGTGGTGGCGTCCAGCCGGCCCTCGAGGATGAGGCGACGGAGCAGCGCCTGACGCTCCTCGCCGCGGCGGAAGGAGACGCCGATCAGCTCACCCTGGTCGAAGACGACGTCGCGTCCGCCCTCGGCGGCAGCCAGGCGCAAAACGCCGGTGGCCTTGATGCGGTTGAGGGTCTGGAGCACCTCGGGCAGCGCCAGAGTGCGAAGGTTGCCCGCGAAGCCCATGGGGGGACAGTAGATGCGGTGGCAGAGGCGTCAACGCGAGCCTGCCCGGAACCGCTGACCTCCAGCTCGGCTGGTTGGCGGCATGGGGAATGGCATCCGTGTCCGGGTCGAGCGGAGCTCGGCGCTCCCGGCAACGCCAGGCCACCGGGTTCGTATCCATTACATGACGGGTCCACGGCGCGGTTTCGGAATTGCTCGGGGGCTTTGCCCCCGCGGCCCTGCGCGCCTGCCCCACCATATCCGCCCATCGCCACTCGGTGCCCGCCCCATCGCTGCGCAACGGGGCCACGGGTCCGTTTCACCACGCGGTTTCACCCTGATCGAACTCCTGGTGGTCATCTCGATCATCGCCGTGCTGGCAGGTATGCTGCTGCCAGCGATCGGACTGGTGCGCAAACAGGCGCGCATGGTGAACTGCGGCAGCAACCTGCGCCAAGTCGGCATCGCGCTCACGGTCTACAAGCAGGAGCATGACGACAGCTTTCCCGAATCGCTGCGTTCACTGTTCGATCCGACCAAGGCCGCACTGCTCGAACCTGGCGAAGCGAAGATCCTGTTCTGCCCCTCGGATCCCTTCAGGGGTCAAGGCAAGGGCAGCGACAAGTTCAACCGCAGCGGCCTGACGTCCACCGATCTGCTTGAGGAACTCTGGACGCCCGAGCAGCCCTGCAGCTACCTGAACGAGGTCAGCGGCGTCGAGATTTCCGCTGCCCAGCTGTCCTGGTTCGGACCCGCTGCCGAGATCGGTGCGCTACCCCCGACCCCGACCAGCTACAATCCGACCCCGACAAACCCCTCCTGGTGGCAGGGCAAGGCACACCAACAGAAGTCCGGCTATCCCGACCCCACCTCGCCAACTCCCTGGGCACTGTCAAATTTCCCGATGATCCGCTGCTACTGGCACGAGGAATGGAGCAGCACGAACTCGCGCTCATCGCAGCGGGTGGTGAATCTGACCTGGGGCTTCAACATCTGGCAGAGCATCCCGTACTGGGAGCATCAGGTGAACCCTGAGGTCCCGTTCTAGGCGTGCACCTCGGCCGCGAGGCCGAGCCCCCTGACCCGTTCCGCGATCCCCTCCAACTCCCCCGCCGTCAGCGCCGTCGCCCACGCTTCGGTGGTCGCCCGCGCCGTGGTGTAGACCTGCACCCGGTCGATCCGCGCCCCCTCATCGAGCAGCCAGCGCAGCCGGCCGGCCCAGGCGTCGAGTTCGTGCGCCGGTGGGGCCTCGGCGTGCAGTCGGCACCACAGGGACTGGATGACCAGCGGTCGCCGGCGTCCGAGGTCGCGCAGGTTGCCCAGCACGCGTGACAAGGGCACGTCGGAGCGGTCGACGGCGCGGTACCACTCCTCGCTCCCGGCATCGAGCTTGGCCCACACCTCGTCCTGCGGTCGCAGCCCCAGCAGGGCATCGCGCACCGTGGCCTTCTGAAACAGCGTGGCATTGGTGATGACGACGATGCGGGCATCCAGCCCACGCGTCGCAACCAGCCGCGTCGCCAGCGCAAGCATACCGGCGAAGCCGGCGTAGCTGGTCGGCTCGCCGTCGCCGCTGAAGGCGATGTCGTTCAGCCGGCGCAGCGCCTCCGGGGTGCGGTCGAACGGATCCTCGCTCCAGATCGCTCCGGACGCGGCCAGTTCGAGCAGGGCATCCAGTTCGCGCTCCAACGCCGCCTCGTCGACCTCGCGTACCGCTGACGGCACGCGCCGGTCGACGCTGCAGTAGACGCAATCGAAGTTGCACGCCTGGTCCGGATTGAGGTTCACCCCCAGCGACAGCCCACGCGAACGCCGGCTGACCACCGGATAGCAGTAGCGGAACTCGCGCCAGGTGCGCGGATGGGAACGATAGAGTTCGGTCATGTGTCCTGCGGAACCACGAACCACGAACCACGAACCACGAACCGGGGCAATGGACTCATTCCGCCTTCACGCAGGTGATGCGACGGATGAAGTCGCCGCTGTCGAAGGCGATGTCGAGCGGCATGCCCGGCAGCTTGGCGAGTTCGAGGGTGACCGGGGAGTCCTCGCGATTGAGCGGGATGAGCCGGGCGAACGGGTTGCTCAGCGTCGGATCGACCAGCACGACGTAGTCGCGGCCGTCGGCACTGACCGCGAAGCGGCGTGTCGCCCGCCCGACCACCGCCGGACCGGGCTCGCCACGTTCGAGCGCGATCGGCGTCGGCGCCGGTGCCATCTCCACCGCCGTCGGCTCGGAGCCGGGGCCGGACACCGAGCGGCCATGGCCGCTCGTCGGATCGACCTCCAGCCGGGTGCCGTTCGACTCCACCGCGATGAGATCGCGCCGCACCGTGTAAACGCGCTCACCGACCCGCAACGTGCCGCCACCGACCACCGCCAGGCGCTCGAGTTCGGCCTCCAGGGCACCGATGTCGGCGCGGATCACACGTGCGACCGCCGGCGTCGTGGTCATCAGCTCGGCGCGGGCGCGGGCGAGGCGCTCGGTGTGCTGCTTGCGCAGACCCTCGACCACGCCCCGGTCGCTGCCCGGAGCGGGCTTGCCAGCCACCGTCTCGACGAAGCTGAAGACGGTCGGCGGCTCGCCGGCGGCGAGTTGGAGGGCGACGAGCAGCAGGATCCAGCGCACGACGCAAGGTTGCGCACGGCGCCCAGGAAGGGAAGCGTCCCGGCTTGTCCCCCCCGGCACACCCCCTACCGTGCCGACGCCCATGGCGCTGGACCTCCTCGAGCTGCTCGACGCGATCACCGACGCCCGGGTCGCCAATCCCCTGCTCAAGGCCAGCGTGCAGGCGGCCCTGCGGCTCGCCGCCGGCGCCGGCTGGCTGGCCGCCGGCCGCCTGCTGGTCCTG
>JALHRW010000050.1 GCA_022841245.1 Planctomycetota bacterium
GATCGTCCTCGCTCGCCGAAGATGCCGTCCAGGAGGTGTTCATGCGCATCGCACGTGATCCGGCCCGCCCGGCGGCCGCCTCCAACCTGGCAGGTTACCTCCTGCGCATGGCGCAGAACGCCGCCACCGACCTGCTGCGCCTCCGCCGGCACCGCCCGTTGGTCGGAGATTGCGCTGCGCCAGCCGAGGCCTCCGACCACGACCGCGACGCACGAATCGCCGCCGCCCTCGCGAGCCTGCCCGAGGAGCAGCGTAGTGTGGTGCAACTGCGCGTATGGGAAGGTCGCAGCCTGGAGGAGGTTGGCGGCATCCTCGGCGTCAGCCCCAACACCGTGTCCAGCCGCTGGCGCTACGCGGTCGAGAAGCTGACTCGCCTGCTTGCCAACGAGATGTCCGCATGAGCCCCGACGACCTCCACACCCTGATCCGCACCGCCCGGCCAGAGCCGCCGAACGACCTGCGCGCACGCGTCCTCGCCGCCGCCACGGCAGTCGAACCCGCGCCCCCGTGGTGGGCGCACAGCCGCACCTGGACTGCCGCCGCCGCCGCACTCCTGCTCGTCAACTGGCTGGTGATGTCGGATGGCCGCGCGCCGGCGACGACGCCCGAGCCGGCCGGTCGCGCCCTCGCATTCTCGCCTGAAGAGATCGCGGACCTGCCGCCCCTGCTCGCCGCCCGCCTGTTGCAACCGCTGCCGCCTATGCCCGGCAATGCGCCCAATCCCCGCACCCCGCTCGAGGAGATCCTGCGATGAATCATGATCCTGCCATGCCGCCTCCCGCCCCAGCCGTCCGCATGCCGAGCCGTCGCTGGTGGCGCCGCCTCGCCCTGGGATCCGCCATCACGCTCGTCCTCCTGCTGTGCATCCACCTGATCTGGTATGTGACCGCCCGCGCCGATCTCGCGCAGGCGCGTGCCGTCTCGGCGGCCGCCGGCCTTACCGAGGATCCTGCCCAGGTCATCCCGCCACCCTGCGCCGATGCCGACAACGCGGCCCTGTGCTACCAGCGCGCCTATGGACTGCTCACCCTTGGGGGTGAGCCCTACGTCCCTGGCCGATCAGCAGGCAGGTTGGATCCGCGACTCGATGGGCTCTTGGTGATAGCACAGAAGGCCACGGAATCGCTCAACGTCAGCGATGGAGCGGCTGCGCTCGCCCTGCTCGACCACGAGGACTTCCGTCGCGCCTGGAAGCTGGTGGCCGAAGGCGCTCGTCTCCCGCGCTGCCGCTTCGACAATGACTGGTCTGCCTGGCCGGCCCTGAGTCTTCCCCAGTTGACGTTGCTGTATAATTTCGCCAAGCTCGGCAGCCTGCGCGCCCGTCTGCTTGCGACCCAAGGCCGGGCACAAGAAGCTGCCGACCAGTTCGCCGATCTGCTGTGGATGGCACGACAGCACTGCGAGGAACCGATTTCCCTCACCCTGTTAATCAATCAGGGCATGGAGTCCGTCGTGCTCGACAACCTGCGGCAAGTTCTGGAGCAGCCGGCCTTTGCTGCTGTCGATCTGCAACGCGTGCAGTCGGCCCTTTCGGCCCGACAGCGTACGGCGGAGTGGAAACGGGTCCTGCAAGGCGAGTTCACGCTGTTTGGCTGCAAGGTCTTCCACGATCCCGCCGCCTTTCAGATCGACCAGCTTCTTGGCCTCTCCAACGGCGATAGCCCGGCCTTCTGGTGGTTCTACGCTTCCTGGCTCGGAGCACCGCTGCGGGCCAATGACGAGGCCGCCTACCACCGATGGTTCGCCGCCAAGTACCACGCTCCGCAGTCGTCTTCGCCTGATCTGGCGGCGAATTGGTGGCCTGCATTGACCGAGACGCTCGTGCGAGGTTTAAACCTGCTGCACGATGCGCAGGATCTCGCGAGCGAACGGACCGATGCCGCCCTGCTCGCACTGCACGCCGCCAGCGGCGGAACGCCCATGTCAACCGCCACACTCGATGTCGAACGTGATGAGAAGGGCGTCTGGATCATCAGCCATAAGGTCAAGCCGGGGCGGAAGGACAACCAGCAGAAGAAACTGCAGCCCTGGCACATTCCGTCCCGTCCGTGATCGGACGCAGAGGCTGGCCGAGCGCCGCTGCACCCGTGCCTCAGCCGGAGGACTCACCCGATGGCCAGCCCCTCGCCGCCGTCGGCGTCGACCTGCACCTCGGAACCGTCGGCGATCTCGCCGGCAACCAGCTTGAGCGACAGTGGATTGACCAGGTGGCGGTCGAGCCAGCGCTTGAGCGGCCGCGCGCCGTACAGCGGGTCGTAGCCGGCCTCGGCGGCGCGGTCGAGCGCCGCTTCGCTCAGCACCAGCACGATCCGCCGGTCGACCAGGCGCTCGGCGATACGCGAGACCTGGGCTGCGACGATGCTGCGGATGTTGGCGCGCGAGAGCGGGCGGAACAGGACGATGTCGCTCAGGCGGTTGAGGAACTCGGGACGGAAGTGGTGCTGCACCACCTCCATCACCGCCTCGCGCGTGCCAGGGGCGAAGTCGCCGCCGGCCGTGGTGCCGGCCTGGATCGCCGGCGCCGCCAGGTTGCTGGTCATGATGATCACGGCGTTGGTGAAATCGACGGTGCGGCCCTGGCCGTCAGTCAGGCGGCCGTCGTCGAAGACCTGGAGGAAGGTGTTCCACACCTGCGGATGCGCCTTCTCCACCTCGTCGAGCAGGATCACGCTGTACGGCCGGCGGCGCACCGCCTCGGTCAGCTGACCGCCCTCGTCGTAGCCGACGTAGCCGGGCGGCGCGCCGATCAGGCGCGACACGCTGTGCGCCTCCATGTACTCGCTCATGTCGATGCGGGTGAGGTGCGACTCGTCGTCGAACAGCTCGCGCGCCAAGGCCTTGGCCATCTCGGTCTTGCCGACCCCGGTGGGGCCGAGGAAGAGGAAGCTGCCGAGCGGCTGACGCCGGTCGGACAGCCCGGCGCGTGAGCGCAGCACCGCGCCGGCCACCGCGTCGATCGCCTCGCTCTGGCCGACGACGCGGACGCGCAGGCGCTCGCCCAGCTTGAGCAGCCGCTGCTTCTCGCTTTCGCCGAGCTTCTCGGCGGGGATGCCGGTCCAGCGCGCGACCACGCGGGCGATGTCGTCGACCCCGACCGTCTCGGAGACCAGGCGGTCGGCGGCGGGGGCGGCCGCGACCTGCTGCTCCAGCTCCGGGATGACGCCGTACTTCAGCTCGGCGACCTTGGCCAGGTCGTAGCGGCGCTCGGCGGCGGCCATCTCCTGGCGCGCGGTCTCCAGCTTGCGCCGCGCCTCGGCGCTGGCCTGGACCAGCTTCTTCTCCGCCTCCCAGCGCGTGGTCAGGGTCGCCAGCTGCGTGCGCACGCCGGCCAGCTCGGCGCGGATGGAATCGAGCCGTGACTTGCTCGCGGCGTCCTTCTCGCGCGCCAGGGCGGTGGCCTCGACGTCGAGCTGCAGCCGGCGGCGTTCCAGCGCGTCGATCTCGGCCGGGCGGCTGTCGAGCTCGACCCGGGTGCTGGCGCAGGCCTCGTCGACCAGGTCGATGGCCTTGTCGGGCAGGAAGCGGTCCTGGATGTAGCGCGCCGACAGCTGGGCGGCGGCGACCAGCGCGGCGTCGCTGATGCGCACGCCGTGGTGGGCCTCGTAGCGCTGGCTGAGACCGCGCAGGATCGAAACCGTGTCCTCGACCGTCGGCTCGCCGACCTGCACCGGCTGGAAACGACGCTCGAAGGCGGCGTCCTTTTCGACGTGGATGCGGTACTCGTCGAGGGTGGTGGCGCCGATGCAGTGCAGCTCGCCACGCGCCAGCTTGGGCTTGAGCAGGTTGGCGGCGTCCATCGCCCCGTCGGTGCGGCCGGCGCCCATCAAGAGGTGCAGCTCGTCGATGAACAGGATGACCGTGCCGTTGGCGGCGGTGACCTCGTCGAGCACGGCCTTGAGCCGCTCCTCGAACTCGCCGCGGAACTTGGCGCCGGCGATCAACGCGCCCATATCGAGGGTGACGACGCGGCGGTCCTTCAGGCCTTCGGGCACGTCGCCGGCGACGATGCGGCGGGCGAGGCCTTCGACGATGGCGGTCTTGCCGACGCCTGGCTCGCCGATCAGCACCGGGTTGTTCTTGGTCCGGCGCGACAGCACCTGGATGACGCGACGGATCTCCTCGTCGCGGCCGATGACCGGATCGAGCTTGCCGGCGCGCGCGGCCTCGACGAGGTCGCGGCCATACTGGGCGAGGGCGGACTGCTGGGGCTGGGGTTGAGGCTGCGGCATGACGTTCCATATGCATGGGTCATGCCAAACCAATTACGTGTCGTATTGACCTATTCGGTCATGGCTTCGACGTAGCGGATGCCCCTCCGGTCGAGTTCTTCGAGGGCCTCGGCTACTTCGCCGTGGAAGCGGTCGACACTGCGCCAGGGCAGCAACGAGCCGGACAGGGGCACGCCGGCCGCCAGCAGCGCCGCCGCCACCTGGTCGTGGCAGCTGGAGAAGACATGGAAGCTGGTCGCTGGACGGAAGATCGAGCCATCGGACCACGAGGCCAGGTCCGGGCCGGGCCGCATCCACCGCGCCAGTTCGGCCTGCAGCTGCGCCGCGCCGGTCGGCGACAGTGGCACCGCCAGGGCGCGCCAATGCTCGGAGCGGATCGCGCCCGCTGCGTCGTCGCCGACCCGCTTGAGGTAGAACGCGCCGTCGCTCGGCCACATCACCAGGCGGCTGGCGCGCGACAGCGAGCGGTCCTGCGCCTGCATCCAGGCCGCGTCGCCGAAGGAGACCTCGGCGACACCGCTGGCGTTCGGCCAGATCCAATCGGCGGGAACGAGCAGGCCGGAGTGGATGTCCTCCTGTACGACGTGGACAACGGGCCCCGGAGCGCCGGCCTGCGGGCGGGCGCCGCACGCGACGCACAGCAGCACGGCCAACGCGACGAGGCAACGACCGATCACATCCGTCGGCCGAAGATCAGGCCGCCGCAGATCCCACTGCCGCTGATCGAGGTGTCGTCGTCGCCCTCAAGCGAGGGCTGGGCCTCGACCGACTCCCAAGCCAGCGACACCCCGGCCTGCCAGCGATTCTCCAGCGTCCACACCACATCCAGGCGCGCACCCCAGCGCAGCACCGCGGTGGCGCTGGAACGCTCGGAACCGCCGATGTGGGCGTAGCCGATGCCAGCCGCCAGCACCGGGGCGAGCTCCACCTGCACGCTGCCCGGGGCCCAATCGAAGGGGTCGTTGTAGCTCGGACGCATCACCAGCTTGGGCAGCACGCCGACGGTCACGGCGCGCAGGGTGGTGGCGCCGGTGCCGTACACCGTCTGCACCCCGGTGGCGCGGCTGACGTGGCCGCGATGGTCGTCATAGGCGAGTTCGAGACCGAGAGCGGCGCCGAACGATTCACCGCCAAGACCCTGCACCCACTGCAGGCCGACGTGCGGGCCGAACGCCGGATCGGCGTCGTAGCGGACAGCGACCGCCTCGGCCTCGGTGATCGGCGAGGCCACGCCCAGCACCAGACGCACGTCGGTGAACGAGGTCGGATCCAGGTTCATGCCGGGTTCGGGGTTCACCTCGACCGCCAGGACGGCGGCAGATAGCGAGAGCAGGAGCGCGGTCTTCATGGTGAGATCCTACCGTCAGACGGCCAGGGCGTTGCACGCTTCGCGCACCGCGGCGATGACCAGGCCGGCATCGGCGTCCGCGAGGTGCGGCCCGATCGGCAGGCTGAGGATGTCGCGATGGAGCGCCTCGGCCACCGGCAGGCTGCCGGCGACGAGGCCGAGCCCGGCGTAGGCCTGCTGGCGGTGCGGCGGGATCGGATAGTGGACGATGGTCTGCACCCCGGCCGCGAGCAGGGCGGCCTTGAGCGCGTCGCGTCGCGCATGACGCACGGTGAAGAGATGCCACACCGGCTCGGCGCCGGCCGCGACCGTCGGCAGGACCAAGCCGGGCAGGCCGGCGAGCTCGGCCAGATAGCGCGCTGCGAGGCGCGTGCGACGTGCATTCCACTCGTCGAGCCTGACCAGCTTCACGCGCAGCACCGCCGCCTGCAGCTCCTCCAGCCGGCTGTTCAGGCCCTGCACCTCGCAGACATAGCGTTCGCGCTGGCCGTAGTTGCGCAGCACGCGGATGCGCTCGGCGAGTTGCGCGTCGTCGGTGGTCACTGCGCCGCCGTCGGCCAGGGCGCCGAGGTTCTTGGTCGGGTAGAAGCTCCACGCCACCGCGTCGCCGTGCGCGCCGATGCGCTTGCCGCGCCAGCGCGCACCGTGGCACTGCGCCGCGTCCTCGATCACGCGCAGACCGCGCGGCCGCGTCACCGCCAGGATGGCATCCAGGTCGCAGGGCTGGCCGTAGAGATGGACCGGCATGACCGCACGGGTGCGCGGGGTGATCGCTGCCGCGATGCGCGCCGCATCGAGGTTGCACGTACCGGGCACCGGCTCGACCGGCACCGGCACGGCGCCGACCTGCGACACCGCCAGCCAGGTGGCGATGTAGGTGTTCGACGGGACGATGACCTCGTCGCCCGGGCCGATGCCGCAGGCTTTCAGCGCCAGATGCAGGGCGTCGAGGCCATTGGCCACGCCGGCGCAGTGCTTGGCCTGGACGTAGGTGGCGAACTCGCCCTCGAACGCCTCCAGTTCCTTGCCGAGCAGGAACCAGCCGCTGTCGAGCACGCGGCGCATCGCCTCGTCGAGCTGCGGGCGCAACTCGCGCACCTGGTCGGCGAGGGAGAGGAACGCGACGGTCATGCCAGCGCCTTCCGCCACGCCTCGCGTGTCTTGAGGTAATCCGCCGGATCGTAGCGGCCGCTCGACAGCACCACCCAGCTGGTGTTCTCGGCCAGCGGCGTCTCCTCCGACCAGGTCAGCGGCGGCAGGTGGATGACCTGGTCCGGTCGTTCGAGCACCACGGTGCGTTCGCCGGCGGCATCGATGATCAGCACGCTGAGCCGGCCGAGCGGGCAGAACAGGGCCTGGTGCTGGACGCGGTGGGCGTGCCCGCCGCGCATCGCGCCGACCGGCGTACCGTGCACCCAGAAGCAACGGTCGAAGGCGAAGGGCAGGTCGACGCCGGCGGTCAGCACGCTCAGCGCGCCGCGCGCGTCGCGGTGGGTCGGGGCGGCGATCACGGCAACTCCTTCAATATCTGCCGCAGGTAGTCGGCGTAGACGCTGGCCTTGTAGTTCTCCGCCAGGCGGGCGAGCTGGGCGGCGTCGATCCAGCCGCTGCGGTAGGCGATCTCTTCCAGACAGGCGACCTTCAGGCCCTGGCGGCTCTCGATGGTGTGGATGAACTGCCCGGCCTGCAGCAGCGACTCGTGCGTGCCGGTGTCGAGCCAAGCGGTACCGCGGCCGAGCTTCTCCAGACGCAGCTGGCGCTCGTCGAGATACATGCGGTTGAGGTCGGTGATCTCCAGCTCGCCACGCTTGCTCGGCTTCACTCGCGCGGCGCGCTCGCACACTGTCGCATCGTAGAAGTACAGGCCAGTGACCGCCCAATGACTCTTCGGATGGGTCGGCTTCTCCTCCAACGACAGCACACGACCATCTGGTGCCAGCTCGGCGACGCCGAAGTGCTCGGGATCCTTGACCCAGTAGCCGAAGACGGTGGCCCCGGTGGGCTGCGCTGCCGCGGCGCGCAGCTGGTCGGTCAAGCCGGTGCCGAAGAACAGGTTGTCGCCAAGGACCAGGGCGCAGCCCTGGCCGGCGCAGAAGTCCTTGCCGATGTGGAAGGCCTGCGCGAGCCCTTCCGGCTTCGGCTGCTGGGCGAAGCGGATGTCCATGCCGAGGTCGCGGCCGTCGCCGAGCAGGGTCTGGAAGGCAGCGGCATCCTGCGGCGTAGTGATGATCAGCACCTCGCGGATGCCGGCCAGCATCAGCGTCGACAGCGGATACCACACCATCGGTTTGTCATGCACCGGCAGCAGCTGCTTGCTGACCGCACGGGTGATGGGCCACAGACGGGAGCCGGTGCCGCCGGCGAGGACGATGCCCTTGGTGATCATGGCTGCGCAGTCTGCTAGGCAGCCTGGCCGCCGCTAGCGACCAGCGGCCAGCGGCCAGCGACCAGCGGCCAGCGACTAGATCGTATAGTCCCCGGCGCCGCCGACCGGCTGGACGATGCGCGCCAGCCGCGCAGCGGCCTGATCGGGCGAGTCGGCGGCCGGCGCCAGCGTCGCGCCAACGGCATCTGCCACCGCCGCGACCACGACCTGTCCCTGCGCCGCCAGCTCGGTGGCGATCAGGGCCAGGGCCTGGCCAGGCAGGCGCGCGGGGTGCAGGCTCGAGGCGACGATGCCGCGGCGCAGCAGGGCCAGGACGATGGCCTCGCAACGCACCGGGTCGGCCTCGACTCCGACCGCGAGGACGGCGCCGCGGTGGCCGAGCAGGCGGGCGCGGGCGGCGGCGGGATCGGCACCGAGATCGCCGGCGGCCTCGACGGCCTGGATCATGCCGGCGGCGACGGTGGCGTTGCTGCTGCGATCGACCAGGACGAACGAGCCGGTCGCGCGGTTGACCGCGTAGGTGTCGGCGGGGATCGGGCGGGCCAGCTCGATGGTGACGCGGCCGATGGCGTTCAGCGCCAGCTCACGGGCCGGACGGTGCTCGAGCGAATTGATGTCGACCTGGTGGTTGATCGCCACCACCTGGGCCGGGACGTAGCCGACCGCGGCGCGCAGCCAGTAGGTGTGGCCGAGGCGCAGCGGCTCCTCGGACATCCACACCAGCATGGCCTCGGCGCGCGAAACCAGGTGCGGCACGTCGCCGGGATGCACCAGCATATCGCCACGCGAGCAGTCGATCTCGTCGTTGAGCTGGATCAGCGCCGCCTGCGGAGCGAAGGCGATCGGTACCGACACGCCGGCGACGGTGATCGCCTTGACCGTGCTGGTCCGGCGGCTGGGCAGGTTGAGGATGGCGTCGCCGACCCGCACCACGCCGCTGACCACCGTCCCGGCGAAGCCGCGGAAGTCGAGATTCGGGCGCAGCGCCAGCTGCACGGGGAAACGGAAGCGCACGTGGTCGATGTCGCTGGCCAGCGGCACCTGCTCCAGGTGCGCGAGCAGCGACGGGCCGCGATACCACGGGCTGTGCTCGCCGGGGCGCGCGACGTTGTCGCCGTCGAGGGCCGACACCGGGATGAGCTGCACGTCGGGCAGGTCGAGGCCCTTGGCGAAGGCGGCGAACTCGCCGCTGATGCGGGTGAAGACGTCCTCGCTCCAGCCGACCAGGTCCATCTTGTTGATCGCCACCACCACGTGGCGGATGCCGAGCAGCGAGACGATGAAGCTGTGGCGGCGGGTCTGCTCCTGCACGCCGTAGCGCGCGTCGACCAGGATGATGGCCAGCTGGCAGCTGCTCGCGCCGGTCGCCATGTTGCGGGTGTACTGCTGGTGCCCGGGGCAGTCGGCGATGATGAACTTGCGCTTATCGGTCGAGAAATAGCGGTAGGCGACGTCGATGGTGATGCCCTGCTCGCGCTCGGCCTTGAGGCCGTCGGTGAGCAGCGCGAGGTCGATCTGGCCCTTGCCGGTGGTGCCGTGGCGTTCGCTGTCCTTGGCCACCGCCGCGAGCTGGTCCTCCGGCACCAGGTCGGTGTCGTAGAGCAGGCGGCCGATCAGGGTGCTCTTGCCGTCATCGACGCTGCCACAGGTGAGGAAGCGGAGCAGATCCTTCTGCTGATGCTGGATGATCCAGGAATCGAGGATGGCACTCATCAGAAATACCCTTCGCGCTTCTTCACTTCCATCGAGCCGGCCTCGTCGTGATCGATCACGCGGCCCTGGCGCTCGCTGGTGCGCGAGACGAGCATCTCCTCGATCACGCGGTCGAGCGTCGCAGCGGTCGATTCGATGGCGCCGGACAGCGGGTAGCAGCCGAGGGTGCGGAAGCGCACGCTCTTCTGCATCGGCACCTCGCCCGGCAGCAGCGGCATGCGCGCATCATCGACCATGATCAGGTTCTTGCCCCGCTGCACCACCGGACGCACCGCCGAGAGGTACAGCGGCACGATCGGCAGCTCCTCGATCAGGGTGTACAGCCACACATCGAGCTCGGTCCAGTTCGACAGCGGGAAGACGCGGATGCTCTCGCCCTGGCGCACCTTGGTGTTGTAGTTCTGCCACAGCTCGGGGCGCTGCACCTTGGGATCCCACTGGTGGAAGCGGTCGCGGAAGGAGAAGATGCGCTCCTTGGCGCGGCTCTTCTCCTCGTCGCGGCGCGCTCCGCCGAACGCGGCGTCGAACTGGTGCTTGTCGAGGGCGGCCTTCAGCGCCTCGGTCTTCATCACCCGGGTGTGCACCTGGCTGCCGGAGGCGAAGGGGTTCACGCCCGCCTTCACCCCGTCCTCGTTGATGTGCACGATCAGCTTGCAGCCGTAGGCCTTCGCCGTCGCATCGCGGAAGGTGTACATGTCGCGGAATTTCCACGTCGTGTCGACATGCATCAGCGGGAACGGGATCGGCGCGGGCGCGAAGGCCTTCTTCGCCAGGTGCAGCATCACGCCGCTGTCCTTGCCGATCGAGTAGAGCATGACCGGGTTCTGGAACTCGGCCGCCACTTCGCGGATGATGTGGATGCTCTCGGCTTCGAGCTGCCGGAGGTGGTTCAGATGCTCGGGCGCGACACTGGCCGTCATGATGGGGCGGGACGGTAGGGAGCACCCACCGCGGAGCAACCGTGCTTGGCCCGGGCTTTTTGCCGGGGGAGGGGCTCGGCGCCTCCGCGGCGGGGCGTAAGAACGCCATGTTCCCGCCGCTGCGGCGTTCACCCTCCCCCGAAGACCCCCACCTTGCTGCTGTTGGCTGCATTTTTCTCCTGCTTGCTAGCATCCCCTTGCCGCGCTGGACGGCCGCGTGCGTCGCCTCCCCGGGCAACCGGGTCGCGATGACCGAGGAAAGTCCGGGCTCCACAGGGCAGGGTGATCGCCAAATGCGATCGTCTCCCGTCACAAGGGGATAGGGACAGTACAACAGAGAACAGACCGCCTCCGGCCGCAAGGTCGGCGGTAAGGGTGAAACGGTGGGGTAAGAGCCCACCGCGCGACCCGCGAGGGAAGCGGCACGGCAAACCCCACCTGGAGCAAGTCGAGTCTGGCGAGGTGCTGCCCGCACCGCAGAGCCAGGCGTAAGATGCTAGATGGCCGGTGGCAACATCGGTCGCGAGACAAATGGCCGTCGTCCACAGAACCCGGCTTATAGGCGCGCTTTGTGACCAGTCAGCCCGGCCGAAAGGCCGGGCTGACTGCTTGAATAGCGCTCCGCTCACGAGGCACGTTGGCTTCGAGGGGGTCTCGACCCCCTCGCGCTCCCCCGACGCGGGGCGTCCCCGCGACCCCGGTCGTGGAGGCGTGCTCGGCTTACGCCTACGCCGCCAACGGCGGCACAACGCTTCGACATTGGAGCCGCGTAGCGGCGACGCCCGGAACGCCGGCGTCTCGCCGGCCGGGGCAATGGAGGACTTACCTAGGCAGAATCAGCGGATCGGGCAGCGCCGCCAGGACTGCAGCCAATTCCGGCGGCAAAGGAGAAGAATCCATGCCCTTCGGCGCCATCAGCGAGCGATCCCGGCGCAATTCCACCACCTCAGCCGTGACCCGCTGCCCGCGGTGCCACATCTCGAGATTTTCGAGAACCAGGGCCTGGCCATCGCGCGACATGCTTGCGGCGCTGGCCGAGCCGAGCACCGGGGAGTTCTGCCAGGTGCCGGCCAGGCGCACCGGGCCATCCAGGGTCAACAGGCCACGGGCCGTCGTCCACGTGCCGGTCGGGCTGGTCACGGCGCAGTCGAGGTCCGGCTGGACGACGCGGGCGCGCACCCGCTCCAGCACCATGCGGTCGAAACGGGCGCCCTCCTGGCGGATGCGTTCGGCCACCAGCACGGTCGGCGGCGAGCCGTCCGGCTCCCACACGTTGATCACCACCGTCCCGGCGGCGCCCGGCGGGGGCAGCTCGGGAGGACCGTCGCCGCACCCGGCTAGGAAGAAGAACAGCGCGAACAGGGTCGTGGGACGCACGACAGCACCCTAACGGGGCGGGGCCGGACCGCACCCTTCCCCCGAACCACATGCGCGACAATGAGTTCCGTTACGGCTTGACCGCAGGGGTGCTTTCCCGACACTCCGCCACCCTTGCACCGGCCACCATTACGGGAGAAGCCAACGTGAGCGAGATTCGTACCAAGGTCATCGACATCATCGCTGACCGCCTGTCGCGAGACAAGGCCACCATCACCGACGGCAGCGACCTGGTCGCCGATCTGGGCGCCGACAGCCTCGACGTGGCCGAAGTGACCATGGACCTCGAAGACGCCTTCGGCGTCAAGATCGAGGAAGAGAAGGCCCAGTCGCTGAAGACCATTGGCGACATCGTCAAGGCGATCGAGGAGAAGGTGGCCAAGTAGGCCGCCTTCTACCCACCTAGCCTTCCGGAGTCGAGCATGGCCGCACAACGCGTCGTCATTACTGGCATGGGCATCGTGGCCTGCAACGGCCTCGATGTGCCGTCGTTCTGGGATGCGTTGCAGAACGGGCGCCAGGGCATCGGACCGATCACGCTGATCGATTCGACCGCCCATGGCACCAAGTTCGCCGGCCAGGTACCGCTCGACAACCTCGCCCTCGCCGGTGGGGACCGCAAGATCCAGCGCCGCAAAGACCGCTTCGTGCTGCTCGCCCTCAAGGCGGCGGCCGAGGCCGTGGCGATGGCCAACTTCCCCAAGAGCACCGATGGCAAGCCGGCGTGGAAGGACCCCTTCCGCGTCGCCACCATCATCGGTGCCGGCATCGGCGGCCTCTCGACCATCGAAGATGAGTACAAGACCCTGCTCGAACGCGGCCCCTCGCGCGTGAGCCCGATGCTGGTGCCGAAGATGATCGTCGACAGTTGCGCTGGCGACGTCTCGATCGTCTACGGGGCCAAGGGCCCGAACTACGCGATCGTCACCGCCTGCGCCACCGGTTCGCACTGCATCGGCGCAGCCTTCCATCACATCCGCCACGGCCAGTGCGACGCCGCCATCTGCGGCGGCGCCGAAGCCTCGATCACCCACCTCGGCATGGCCGGGTTCAACTCGATCGGCGCCCTCTCCAAGCGCAACGACGACCCCGCGACCGCCAGCCGGCCGTTCGACAAGGACCGCGACGGCTTCGTCATCGCCGAGGGCGCCGGCATCCTGGTGATGGAGAGCCTCGAGCACGCGCAGGCGCGCGGCGCCACCATCCTCGGCGAGATCGTCGGCTACGGCGCCACTGGTGACGCCCACCACGAGACCGCTCCCGATCCCACCGGCGCCGGCGGCGCGGGCTGCATGCGCATGGCCCTGCGCGACGCGGGCATCACGCCCGAGCAGATCGGCTACATCAACGCCCACGGCACCTCGACCGAGTTCAACGACAAGACCGAGACCGCCGTCATCAAGCAGGTCTTCGGCGCGCACGCCTACAAGCTGGCGGTCAGCTCGACCAAGAGCATGACCGGCCACACCCTCGGCGCCGCTGGCGGCATCGAGGCGATCGCCTCGATCCTCGCCCTGCGCCACGGCGTGCTGCCGCCGACCATCAACCTCAAGACCCCCGACCCCGAGTGCGACCTCGACTACGTGCCGAACACGGCGCGGAAGGTCCAGGTCGAGTACGCCCTGTCGAACAATCTCGGCTTCGGTGGGCACAACGCGTCAGTCATCTTCAAGCGGTTCGGCTAAGGGAATATGGACAGCAAGCGCATCCGCGACGAGGTCATCGAGATCCTCGCCAACAAGCTCCACCGCCTGCCGACCCTGGTCGACGGTGACGCCGACGGTTTCGATTTCGCGGCCCAGAAGCTGGTCCCCGACATCACCGACAACCACCTCGACATCGCCGAAGTGGCGATGGACCTCGAAGACGCCTTCGGCGTCAACTTCGAGGATGTCCTGCCCGGCGGGCAGGGCATGGAGACGATCGGCCAGGTCATCGAGTTCGTCGCGGGCAAGCTGAAGTAGTTCGAGGGCGTCGCGCGACCAGCGACCAGCTGCTGATCATGCCGGATCCCGTGACAGCCCGCCACCGTCAGCGCATGGTCCGCGACCAGCTGGCCGACTGCCCTGACGCCCGCGTGATCGCCGCCATGGCCGCCCTGCCGCGCGAGGACTTCGTCCCGCCCGACGCCCGGGCCTGCGCCTACGCCGATGGTGCCCTGCCGATCAGCGCCGGCCAGACCATCAGCCAGCCGCGCGTCGTCGCGCTGATGCTCGCCGCCCTGCGTCTGGCGCCGGGCCAGCGCGTGCTCGACGTCGGCTGCGGCTCGGGCTACGCCGCTGCGCTGCTCGCCGACCTGGTCGCGCCTGGACCAGTCATCGCCGTCGAACGCCAATCGACCCTGGTCGAGCCGGCCCGTACCCGCCTCGCCGGCCGCAACGTCGCCGTCCATCTTGCCGACGGCTCCATCGGCTGGCCGGGCGGAGCGCCGTACGACGCCATCCATGTCGCCGCGGCGGCCACCGAGGTGCCGGCCGCACTGCTCGCGCAATTGGCACCGGGAGGGCGCCTGGTCATCCCGGTGGGGCCGGACGGCGAGCAGGAATTGTGGCTGTACGAGAACGGCACTCGCGTGTCGTTGGGTCCGGTCAGATTCGTCCCGTTCCTGTCAGGGACTGCCTAGTCGCTGGTCGCTGGTCGCTGGTCGCTGGTCGCTGGTCGCTGGTCGCTGGTCGCTGGTCGCTGGTCGCTGGTCGCTGGTCGCTGGTCGCTGGTCGCTGGCCGCTGGCCGCTGGCCGCTGGTCGCTGGCCCCCTAGCCTCCGCTCATGCCCATCCTGGTCACCGGCGCCGCCGGCTTCATCGGTTCGCACGTCGCCCACCGGCTGCTCGACGCGGGCGAGCAGGTCCTCGGCCTCGACAACCTCAATGCCTACTACGACCCGACGCTGAAAGCGGCGCGCCTCGCCCGCCTGACCGCGCGACCGGGCTTCGCCTTCACCAAGACCGACCTCGCCGACCAGGCGGCCATGGCCGCGCTGTTCGCCCAGCACCACCCCAAGACCGTCATCCACCTGGCGGCCCAGGCGGGCGTGCGCTATTCGCTGGAAAATCCCCACGCCTACGTCGAGGCCAACCTGGTCGGCTTCATGAACGTGCTGGAAGGCTGCCGCAACCACGGCTGCGGCCACCTCGTCTACGCCAGCACCTCGTCGGTCTACGGTCTCGACCAGGCGATGCCGTTCTCCGAGCACCGCGGCGCCGGCCATCCGATGACGCTCTACGCCGCGACCAAGAAGGCCAACGAGCTGATGGCGCACAGCTACGCCCACCTCTTCCGCCTGCCCTGCACCGGCCTGCGTTTCTTCACAGTCTACGGTCCGTGGGGCCGCCCTGACATGGCGCTGTTCAAGTTCACCGACGCGATCCTCGCCGGCAGACCGATCGAGCTCTACAACAACGGCGACATGGTGCGCGACTTCACCTACGTCGACGACATCGTCGAAGGCATCGTGCGCATCGCCGCCCAGCCGGCGCAGCCCGATCCCGCCTGGGACGCCAAGCGGCCGGATCCGGCGCGCTCGAGCGCCCCGTGGCGGGTGTTCAACATCGGCAACAGCAACCCGGTCCCCCTGCTGCGCTACGTCGATGCGCTCGAAGCCGCCCTTGGCCGCAAGGCCGAGCGCAAGCTGCTGCCAATGCAGCCCGGCGACGTGCCAGCGACCTCGGCCGACGTCTCCGAGCTGGAGGCGGCCACGTCCTTCCGCCCCGCCACCTCGGTCGAGGACGGCGTCGCCCGCTTCGTCGCCTGGTACCGCGACTACTTCAAGCGGTGAGCGGCGCCGTCGTCTGGATCACCGGTCTGCCCGCGGCCGGCAAGACCACGCTGGCCGAGGCGGTCGCCGCCGTACTGCGCACGCGCGGGCAAGCCGTGCTGGTCCTCGATGGCGACCGGCTGCGTTCGGGCCTGTCGCGCGATCTCGGCTTCGCCCATCCGGCCCGCGCCGAGCAGGTGCGTCGCACCGCCGAAGTCGCCCGCATCGCCGCCGAGCAGGGTTTGATCGCCATCGCCGCGCTGATCTCGCCGATGCGCGCCGACCGCGCGGCCGCCCGCGCCATCGTCGCTCCGCTGCCCTTCATCGAGGTGCACCTCGACGCCGACGCCGCGTTATGCCGCTCGCGCGACCCCAAGGGCCTGTGGGCCGAGGCCCTGGCGGGCACACGCAGCGGCCTGACCGGCCATGACGCCCCGTACGAGGCCCCTGAAGTCCCCGAATTGCGACTGTCCGCCGCCGAGCCCGTCGCCGGTCATGGTAATGCCGTACTTGCCGCGCTGGCCAAGCGCAGTCTGATCACGCCCGCATGAAAAAAGCGCTCATCACCGGCATCACCGGCCAGGATGGCTCCTACCTCGCGGAACTGCTGCTGGCGAAGGGTTACGAGGTGCATGGCATCAAGCGCCGCGCCTCGTCGTTCAACACCGAGCGCATCGACCACCTCTACCAGGATCCGCACGCCAGCGGCCGGCGCCTGCACCTGCACTATGGCGACCTCGCCGACGGCGGCGCACTGCTCCGCCTGATGGCCGAAGTGCGGCCCGATGAGATCTACAATCTCGGCGCCATGAGCCACGTCGCGGTCAGCTTCGAGCAGCCCGAATACACCGCGGACGTCGACGGCATCGGCACCTTGCGCATCCTCGAGGCGATCCGCTCGCTGGGCCTCAACAGCCGCTTCTACCAGGCCTCGACCTCCGAGCTCTACGGCCTGGTGCAGGAGATCCCGCAGCGCGAGACGACGCCGTTCTATCCGCGCAGCCCCTACGCCTGCGCCAAGCTCTACGCCTACTGGATCACGGTGAACTACCGCGAGTCCTACGGCATGTACGCCTGCAACGGCATCCTCTTCAACCACGAGAGCCCGCGCCGCGGCGAGACTTTCGTGACGCGGAAGATCAGCCGCGCCATCGCCCGCATCAGCCTCGGTCTCGATGACTGCCTGTACCTCGGCAACATGGACTCCAAGCGCGACTGGGGCCACGCCCGCGACTACGTCGAGATGCAGTGGCGCATGCTGCAGCAGGACAAGGCGGAGGACTTCGTCATCGCCACCGGCCGCCAGGAGACGGTGCGCCGCTTTGTCGAGCTGTGCTGCCAGCACGTCGGCCTGACCTTGCGCTGGGAGGGCAAGGGCGTCGACGAACGCGGCATCACCAGCGATGGCCGCGCCATCGTCAAGGTCGACAAGCGCTACTTCCGCCCGGCCGAGGTGGAGACCCTGCTCGGCGACCCGACCAAGGCGCACGCCAGGCTCGGCTGGAAGCCGACCACCACACTTGAGCAGCTGGTCGACGAGATGATGGCCCACGACCTCGACCTGGCGAAACGCGAGCAGGTGCAACGGCAGGCCGGCTTCCAGGTCAACGCGAGCCGCGAATAGCATGGCGGTGTTCATCGCCGGTCATCGCGGTCTGGTCGGTTCGGCCCTGGTACGCGCCTATGCCGCGCTGGGCACGCCGGTCCTCACCCGCACCCGGCAGCAGCTCGACCTGCGCGACGCCGCCGCGGTCTCCCGTTTCATCGGCGAGGCGAAACCGCGCATCGTGATCATCGCCGCGGCCAAGGTCGGCGGCATCCTCGCCAACGACACGCTGCGCTACGACTTCATCGCCGAGAACCTGTTCATCGAGCTGGCCCTGATCGAGGCCTGCCGCATCCACCGCGTGCCGCGCGTGCTGTTCCTCGGCTCGTCCTGCATCTACCCCAAATTGGCGCCGCAGCCGATGCGCGAGGACTGCCTGCTGGGCGGCCCGCTCGAGCAGACCAACGAGCCCTACGCCATCGCCAAGATCGCCGGGGTGAAGCTGATCGAGAGCTGCAACCGCCAGCACGGCACCGACTGGCTGTCGGCCATGCCGACCAATCTGTACGGCCCTGGCGACAACTTCGACCTCAACGGCAGCCACGTCCTGCCGGCGATGATGCGCAAGTTCCACGAGGCGAAGCTGGCGGGCGACGCGCCGGTGACGCTGTGGGGCAGCGGCACACCGAAGCGCGAGTTCCTCCACGTCGACGATCTCGCCAGCGCCTGTCTGCACCTGCTCGCCAACGTCCACGCCGGCCAGGTCCCAGGCGACCTGATCAACGTCGGCTGCGGCACGGACGTCACCATCCGCGAGCTGGCCGAGCTGGTCCAGCGCACGGTCGGCCACCGTGGTCCGGTGGTGTGGGACGCCGGCAAGCCCGACGGCACCCCGCGCAAGCTGATGGACGTCTCGCGCCTGACCGGCCTCGGCTGGCAGCCGAAGATCGACCTGGCCGATGGCATCGCCGGGGCCTACCGCTGGTACCTGGACAACGTGGAGCAGGCGCGGCGCTGAGACGTGGCAAACGACGGCCGCGCAGGAGCCAGCAGCCCCTGTACCACGCGGAATCCGACTCTAACTTGCACGACTTATGACCTGCAGCAGCGATGACGTGTTGAATGATCTCCGCTCCCGCCAGGGCGAGCTGGCCGTCGTCGGCCTCGGTTACGTCGGCCTCCCGTTGGCGTGCTGCCTGGCCAAGCGCTTCCGCGTGGTCGGGTTCGACATCAACCGGGACAAGATCACCCGGCTCCGCGCCGGCCATGACCCCATCGGCGAGGTCGGCGATGCGGGCATCGCGGCGAGCGGGATCGCGTTCACCGATGCGCCCGAGGACCTGCGCCGGTGCCGCTTCTTCATCATCGCCGTCCCGACCCCGGTCGACACGGCCAAGCGCCCGGACTTCACCCCGCTGGTGCAGGCGTCGAAGCTGGTCGGCGCGCACATGCCCGCCGGCTCGGTCGTGGTCTACGAGAGCACGGTGTACCCGGGCGCGACCGAGGAGGTCTGCGTCCCCATCCTGGCCGCGACCAGCGGCCTGGCGCCAGGCGCCGGATTCACCTACGGCTACAGCCCCGAGCGGATCAATCCCGGCGATCGCGAGCACACCATCGAGCGGATCACCAAGGTCGTCAGCGGCAGCGATGCGGCGACGCTCGGCTGCGTCGCCGGCGTCTATGGCGATGCGATCCAGGCCGGCGTCTTCCGCGCCGTCAGCGTGCAGGTGGCCGAGGCGGCCAAGGTGATCGAGAACACGCAGCGGGACCTGAACATCGCGTTGATGAATGAACTGGCGCTGATCTTCCACCGCATCGGCATCGATACCAACGACGTCCTGGCGGCGGCGCGCAGCAAGTGGAACTTCCTGCCCTTCACCCCCGGCCTGGTCGGCGGCCACTGCATCGGCGTCGATCCGTACTACCTGACCCACAAGGCGCAGGAGCAGGGCTACCATCCCGAGGTGATCCTGGCTGGCCGGCGCATCAACGACGGCATGGGCGTGTTCGTCGCCCAGGAATGCGTGCGCCTGCTCGCCCGGCGGGGCCGGCCGATCCTCGGCAGCCGCGTCCTGGTCCTCGGGCTGACCTTCAAGGAGGACTGTCCGGACGTGCGC
Source organism: Planctomycetota bacterium (assembly GCA_022841245.1). Classification (GTDB taxonomy): domain Bacteria; phylum Planctomycetota; class UBA11346; order UBA11346; family UBA11346; genus UBA11346. The sequence goes on from JALHRW010000050.1 coordinate 19,390, forward strand.
AACACCAAGGTGGTGGACATCATCGCCGAGCTGCGCCGCTTCGGCTGCGAGCCGGTGGTGGTCGATCCGGTCGCCGACGCCGCCGAGGCGGCGCACGAATACGGGCTGAAGCTGGTCCCGGGAGCGCCCCTGCCGATGGCCGAAGCGGTCATCCTGGCGGTCGCGCACAAGCAGTTCCGCTGCCTCACCCCGGCCCAGCTGGCGGCGGCGCTGCCGCCGGGCGCACCCGTGCTGGACGTGAAGGCGATCGTCGATCGCGAGGCGGCAGCCGTGGCGGGCCTCGAACTGTGGCGGCTGTGATCCGGTGAGCGGCCAGCTGGCATGAGCAGCCCCATCCTGCGCACGCTGCTCTCCGGGACGGTCCGCATCGGCCTGCTGATGATCGCGGCCAAGGCGGTCACGGTGGTGCGGGAAGCCGTGGTCGCCACGCACTATGGCCGCGGTGATGCGATCGAGGTCTTCATGGCCGCGATCCTCCTCCCGGTCGGACTGGCCTACCTGCTGGCCAGCGCGTTCGAGGCCGCGGTCACCCCGCGCTATGCCCAGGTCCGTGCCGGAGCTTGCGGGCTGCGTGCCTGGACCGTCCGCCTGCTGCTGCGGCTGATGGCCGCCGTCGTGCTGGTGGCGATCCCGGCGGCACTGCTGGCCCCCTGGCTGGTCGGTCTGGTCGCCGGCTCCTTCGACCCGGACAAGCTGGCCGAGGCTGTCGCCCTGGCGCCGTGGGCCTGCGCCCTGCTCCTGCCGATGGGACTCGGGCTGTGCGTCGGCGGCCTGCTCAAGTCGCATGCCCGCTTCGCCGTGCCGATGCTGGTCCCCGCCATCACGCCGTTGATCGTCGTGCTCGCCGTGCTCGCAGCTCCGGCGCCGCCTACGGCGGCGGGCCTGGTGCTGGCGACCGCGGCCGGTGCGGTCCTCGAACTCGTCGTGGTCCTGGCGGCCTGGCGCCGCCTGGCCGCCAGCGAGGCGGGCGGCCCTCCCCCCGCGGCCGGCGTCGACCTCGGCGTCCAGTTCGCCGCCGCGCTGGCCACCGGGATCGTGGCGATGCTGCCGGGCTTCGTCGACCAGGCGGTCGCCACCCGCCAGGGAGCCGGCGCGCTGGCCGGCTTCGGCTACGCGCAACGCATCGTCACCCCGCTGCTCGGCCTCTCCGCCGCCGCGCTGGGCACAGCGGTGCTGCCGCTGTTCAACAACCTCGCGCTCGGCGACCGCACGCGGTTCCATGCCGCCGTGCGGCAGAGCCTGCTGCTCGCCGCCGGCTGCGGCCTGGTCGCCGCCATCGCGCTGGCCTGCCTGGGCGGGCCGATCGTCGCGCTGGTCCTGCAACGCGGCATGTTCAGCGAGCGCGACGCCGGCGAGGTGACCGCCCTGCTGCGCTGGTTCGCGCTCTGGGTGCTGGTCTACCCGTGCCAGATCGTGGCCATGCGGGCGCTGGCCTCGTCGGGCGGCAACCACCTCGGCCTGCTCGCCACCGCCTGCGGCGCAGCGGTGTGGATCGCGCTCGATCTGCTGCTCGCACCGCTGCTCGGCCTGGCCAGCCTGCCGCTCGGGGCGGCGGGCGGCTGCACCACCGGCCTGCTGATCGCGCTCGCCTGCCTACGCCGCCCGAGCACCGCCAGCCGTTGTGCACAGGCCGTGGGTCCACCATGATCGCTGCGCCAGGTTGGGCGCCCCGCCCCGCCTCCAACCGCGTCTTCTCCGCTGGGAACCCATGAGCGCACCACCTCCTGTCCGGCTGCACCTCGGCTGCGGGAAGCGGTTCCTGCCCGGCTGGACCCATGTCGACATCATCCACTTCGACCACATCGACGTGGTCTGCGACGTCCGCCGGCTGGACACCTTCGCCGACCGCTCGGTGGCCGAGATCTACGGCTCGCATGTGCTCGAGCACTTCAAGCGGCAGGAGCTCGACCTGGTGCTGCGCGAGTGGCGGCGCGTGCTGGTGCCGGGCGGGCTGCTGCGCCTGGCGGTGCCGGACTTCGCCGCCATCGTCGAGGTCTACCGCGAGACGGCGAGCCTGGAGCGCCTGCAGGGTCTGCTCTACGGCGGCCAGACCTACGACCAGAACTTCCACCACATCGCCTTCGACTTCGCCAGCCTCGGCGTGCTGCTGACCAGGGCGGGCTTCATCAACGTCGAACGCTACCGCTGGCAGGACTTCCTGCCGCAGGGCTACGATGACTTCAGCCGGGCCTACGTCCCGCACCTCGACCCCAGCGGCAGACTGATGAGCCTCAACGTCACGGCCCGGACGCCGGCATGAGCCGGCGCAGGGCACTCCTGCTCTCGCCAACGAAGCCGCCGGTCACGCTCAACGACCGCTGGGACGTCACCTTCTTCAATCCGCGCGACCATCTCGACTGGCGCGAGGCCGGGACCACCGACCGCCTCGACCGGCTGTGGCGCGACGGGAACCCGGCGATGACTCGCCTGCTCAGCGCCTTCGAGCAGGCCAGCGCGGGCATGGACGTGGTGGTATGCTCGTTCTTCAACCCCTTCCCGCCGGAATGGCTGGCCACCCGCTTCCGCGACCAGCGCCTCGTCCTCGGCTGCATCGACGATCCGCCCGCGTCGTATCCCCGTACCGTGCCGGCGTTGTGGGCCTTCGACGGCGCCTTCTACGTCAGCCCGTCGTATTCCGCCGATTTCAGCATGCCCGAGATCCTGCGCCGCTGGGGCTGCGCGCACTCGTTCTGGTGGCCGCTGACCCGGGCCCGCACCGGCGACGCGGCGCATGTCGCCGCGGTGGAGGCGTCGTGGGGCCGGCGGGACCGCGACCTGATCTACATCGGCTCGCTCTACCGCCAGAAGGGCCCGCGCTTCGCCGCGCTGAACCGGGCCTTCGGCCGCCGTCTGAGCATCCACGGACGCTGGCCGCTGGCCGGCTTCGCCGGCTTCGTCACGCCCATCCGCGGCTACGGCTTCATCCCGCGCCGGGTCCGTTCGCTCAGCGACGCCGAGCGGACGCAGACCTACCTCCGCCACCGCATCTGCATCAACATGCACTACTCGGAGCGGCGCGAGACCGGCAACATGCGGCTCTACGAAGCGCCGTGGCACGGCTGCATGCAGCTGTGCGACAAAGCGGCCATGGACCTGCATGCGCAGATCTTCGAACCCGACGTCGAGGCGGTCTACTACGACTCGATCGACGATGCGATCGAGAAGGCGAACTGGTACCTGGCCCACCCCCAGGACTGCGAGCGCATCGCCCGCGCCGGCTTCGCCCGCGTGCAGCGCGACTACGACGAGGACGCCTGGACGGTGCGGCTGCTCGACTGGGCGGCAGCGCTGCCGAAGCGCCAGCCCTGAGCCATGGCAGGCGAGGCCACCCGCACGCTGCACGTGATCACCGGTCTCGGCTCCGGCGGGGCCGAGGCGATGCTGACGCGTCTGGTCCTCGCCGCGCCGGCCGGGGTGACGGTCTGCTCGCTGCGCAGTGGCGGCGAGCACGCCGGGCGGCTGCGCCAGGCCGGCGTACCGGTGCTGGAGCTGGGCATGCACCCGGGCCGGCCGGATCCACGCGGGCTGCTGCGGCTGTGCCGCTGGATGCGCCGCCAGCAGCCGGATGCGGTGATGAGCTGGCTCTACCACGCGGACCTCACCGCCACCCTCGCCTGGCTGCTCGCCGGCCGGCCCGGACGGCTGGTGTGGAACCTGCGCTGCGCCGATGCCGATCCGGCCGGCTACGGCGCCTCGACCCGGCTGGCCTTGCGCCTGCTGACTCTGCTCAGCGGCCGGCCCACCGCCATCGTCGGCAACGCGCTCGCCGGCCTGCGCCACCACCAGGCCCTCGGCTACCGCCCGAGACGGTGGGCCTACCTGCCCAACGGCTTCGACACCGGACGGTTCCGGCCCGATCCCACGGCCCGGCAGGAACTGCGGCAGGCCTGGGGCCTGGGCGAGGACGGGATCGCGGCGGTGATGGTCGCCAGGGCCGATCCGATCAAGGACCATGCCGGTCTGCTGGCCGCGTTCGCGATTGCCGCAGCCCGCGATGCGCGCCTGCACCTGGTGCTGGCCGGCGAGGGCGCCGATCCCGGCAGCCCCCTGCTCGCGCCGCATCTCGCTGGCCTGGAGCCCGATGCCCGACGGCGTGTCCATCCGCTCGGCCGGCGCGAGGACATACCGGCCGTGCTGGCGTCCTGCGACCTCTCGGTGCTGTCCTCGCTCAGCGAGGGCCTGCCCAATGCGGTCGGCGAGTCGATGGCCTGCGGACTACCCTGCCTGGTCACCGCGGTCGGCGATGCGGCGCGGCTGCTCGGCAACGGTGGTCTGGTCGTGCCGCCCGGCGACAGCGCCGCCCTGGCCGCCGGCCTGATGCGGCTCGCCGCCATGCCGGCCGCGGCGCGCCGGCAACTGGGCGCGACAGCGCGCCGGCGTATCACGCACAGCTTCAGTCTGGAGTCCTCGGTCCGGGCCTACGCCACGTTCCTGCAGCGGCCAACACCGCCGCGTTCCCGCCGCGAACGCATCCTGATCGTCATCCACGGCCTCGGCCGCGGCGGCGCCGAACGGGTCGCCGCCCTGCTGAGCCGGGTCTGGGCAACGTCGCACGCCGTGGCCTTCGCCATCTTCGATCCGGCCCCGCCGGTCTATCCGACCGCCGGCCGGCTGATCGCCGTCGCCGCGCCGGCCAGCGGCAATCCGCTCGGCAAGGCTCTGACCTTCGTCCGCCGGGTCGCCGGCCTGGTGCGGATCCTGCGTCAGCAGCGCCCGACCCGCATCGTCTCGTTCATGGAGTCGGCGAGTCTGCCGGCCATCGCGGCTTGCATCCTCACCGGCCGCCTGTCTGGCCTGACCGCCAGCGTGCGGGTGCATCCGTCGCTGTTCGGCCGCTGGTACCGCCTGGCCATCCGCACGCTGTACCGGCTGCCCGCGCGCATCGTCGCTCCGGCCGAGGGCACCCGCCGGGCCTTGATCGACGGACTCCGCCTGCCAGCCGGCCGGGTGGTCGCCATCCCCAATCCGGTCGAGGCCGCCACGACCTGCGGCGCTGCGCCTCCCGGCGCACCGCCACGTCCCTACCTCCTCGCCATCGGCCGCCTCGACCGCCAGAAGGGCTTCGACCTGCTGCTGGCGGCGCTGGCCACGCTGCCGGACCTGGATCTGGTCATCCTCGGCGAGGGCCCCGAGCGCGCCGCCTTGACCGCGTCCGCCGCAGCCTCCGGCCTCGCTGCGCGCGTGCGTCTGGTCGGCGCGGTGCCCGATCCCCGCGCCTGGATGCCGCATGCGCTGGCCTTCATCCTGCCGTCGCGCTGCGAGGGCTGGCCCAACGCCCTGGCCGAGGCCATGGCCGCCGGCTGCGCCTGCGTCGCCTGCGACTGCCCCTCGGGGCCGGCGGAGATGATCAGCGACGGGGTGAACGGTCTGCTGGTGCCGGTGGCGGACGTCCCCGCCTTGGCCGGCGCCATCAGCCGGCTGCAGCGCGATCCCGCCCTGCGCACCCGCCTCGGTGCTGCCGCAGCGCGCTGGTCCATGGACTACGCGCCCGAGCGCATCGCCCCGCGCTGGCTGGAGGCTCCGTCATGTGCGGACTAGCCGGCCTGATCGACCGTCAGCTCGATGCCGCGACTCTGCGCGGGGTCGCCTCGCGCATGGCTGACACGCTGCAGCACCGCGGCCCTGATGATGGCGGCGTGTGGAGCGACCCCGGACAGGCCGTCGCGCTCAGCCACCGCCGGCTCGCCATCCTCGACCTCTCGCCCGACGGCCACCAGCCGATGGCCACCGCCGACGGCGGGCTGGTCGTGGTGTTCAACGGCGAGATCTACAACTGGCCGGAGCTGCGCGCCGAACTGGAGTCGCTGGGCCACGCCTTCCGCTCGCGCAGCGACACCGAGGTGCTGCTGCTGGCGTGCCGGCAATGGGGCGTCCCCGCGGCCCTGCGCCGGCTGCGCGGCATGTTCTCCTTCGCCCTGTGGGACGCGCGCAGCCGCGAGCTGTGGCTGGCCCGCGACCGTCTGGGCGAGAAGCCGCTCTACTGGGGCCGCCTCGACGAGGCGGTGGTGTTCGCCAGCGAACTGAAGGCTCTGCGCGTCCACCCGCGCTGGCGCGGCGGCATCGATCGCGGCGCCACCGCCCTGTTCCTGCGCCACGGCTACATCCCCGCGCCCTACACCATCCATCCCGGCATCGCCAAGCTGCCCCCCGGCACCTGGCTGCGGTTCGGCCCCGATGGCCAGGAGGGGCCGGTGCCGTACTGGTCGGCGGCCGAGGCCGCGGCCCGCGGCCGGTCCGCGCCGTTCTCCGGCAGCGCCAGCGAAGCCGCCGACGAGCTGGAGCGGCTGCTGCGCGCTGCGGTGCGCGAGCAGATGGTCGCCGACGTGCCGCTCGGCGCGTTCCTCTCCGGCGGCATCGACAGCTCGACCGTGGTGGCGCTGATGCAGGCCCAGTCGACAAGGCAGGTGCGCACCTGCACCATCGGCTTCGGCGAACCCGACTTCGACGAGACGGTGCACGCCGCGGCCGTCGCCCAGCACCTCGGCACCGACCACATCACCCTGACCGCGACACCAGCGGACGCCCTGGCGGTGATCCCGCGGCTGCCCGACCTCTACGACGAACCCTTCGCCGACTCGTCGCAGATCCCCACCGCCTTGGTCTGCGCCATGGCCCGCCAGCACGTCACGGTGGCGCTGTCGGGCGACGGCGGCGACGAGCTGTTCGCCGGCTACGTGCGCTACACCACCGGGACGCGGATCTGGTCGCGCGCCGCCCGCCTGCCGCGCTGGCTGCGCCGCGCCATCGGCACCCTGATCGGGGCGGTGCCGGTACGGGCCTGGGAGGCCTACGACCGCATCCTGCCGACCGGGCACCGGCAGTTCGGGCGCAAGGCCCAGGTCGCCGGATCGCTGCTGCGCGCCGATGGCATCGACGACGCCTACCACGCCATCGTCTCCAACTGGCTGGTCCCGGGTCTCGTCCTGCCGGGCGCCAGCGAACCGCCCACGGCCCTGACCCGGCCCGGAGCGGACTGGCCGACTGAGCCGGTCGCGCGCATGCAGCTGTTCGACCAGCTGACCTACCTGCCGGACGACATCCTGGCCAAGGTCGATCGCGCAGCGATGGGCGTCGCCCTGGAGACGCGCGTACCCATGCTCGACCAGCGCCTGGTCGAGTTCGCCTGGTCGCTGCCGGAACGCCTGCTGCTGCAGGACGGCGTCGGCAAGCTGCCACTGCGCGCCGTCCTGGCCCGCCACGTCCCGACCGGCCTGACCGATCGTCCCAAGCAGGGGTTCGCCATGCCGGTCGGCGACTGGCTGCGCGGTCCGTTGCGGCCGTGGGCCGAGGACCTCCTGGCCGGTCTCGCCACGGACGGCCTGTTCGATCCCGCCATGATCCGCTCGGTGTGGCGCCAGCACCTCGCTGGTCGTCAGAACCACGCCTACCGATTGTGGCCGGTGCTGATGTTCCAGGCCTGGCGTCGGCGGTGGATGCCATGAGCCGCCGTCTGCTGCTGGTGCTCAACGACCCCGCCGACTTCCACGCCAACCGCCTCGGTCTGGCGCGGGCGGCACGGCAGGCGGGCTGGGACGTGCACGTCGCCGCGCCGGACGAGCCGGCCGCTCAGGCCATCGCCGCCGACGGCTGGCCGTTCCACCCCGTCGCCCTCGACCGCCTGGGCATGGCGCCCGAGCACGAGGTCGCCGCCGTGCTGTCGATCGCTGGGCTGGTGCGGCGGCTGCGGCCCGCCGTCCTGCACCTGCGTGCGGTGAAGCCGATCCTGGCCGGCGGCCTGGCGACCCTGCTGGCGCCGTCGTGCGGGGTGGTCTCGCACTTCTGCGGCCTCGGCTACCTCTTCACCGGCGCACGGCCCGCACAGCGCTTGCTGCGGCTGGCGCTGCGCCCGGCGTTGCGCGCCGCGTTGTCGCGGCCGCACCAGCGCGTGGTGGTGCAGAACGCCGATGACGCCGGCACGCTGCTGCGCGCCGGCCTGGTCGAGCCCGGACGGCTGGCGCTGATCCCGGGGTCCGGGGTCGACTGCGAACGCTTCCATCCCGCTCCCGCGCCGCCCGGTCCGTTCATCGTCGTGCTGCCCGCGCGCCTGCTGCGGGCCAAAGGCATCGCCGAGTTCGCCGAGGCCGGCCGCCGGCTGGCAGAGCAGGGCGCAGCGGTCCGGCTTGAACTGGTCGGACCAGCCGTCGAGGGCAACCGCGACGCCATCCCGGGCGATCAGCTGCGGGCCTGGCTGGCCGCCGGCTGGCTGACCTGGCACGGCCCGGCCGCGGACATGCGCGCGGTCTACGCCCGGGCCCACGCCGTGTGCCTGCCGTCCTGGCGCGAGGGTCTGCCGCAGGCGCTGCTCGAAGGCGCAGCCTG
>JALHRW010000051.1 GCA_022841245.1 Planctomycetota bacterium
CAGCGGCCAGCGACCAGCGACCAGCTACCAGCGGCCAGCGACGCCATCGCCGAGGCGGCACGGCTGCTGCACGCCGGGCGCATCGTCGCGATCAAGGGCCTCGGCGGCTTCCATCTCGCGGTGCGCGCGGATGACGAGGCGGCCGTGGTGCGGTTGCGCAGTCGCAAGCAGCGCGACGCCAAGCCGTTCGCGGTGATGGTGCGCGACCTTGCCACTGCTCGCAATCTGGTGGAGTTGACGCCCGACGATGAAGCACGGCTGCTGTCGAGCGCCGCCCCGATCGTGCTCGCGCCGCGTCGCGGCATGCTCGCCGCGTCGGTCGCACCGGGCAGCGATCTGCTCGGCCTGATGCTGCCCTACACCGCGCTGCACCTGCTGCTGCTGCAGGCCTCGCCAGCGGCGTTGGTGATGACCTCGGGCAACCCCGCCGGTGAACCGTTGTGCCGCGACAACGCCGAAGCGCAGGAACGTCTGGCCGGCATCGCCGACACGTTCCTCGTGCACGACCGGCCGATCGCGCGGCCGCTCGACGATTCGGTGTGGCTGGGTGCGACGCCGCTGCGCCGGGCGCGCGGCTTCGTGCCGGATCCGATCGCGCTGCCGGCCGCGCGGCCGGTGCTGGCGCTCGGCGGCGACCTCAAGGCGGTGATCGGCCTGGCCGGCAATGGGCGCTGCGTGCTGAGCGAGCACCTCGGCGACCTGGCGAACCCCGCCGCCTTCCGCAACTGGCTGGAGGCGACGGCGCGACTGCAGGAGCTGCTGCGTCTCACGCCTGAGGCAGTCGTCGTCGACCTGCACCCGGCCTATCACAGTGTCCGCCATGGCCGTTCGCTCGGCCTGCCGGTGATCGCAGTGCAGCACCACCACGCCCACGCCGCCGCCTGCCTGGCCGAGCACGCCCACGCCGGACCGGCGTTGGCGGTGGTCTGCGACGGCACCGGCTACGGCAGCGATGGCACGGTGTGGGGCGGCGAGGTGCTGCGCCTGGAGGGTGCCAACTGCGAACGCGTCGCGCATCTCGCGACCTTTCCGCTGCTCGGCGGCGACAGCGGCGCTGAAGACACTTGGCGACCGGCGCTCGGACTGCTGCATCGCGCGTTCGGCTCCGACTGGCCGGTGCACCTGCCGCGGCCACTCGATCCGGAGATCATCGCGGTAGCTCAGGCCCGCCTGCCGCGCGCGGTGGCCTGCTCCAGCCTCGGCCGATTGTTCGATGGCGTCGCCTGGCTGCTCGGCCTGTGCGATGGCAATCGCTTCGAGGGCGAGGCGGCGATCGCGGTCGAGCAGGCGGCGCTGCGCGGACGGCCGGGCGTGCGCCTGGCATTCGACGGGCTCGATCCGGCGCCGCTGGTGCGCGGCCTGCTGGCAGGCGGCGATCCCGCCGACCTTGCTTTGGCCTTCCACGAGGCGGTGTGCGACGCCTTCGCCGCTGCGGTGCTGCGCCGACCGGAGGAGACGGTGGCGCTGAGCGGCGGCTGCTTCGCCAACCGACGGCTGCTGTACGGTCTGACAGGTCGCCTGGAAGCCGCTGGCCGGCGCGTGCTGATCCATCGGCTGGTCCCCCCGGGCGACGGCGGCATCGCCCTGGGTCAGGCCTGGGTGGCGGGCCTATGAGCCTCGCGCCATCCACCAGCCCATGGCCAGCAGCCAGCCGGCGAGGGAGAGCACTGCCGCGACGGTCGTTGCGGTGACGCCGGCGACGGCGAGCGCCACATCGCCGCCGAGCAGCCGCGCCATCGGCACCGAGGCCATGGCTGTCGGCGCTGCCATGAGGAAGACCGCGGCGGCGACGGCGGCAGGTGGGCAGCCGAGCCACCAGCCCGCCAGCCAGGTCAGGCCGGGCACCACCACCAGCTTGCCGACGGTGGCGATGGCGAGGATGCCGGCGTGGCTGCGCAGGCCCTCGCCGCTCAGCCCGAAGCCAGCGAGCAGCAGGGCGAGCGGGATGGCGGCGCCGGCGGCCATGGTCAGCCCGGCGCCGACCACCGTGCCGGTGAGCAGGCCGGGACGCCAGGCGCCGAGGGCGAGGCCGGCGACGCAGGCGATGATCAGCGGATTGCGCCAGATCTCGTCCACCCCCTGCAGCAGGCCGGCGCGGGTCAGGCCGTGGTGCGGCAGGCGGAAGGCCAGCACTGCGCCGATGTTGAACAGGATGACGCTGGGCGCGAGCAGCACGGCGAAGGCGGCGCGCAGGGCAGCACCGTCGGTGGGGGGCAGCTGCGCCGCCGCCAGCTCGACCATGGGCAGGGCGACGAAGGCGCCGTTGGCGCGCACCGCGACGCCCAGGGCTGAGCCGCGCGCGGCTGGCTCGACGCCGCGGCTCAGCCACCAGCCGAGGGCGAAGGTGGCGGCATAGGCCGCGACCACGGCGAGGATGAGGCGGATGTCGGCATGGGCGGCGACGTCGACCGAGGCTCCGAGCACGATCAGCTGCACCGGCAGGGCGAACCAGTAGAGCAGCTTGGCAAGATCGGCGGCGCCCGCTTCGCTGAGCACTCCGGCGCGGCGCAGGATCCGCCCGGCGGCGATGAGCAGGAAGATCGGGCCGAGGACCGCGAGGATGCGCAGCAGCATGCGCCGACGATCACGCGCCGCCTGCCGCCGCAATGCGCTTTCCCGCGCCTCCGTGGACCGGATGCAACTGCTGATGCGATTGATGTTTGCAAATCATGTGAGGTTTCCCGCCTGGGCGGGTGATAGTTGCTGATGGCCATGCTCGACAGCGTTCCCGATGCCGGTGCAGATCTGGCGCAGTGGGCGGCCACGGGCGACCGCGCCGCCCTCGATCGCGTTCTGGTGGTGGCAAGCGATGTCGCCCACGCCCAGGCCAGCCGCCTGTTGGGCCGCTCATCCGACGCCGACGACGCGACCCAGGAGGCGCTGGTGCAACTCGTGCGATCCGCCCAACGCTACGATCCGCAGCGTCCCTTCCGCCCATGGCTGGCCAGGCTGGTGCACGACGCCTGCTGCCGCCTGCTGCGCTCCGGCCGCCGCCGTCGCCGTCACGAGGGCGCCCTGCCGCCGCCACCGCCGGCCGATGAACCGGTCGACAGCGAGGCGGTGCGCGCTGCCGTGCTGGAGTTGCCCGAGTCGCTGCGCGCCGCTGTGGAGCTGCATTACTTCGCCGGGCTGGACCAGGCCGAGGCCGCAGACGCCCTGGGCATCGGCGAGGGGGCTTGCGCCATGCGCCTGTCGCGTGCCCGCGAGCGCCTGCGCGATCTGCTGCAGCGTCGGGGCGTCGGCGTCACAGCGGGAATTGCGCTGGCAGCATTGTGCGCCGCGCCGGCGCATGCCGCCCCAGCCGGTCTCGCCACCAGCGTCGCGTCCCAGGCCGCGGCCGGGACGCTTCCAGCAACCACCATCCCACTGACCACCCTGCAGACCGGAGTCTGGTTCATGGCCACCCATCCCATCCTCACGGCGACCTGCGCTGCTGGCGTCCTGGTCGCGCTGGCGGCGCCCTTCACCCTCCGGGCTGGAGAAGCACAGGTGCCCGCGCCAGCGGCCGCACCGCCCGCCGCCTGGAGCGCTCCGGCCCAGGCCCTGCTGCCGTATCTCGACCCGACGGCGCCGTTCCGCCTCGCCCTCGATCTCGAGACGCTGCGGCCGCAGATGCGGAAAGCCAAGCCGTTCAGCCTGCTGGCCGATCCGCGCATGGCGGCCGCTATGCACGATTTGCCTGTGCGGATCGAGCAGTTCCTCGGGCGGCTCGCCGCCAAGGAGCGGTTCTTCACCGCCTGCTGGTTGGCCATGGCAGGCGAGGGGCGGGGCTTGACCTATGCGGCGCGCGATGCGACCAGTGCGAAACCGGCCGATCAGCGCATGCTTGCCGTCCTGGATGCCGGTCCGGCGGCCGGACGTCTCATCGAGCGATTCGACGCCATGCTGGCTGAACGGCAGCAGCAGATCGACGCGGTGCTCAAGGCCGAGAGTGCACGGCTGAAGCGCCCCTTGGCGTTGCCGGTGCGGGCGGTTCCGCCGCAGGTCGGGCCATTCGCCGGCAAGCTCCTGACAGGCGGCGCGTACGTCGGCCGCGATGGTCCCCGCTTCGCCTTCGCTTCGACCGACTGGCTGTCCGAGCGCGTGGCCGCCGCCCCTGCTCCACCACCGCCGGCCGCTGCCTGGTTCAGCCTCGACGCCGGACCGTTGCTCGCCCGCTATGCCGCTCTATCCGGGCTGGACGGCGATCCGGCCCTGGTCGGCATGTTCTTCGGTGCGGGCTGGCGAGACCTCAGACCGGTCGTCGAAGGGAATATCGGGGTTGTGGGCACGGAGATCACCGGCTCGGTCCGTGTCACTGGCGCGACGTCCGTCTCGCCGTTGGTGCCGATGACCTTGCTGTTCGGCACCGCGCTGCCACTTGTCGATTGCATCGCCTGGCCAATGCGACGGCCGGCCTACGCCGTCCCGGTTAGCGCCGACCGCGTCGCCAGCCTGTCGATCGGCCTGATCCCGCCGTTGGCGCAGCCGCTGACGGAGGTGGACGAGAACCCCCAGGACATGGCCGACGAACGGATACGGCGCATGCTTTCCACCGCCTGGAGTGGCGACCTGGCGCTCGAAATCCGTCCGGGAGCGCCGCTGCCGCGCGTGGCGCTGGTCCTCGGCCTGCGCCCGGGCGCTGATCCGGTGGAGGCGGTACGGCAGATCGCGGGGTGGCTCGAACTGCCCCAAGGGACCCTCGACCAGCCGGGTCCGCTGCCCAAGGGCGCAGCAGGGCTGACGCCCGCCGGCCAGGTAGCCATCACCGCCTACCCCGACCGCCTGGTCGCGACGTTGAATGCCGAACCGGCCGATTGGCCCGGCATCGCCAGCGCGGTCCCGGCGGCGGACGCCCCGGCCTGCTCCGTGTTTGTTGACCTGCCGGCAGCCGTGCGCACCTGGGGGCCGATGGCCCTGGCGCTGGTCCCGGCGGAGGAGCGCGGCTTGGTGCCGCCGCTGCCGATGGCGATCGAGCACCTGCCGGTCTGGAGCATGCGCTGGGATGCGACGCCTGACGGTTGCCGCATCGAGGAGCGTGGCCTGCCGCTGGCCGTCGTCTTCACCGCCGCTGCCGCCATCAGCACGGTGCTCGACGCCGACCCCGAGGGTGAGATGGGCGGTGGCGCAGCCGCACCGGCTCAACCGCGGCCGGATCCGGTGGTCCCGCCCGCCGCCTTCTGAGGCGGTGGCCGTGGTTGCCTGAGGGGGCCGCTGTCTAGCCTGTACCTCGCATGTGCCTCGCAGTACCAGGTCGTCTCACCGCCATCGACGGCAAGACCGGCGTGCTCGACTTCCAGGGCAACGAGTTGCGCGTCTCGCTGGCGATGACGCCGGACGCCAAGGTCGGCGCGTGGCTGCTGGTCCACGCCGGCATGGCCCTGCAGGAGGTCGATCCGGCCGAGGCGCGCAAGACCTGGGAGTATCTGCAGGAGATGGGCGTGGCGGAGATGCCGGCGGAACTGGCGTGAGCACGTCCGCCGAACGCATCGCCGAGGCCTGCGCCGGCAAGCGCGTGACCCTGATGGAGGTCTGCGGCACGCACACCGTCTCGCTGTTCCGCAGCGGCGTGCGCGGGATGCTGCCGCCGTCGCTCAAGCTGCTCTCGGGCCCGGGCTGCCCGGTCTGCGTCACCGCCCAGGGCTACATCGACGCGGCGCTGGAGCTGGCCGGACGCCAGGGCGTGACCATCGCCACCTACGGCGACATGGTGCGGGTGCCGGGCCGCGGCGGCAGTTTGGCCGAGGCGCGGGCGCGCGGCGCCGACATCCTGGTGGTCTATTCGGCGATCGACGCGGTGCGCTGGGCGGCGCAGCATCCGGATCGCCAGGTCGTCTTCCTCGCCGTCGGCTTCGAGACCACGACGCCGGCCACGGCCCAGGCGGTGCTCGACGCCGAGGAACAGCAGCTCACCAACTTCCGCGTGCTGACCGCGCACAAGCTGGTGGTGCCGGCGATGCTCGCGCTGCTGGCCGAGGACGGCGGCGCGCACCTCGACGGCTTCCTCTGCCCCGGCCACGTCAGCGTGGTCATCGGCTCGGAGGCCTACCGGCCGATCGTCGAGCGCCACGGCAAGGCCTGCGTCGTCGCCGGCTTCGAGCCTGCGTCGATGCTCGCCGGCATCGAGCGCCTGTGCGAAATGAAGCGCGATACCGCGCCCGGGCTCGACAACCGCTACACCGTGGCGGTGAAGCCGGAGGGCAATCCGCACGCCCAGACCCTGATCGACAAGGTCTTCGAGCCCTGCGACGCGACCTGGCGGGCGATGGGCACCATCCCCGGCAGCGGCCTGCGCCTGCGCGCCGCCTACCGCCGCTTCGACGCCGCGGTGCACTACGGCCTCGACACCGAGCGCGACGACGAGCAGGGGGCCTGCCGCTGCGGCGAGGTCATCCAGGGCAAGGCCGAGCCCAAGGACTGCCCGTTGTTCGGCAACGGCTGCACCCCGACGAACCCGGTCGGGCCGTGCATGGTGTCGTCGGAGGGGACCTGCGCGGCGTGGTACAAGTATGGACGGTGAGCCGCTGGTCGCTGGTCGCTGGCCGCTGGCCGCTGGCCGCTGGCCGTTGGCCGCTGGCCGCTGGCCGTTGGCCGCTGGCCGCTGGCCGCTGGCCGCTGGCCGCTGCCCTGATGTGGCCCACCCATGACCGATCTCGTCCTGCTCGGTCACGGCGGTGGCGGCGAGTTGACCCGGCGGCTGATCGCCGACCACATCCTCCCGCGCTTCGCCAATCCGGCCCTCGATCCGCTGACCGACGGCGCGGTGCTGGCGAACCCTGGCGGGCGGCTGTGCGTGACGACGGACGCGTCGGTCGTCACGCCGCTCAACTTCCCCGGCGGCTGCATCGGCCGGCTGGCGGTCTGCGGCACGGTCAACGACCTGGCGGTGATGGGCGCGCGGCCGCTCGCCCTGACTCTGTCGCTGATCATCGAGGAGGGTCTGCCGTTCGCGGAACTCGATCGCCAGCTCGACGCGGCGGCGGCGGCGGCGCGCGAGGCCGGCGTACCGATCGTCACCGGCGATACCAAGGTGGTCGAGCGCCGCCGTGGCGACGGGCTGCTGATCAGCACCGCCGGAGTCGGCGTGCTGGCCGATGGCGTCGAGCTGTCGCCGCGTCGCGTCCGAGCAGGCGACGCCGTGCTGGTCAGCGGACGCATCGCCGAGCACGGTCTGGCGGTGATGGCCTGCCGCGAGGGCCTGGCCTTCAAGACCCCGGTGGTCAGCGACGTCGCGCCGGTGCTGCGCCTGTGCGCCGCGCTGCTGACGCTGGGCGCTGAACTGCGCTTCATGCGGGATCCCACCCGCGGCGGGATCGCCGGCGTCGCCGCCGATCTCGCCGAGGACGGCGCGGTCGGGGTCGAGCTCGACGAGCGCGCCATTCCGATCAGCCCGGCCTGCCGCCACGCCGCCGAACTGCTCGGCCTCGATCCGCTGGCGGTGGCCAACGAGGGCAAGCTGGTCGCCGTCGTCGCCGGCGCCGCGGCCGAGCGCGCCCTCGCCCTGCTGCGCGCCGACCCGCTCGGCCGTGACGCCGCGATCATCGGCCGCATCACTGCCGCGACTCCGCCGCTGGCCGAGCTGAAAACCACCGCCGGCGGACGCCGCATCGTGCAGCGTCCGCACGGCGAAGAACTGCCTCGCATATGCTGACCCCGGACCCCGCGCCATGCACGAACTGAGCATCGCTGCCGCCCTGCTCGTCCAGGTCGAGGAGCTGGCCAAGGCCAATGGCCTGGTCCGGGTCGGCGTGGTGCGGGTGTCGGTCGGCGTGCGCCGCCAGGTCGTGCCGGAATCGCTGGCCATGGCCTTCGAGGCGGTGTCGCTCGGCACCATGGCCGAAGGCGCGGTGCTGGAGCAGAGCGAGGTGCCGATGCAGGCCCGCTGCCGCGCCTGCGCCGCGGATTATGCGCCGAGCCTGCGCGACTTCCGCTGCCCGGCGTGCGGGCAGGCCGCCGCCGAGATCACCGCCGGCAACGACATCACCATCGCATCGCTGACCGGCGATACCGAATGAATCCATTGCCACCGTTCGTGGTTCGTCGTTCGTCGTTCGTCGTTCCGCAAGCGCCCTTCGGAACGACGAACCACGAACCACGAACCACGAACCTGTCTTGAGGCCCCCATGCCCAACGTCACCGTCATCGCCAAGCCGCTGCTGCAGAAGAACGACCAGATCGCGGCCGCGAACCGCCGCCTGCTCGAGTCGAAGGGTCTGGTCGGCATCAATGTGATGAGCGCTCCGGGCTCGGGCAAGACCACGCTGTTGCAGAAGACGGTCGAACTGCTCGGGCCGTCGCGCTGCGCCGTGCTGGTGGGCGACCTGCAGACCACGCGCGATGCCGACCGCCTCGCCGCCGCCGGCGCACCAGTGGTGCAGATCAACACCGGACGCGGCTGCCACCTCACCGCCGCCGAGGTCGCCGACGGGCTGGCGGCGCTCGATCTCGCGGGGCGCTCGTTTCTCTTCATCGAGAATGTCGGCAACATGGTCTGCCCGGCTGGCTTCGCCCTGGGCGAGCACAAGAACGCCGTGCTGATGAGCCTGCCGGAAGGCGACGACAAGGTGGCCAAGTATCCGACCCTGTTCCAGGCCGCCGATGTCGTCCTGCTGAGCAAGATCGACCTCGCCGAGGTCATGGATTTCGATGAGCAGCGCATGCGCGACGACCTTGCCCAGGTCAATAGCCGGGCTCCGCTATTGAGGATTTCGACCCGCAGCGGGGCCGGACTGCAGGCATGGCTGGACTGGGTGCAGGCCATACGTCCAGCGTAGACCAAGGCGACGCCAGGGGTATTTTCGTGTCGTATTGGCGCATATTGTGCGGCGAATGCGTCGCTGAATCCATATAAGGGCATCAAACGAGTAGCGTTCAATGCGTCTATGACATAAGGACAACAGGGTCTTATAATCCTTTTGTCCGATGCATGGGGCGGGGCGAGAGTGCTCGTGGACACCCGCAAGGAGCCGCCCATGGCCGCAGCCACCGGACCAGCCGATATCGCCACCATAGCCAAGAAGTGGAAGGAGAAGCGGGGCAGCCTGATCATGGCGCTGCACGACCTCCAGGGTCGCTTCGGCTATGTGCCGCGTGACGCCGCCCAGGAGCTGGGCAAGCACCTCGACGTGCCTCTCGCACGCATCTACGAGGTCGTCACCTTCTATAACTACTTCAAGCTCGAAGCCCCCGGCAAGAACATCATCTCGGTGTGCATGGGCACCGCGTGCTACCTCAAGGGCGCGCCTGAGATCGTGGCCAAGCTGAGCACCAAGCTCGGGGTCAAGCCGGGCGAGACCACCCCGGACAAGATGTTCCACCTCCAGCAGGTCCGCTGCATCGGCTGCTGCGGCCTCGCCCCCGTCGTCACCGTCAATGAGAAGGTGCTGGCCAAGGTCAAGGCGGCTGACGTCGTCGACCAGGTCATCGCCTGCACCAAGGGAGCCTGATCCATGCCCAAGTTCACCCCCGCCGAGCTCGACGCGCACAAGGCCAAGCTGCTCGCCGTCGCCAAGAAGAAGGCGATCATCAAGGTCGGCCTGAACACCTGCGGCGACGCCGCCGGCGCCGTGCCGGTGATGCTGGCGATCAAGGACGCGGTGCAGAAGGCCGGCCTCGACGCGCAGATCGTCAAGACCGGCTGTGCCGGCATGTGCGGCCTCGAACCGCTGGTCGAGGTCTCGGTCGGCGGCGAAACCCCGACCATGTACGGCAACGTCACCGCGGCGATGGCCACCGAGATCGTCGAGAAGCACGCCGCCGGCGGCAAGCCGGTCACGGCCTACAAGGTGCCGTCGATCGCCGAGATGAGCTCGGACACGCCGGTCACCGGCAAGCAGTACCGCATCGTGCTGCGCAACTGCGGCGTGATCGACCCCGAGAACCTCGACGACTACATCGCCCGCGACGGCTACCAGGCCGCCAAGCAGGTGCTGACCGGCATGACCGCCGAGCAGGTCATCGCCGAGCTGGAAACCTCCGGCCTGCGCGGCCGCGGCGGCGCCGGCTTCCCCACCTTCATGAAGTGGAAGCTCACCCGCGCCAGCCGGCCCGGCGAGCAGAAGTACATCATCTGCAACGGTGACGAAGGGGACCCGGGCGCCTACATGGACCGCTCGGTCCTCGAAGGCGACCCGCATGCGGTGATCGAAGGCATGCTCATCGGCGGCTGGGTCATCGGCGCCTCGATCGGCATCTTCTACATCCGCGCCGAATACCCGCTCGCCATCGAGCGCATCGAGAAGGCGATCCGCCAGGCGCGGGCCAACGGCCTGCTCGGCAAGAACATCCTCGGCACCGGCTTCGACTTCGACTGCGAGATCCGCCTCGGCGCCGGCGCCTTCGTCTGCGGCGAGGAGACCGCGCTGATCGCCTCGATCGAGGGCAAGCGCGGCACCCCGCGTCCGCGTCCGCCCTACCCGGCGCAGAAGGGCCTGTGGGACCAGCCCACCATGGTCAACAACGTCGAAACCCTGGCCAACATCGCGCAGATCGTCCTGCGCGGCGGCGCCTGGTTCGGCGCCATCGGCGTCGGCCGCTCGAAGGGCACCAAGGTCTTCGCCGTCACCGGCAAGGTCAAGATCAGCGGCCTGATCGAGATCCCCATGGGCACCACGTTGCGCCAGGTGGTGATGGACATCTGCGGCGGCACCACCACCGGCAAGCCGGTCAAGGCGGTGCAGACCGGCGGTCCGTCCGGCGGCCTCATCCCGGCCAGCCTGCTCGACACCCCGATCACCTACGAGGATCTCGGCAAGCTCGGCTCGATCATGGGCTCCGGCGGCATGATCGTGATGGACGAGAGCGACAACACGGTCGAGCTGTCGCGCTTCTACCTCGACTTCTCGGTCGACGAGAGCTGCGGCAAGTGCGCGCCCTGCCGCATCGGCGGCACCCAGATGCTGCGCACCATCGACAAGATCGCGGCGCGCAAGGGCACCGCAGCCGACATCGCCAAGATCAAGCGCATCGCCCTGACCATGCAGCGCGGCTCGCTGTGCGCGCTGGGTCAGACCACACCCAACCCGGTGCTGTCGGCGCTGCGCTACTTCGAGTCCGAGTGGACCGAGCGCCTGCTGCCCGTGGCGAAGAAGTAACCCGAAGCGAACGAAGGAAGCACCATGACGGTCAAGGCCATCATCAACGGACTCCCGGTCGAAGTCGCCGCGGGCACCTCCATCCTCGACGCGGCCAAGAAGGTCTCGGTCAAGATCCCGGCGCTGTGCAAGCATCCGGATCTCGACCACACCGCGGCCTGCGGCATCTGCATCGTGCGCATCAAGGCCACCGGCCGGACGCTGCGCGCCTGCTGCACGCCGCTGGAAAACGGCATGGACATCGTCACCCACGATCCCGAGATCGTGAACGTGCGGCGTGGCATCGTCGAGATGATCATGTCGAAGCACCCGAACGAGTGCGTCACCTGCGCGCGCAACCAGAATTGCGAACTGCAGACGATGTGCGCCGATTTCAACATCGAGAAGTCGGACCTCGACAACATCGTCCCCGACCTGCCGCTCGATGAGAGCACCCGCGCCGTCACCCTCGATCCGAGGAAGTGCATCTCCTGCGGCCGTTGCATCCAGGTCTGCCAGCAGGACCAGAACGTCTGGGCCCTGACCTTCATGGAACGCGGCATCGAGACGCGCATCGCCCCGGCCGGCGACATCAGCCTGGCCGAGAGCCCATGCGTGAAGTGCGGCCAGTGCAGCGCGCACTGCCCGACCGGTGCGATCACCGAGTACGACGAGAGTCCGGACGTGTGGAACAAGCTGATGGATCCCGAGCTGCACTGCGTGGTGCAGATCGCTCCGGCGGTGCGCGTCGCCATCGGCGAGGCCTTCGGTTTCAAGCCGGGCACCAACCTGACCGGCAAGATCTACGCCGCGCTGCGCCGCATGGGCTTCAAGGCGATCTTCGACACCAACTTCGGCGCCGACCTGACCATCCTCGAGGAAGGCAGCGAGTTCGTGCAGCGCTTCGCGCACGGCAAGGGCGAGCTGCCGCTGATCACCAGCTGCTGCCCGGCGTGGACCGACTTCATGGAGAAGTACCACAGCGACATGATTCCGCACTTCTCGACCTGCAAGAGCCCGCACGAGATGGTCGGCGCCCTGTCGAAGACCTACTACGCCGAGAAGATCAAGACCGACGCCAAGAAGATCTACATGGTCTCGGTCATGCCCTGCACGGCCAAGAAGTACGAGATCCAGCGCAGCGACGACATGAAGTCGTCCGGCTACCAGGATGTCGACGTGGTCATCACCACGCGCGAGCTGGCGCGCATGATCAAGCAGGCCGGCATCGACATGCAGGCCATCCCCGAGGAGCAGCCGGACCACCTGCTCGGTGCCTACTCCGGCGCCGGCACCATCTTCGGCGCCACCGGCGGCGTGATGGAGGCGGCGATTCGCACCGCGCTCAAGCTGGTCACTGGCGTGTCCCCGCCGCGGGTCGACTTCGAGGTCACGCGCGGCCTCAAGGGCATCAAGGAAGGCGTCCTCGAGGTCGCCGGCAAGCAGGTCAAGATCGTGGTCGCCCACGGCCTCGGCAACGTCGAGTGGGTGATCAACAAGGTGCGTGAGGCCAAGCAGAAGGGTGAGGCCCCGCCCTGGCACTTCATCGAAGTGATGGCCTGCCCCGGCGGCTGCGTCGGCGGCGGTGGCCAGCCCTACGGCGTCACCGACGAGCTGCGCCTGATCCGCGCCAAGGGCCTCTACCAGGAGGACCAGGCCGGCATGTGGCGCTGCAGCCACGACAACCCGTATATCGAGAAACTGTACAAGGAGTTCCTCGGTGCGCCGCTGTCGGAGAAGAGCCACCACCTGCTGCACACCCACTATACACCGAGGCCCCTGTACCAGCGCTGAGGCCGTGTCGACGATGTGAGCATGACTCGACATGGCCAGCGGGTGACCGCTGGCCATGTCCGTTTACCCGCTAGCCTGCCGCCCAGAACCCAAGGATCCCACGTCATGCCCACCATCCTCGTCGCCCCCGCCGGTCGCAATGTCGGCCTCACCTCGGTCTGCCTCGGGCTGGTGCATGCGTTCGAGCGCAAGGGCGTGCGCGTCGCCTTCGTCAAGCCGATCGCGCAGCCGGCTGATGGCACCGCCGACCGTTCGCGCTCGCTGGTCGCCGCGGGCACCAACCTGCATCCGCCGGAGCCGATCGCCCGTGTCACCGCCGACGAGATGCTCGGCGACAATCGCGACCAGGACCTCATGGAGATGGTGGTCGCGGTGTGCCAGAAGGCCGCCAAGGGCGCCGACGTGCTGGTGGTCGAGGGCATGGTGCCGGACGCTGGCATGGTCCACGCGACGCGCGTGAACAGCCTGATGGCCAGGGCGCTCGATGCCGAACTGGTGCTGGTCTGCACCCCTGCCGGCCTGCCGCCCGCGACCGTGGTCGAGGGCGTGCACATCGCGGCCAACGGCTTCGGCCTCGACCGCCCCGCCGCTCTGGTGGTCAACCGCGTCGGCGACACCGGCCGCGGCCTGCTGCACGAGCCGCACCGCGAGGATGAGGCCGAGGACCTGGCGCCGGTGCAGGCGCGCTATCGCGAACTGGCCACCGCCGAGGGGCTCAAGCTGGTCGGCTTCATCGCGGCCGACGAGGATCTTGCGCTGCCGCGTGTGGCCGATGTCGCCGACGCGATCGGCGCCTCGTTCCTCTCGGTTGGCGACGCCAGCCGCCGCGTGCGTCACGTCGCGCTGGCCGGCATGACCGTGCCGTTCGCCCTCGACCTGTTCCGTCCGGAGACCCTGGTGGTCGTGCCGGCCGGGCGCGACGACATCGTCATGGCCGCCAGCCTCTCGGCGATCGACGGCGTCAAGCTGGCCGGCCTGCTGCTCTCGGGCAGCACCGATCCGGACGGGCGCATCCTCAAGCTGTGCCGTCCGGCGCTGGGCAGCGATCTGCCGGTGCTGCGCGTGCCGGGAGGAGCCTTCGACACCGCCCTGGCCATCGGCCGGGCCAACCTCGAGATCCCGGTAGACGATCGTGAGCGCCTCCAGGCGACCATGTCGACGGTAGCCAACGCCCTCGACCAGGACTGGCTCAACCAGCTCGCCGGGGCCAAGCGCGAGCGCCGCCTGAGCCCGCCGGCCTTCCGTTACGCCCTGATCGAGCGTGCCCGCGCGGCGAAGCGCCGCATCGTCCTGCCCGAAGGCACCGAGCCGCGCACGCTCAAGGCCGCCGCGATCTGCCATGAGAAGGGCATCGCCCAGTGCGTACTGCTCGGCATCCCCGACGAGGTGCGCAGCGCTGCCGAGAAGGCCGGCGTCAAGCTGCCCGGCTCGGTCGAGATCCTCGACCATCGCAGCCTGATGGATGAGTTCATCCCGATCCTGTGCGAGTTCCGCAAGAAGAAGGGACTGACGCCCGAGCAGGCGCGCGAAGCCCTGGCCGATACCATCATGCCCGGCACCATGATGGTGAAGCTGGGCAAGGCCGACGGCCTGGTCTCCGGCGCCGTGCACACCACCGCACACACCATCAGCCCGGCTCTGCAGATCATCAAGTGCGCCCCGGGCATGGCCCTGGCGTCGTCGTGCTTCTTCATGTGCCTGCCCGACCAGGTCGTGGTCTTCGCCGACTGCGCGGTCAACCCCGATCCGACCGCCGAGCAGCTCGCCGACATCGCCATCCAGTCGGCCGACAGCGCCATCGCCTTCGGCATCCCGGCGCGCGTCGCCATGCTGTCGTATTCGACCGGTGCCTCGGGCACCGGTGCCGACGTCGACAAGGTGGTGCAGGCGACGAAACTAGCCCAGGAGCGCCGTCCCGATCTGCTGATCGACGGCCCGCTGCAGTACGACGCCGCGGTGATGATGGATGTGGCGAAGTCGAAGGCGCCGAAGTCAAAGGTCGCCGGCCAGGCGACGGTCTTCATCTTCCCCGACCTCAACACCGGCAACGTCAGCTACAAGGCGGTGCAGCGCAGCGCCAACGCCGTCGCCATCGGGCCGATGATGCAGGGCCTCGACATGCCGGTGAACGACCTGTCGCGCGGCTGCCTGGTCGACGACATCGTCTACACCATCGCGCTGACCGCGATCCAGGCCGAGCAGGCCGCGGCGCGCAAGAAGTCCGGCGCCGTCGCCAAGGGATGACCTGACCTGGGTCATGTCCCGGCTGCATGCGTCGGCCTAGTCTGCGGTGAACCATCCTCAGCAACTGCCCAGTTGCTGGTGTCGAGCAGACGGGTCTCTAAACTATGCCCATAGGAGAAGCGATGCGGACTGTGGCTGCGGACATGGGCAATGCTGATCTGCGCGCCTGGCTGACCGAGGAGGACCCGGTCCAGCTCGACCGGCTCTACACCGCTGCTGACGCCGCGCGCTCAGCCGCAGTCGGCCCCGAGGTGCATCTGCGCGGACTGATCGAGATCAGCAATGCCTGCACCCGAGCTTGCGCTTATTGCGGGATCAGCGTGCATAACCATGCCATCCAGCGCTATCGCATGGGTCGGCATGAGATCCTCGAATGCGCGCGCCGGGCCAAGGAACTTGGCTATGGCACGGTGGTGATGCAGGCGGGCGAGGATCCGCTGCTGACCCGCGCTTTCATCGCCGATCTGGTGCGCGCGATCAAATGCGAGACCGGCCTCGCCATCACGCTCTCGCTCGGCGAGCGCAGTCGCGAGGACCTGATCGCCTGGCGCGAGGCGGGGGCCGACCGCTACCTGCTGCGTTTCGAAACGTCGAATCCCGCGCTGTTCGCGCGCATCCATCCCGAGGCGCACCAGCCAGCGGCCAGCGGCCAGCGGCCAGCGGCCAGCGGCCAGGACGAGGTGCCCAGGATCGCGATGCTGCGTCAGCTGCAGGAGCTCGGCTACCAGGCCGGCACCGGCGTCATGGTCGGCATTCCCGGCCAGACCTGGGACGACCTGGTCGGTGACCTGCGTACCTTCCAAAAGCTCGACATCGAAATGATCGGTGTGGGTCCGTATATACCCCATCCCGCGACGCCGTTGGCGCATGATTTCGACGGCGTGGCCGAACACGGTCAGCAAGTACCGAATACCGTGCTGGTCGCGCTGAAAATGGTCGCCCTGGCCAGACTGCTCGTTCCTGATGCAAACATCCCAGCAACGACAGCGGTAGCGACCCTGAACAAGGAAACCGGCCGCGAAGATGCACTAAAAGCGGGCGCCAACGTGGTCATGCCCAATCTGACGCCGCCCGCTTATCGGGCACTGTACGAGATCTACCCCGACAAAGCCTGCGTGAACGAGACCGCCGAGCAGTGCCACTCATGCCTCGCTGCACGCATCCACAGCGTCGGCCGATGCATAGGAGCCGGTCCCGGGGCGGCTCCCAAGACGCACCGACGTACCGCCTCGTAGGATCACGCCATGCCGAAGCTGCCAGCACTTGTCCCGTCCGCGACCGCCGAGGATTTCATCGACGACGCCGGCATCGAGTCGACCTTGGCGCGGGCGCGCAACGCCGACGCCACCTGGGTGCGCGAGCTGATAGCCAAGTCGCTGGAGAAGCAGCCGCTCGCCCCGGCCGAGACCGCGGTGCTGCTCGGCTGCGAGGACAAGGGCCTGCAGGAGGAGATGTTCGCCGCGGCGCGCAAACTCAAGGAGACGGTCTACGGCAACCGCATCGTCCTCTTCGCGCCGCTCTACATCGGCAACCGCTGCGTCAACGACTGCAGCTACTGCGGCTTCCGCTCGAGCAACGACGAGGCGATCCGTCGCGAGCTGGAGCACGAGGCGGTGGTCAAGCAGGTGACGGCGCTGGAGAAGATGGGCCACAAGCGGCTCATCGTGGTGTTCGGCGAGCACCCCGACTATGACGCCCAGTTCATGGCCGACAGCGTGCGCTCGGTCTATGCCGCCGGCGATATCCGCCGCGTCAACGTCAACGCCGCGCCGCTCGACATCGCGGGCTACAAGCTGCTCAAGGACGCGAAGATCGGTACGTTCCAGATCTTCCACGAGACCTACCACCACCAGACCTACGCGAGCGTGCACAAGCCGGGGACGCGGAAGGGCGACTACATGTGGCGCCTCGACGGTCCGAGCCGCGCCTTCGAGGCCGGCATCGACGACCTCGGCATCGGCGCCCTGTTCGGCCTGTACGACTGGAAGTTCGAGGTCATGGGACTGGTCAGCCACGCCGCCTACCTCACCCGCCGCCACGGCGTCGGTCCGCACACCATCAGCTTCCCGCGGCTGAAGGCGGCGCAGGGGGTCAACTTCGATTCCAAGTGGTTCGTCTCCGACCCCGACTTCCTCCGCCTGGTCGCCATCCTCCGCCTGTCGGTGCCGTACACCGGCATGATCTGCACCGCGCGCGAGCCGGCGCACATCCGCGACACCGTGCTGTCGTTCGGCATCAGCCAGGTCGACGCCGGCACCAACCTCGACCTCGGCGGCTACTCCGAGCAGGGCGACGCCACCGTGGTCGAGCAGAAGCCCAAGCTCGACAAGGCTCAATTCGAAATCGGCGACACGCGCAGCCTCGACGCCATGGTCGGCAATCTGGTCGAGAAGGGCTACATCCCGTCCTTCTGCACCTCGTGCTACCGCACCGGGCGCACCGGCGAGGTGTTCATGGAGTACGCCATCCCCGGCTTCATCCAGAAGCTGTGCACGCCCAACGCCATCACCACCTTCCAGGAGTACCTCTGCGACCGCGCCAGCCCGGCGGTGCGCGCCAGCGGCGAGCGCATGATCGCCGAGGAGCTGGCCAAGATCCCCGACGCCAACGTCAAGGCGATGGTCGGTGAACGCCTCGCGCTGATCCGCGATCAGGGAAAGCGCGATCTCTACGTATGACGGAAGCGATGCGCGTCGAACACGATCTCCTCGGTGAAGTCGCCGTCCCGGCCGACTCGCTGCGGGGCATCCACGCCGCGCGCGCCGCCGCCAACTTCGACCTCGCTGGTCGTCCGGTCCATCCCGAGCTGATGCGCGCGATGGGCGCGGTGAAGCTGGCCGCGGCGCGCGCCGCGCACCACGCGGGCACGCTCGATGCCGTACGCCTGGCTGCCATCGAGCAGGCCGCGCTCGAGGTGATGGAGGGACGCTGGGACGCGGCCTTGCACACCGACGCCCTGCAGGGCGGCGCCGGCACCACGGTCAACATGGTGGTCAACGAGCTGATCGCCAACCGCGCCTGCCAGCTGATGGGCGGGCAGCCGGGCGACCGCTCGCTGGTCAGCCCGCACGACCACATCAACATCCACCAGTCGACCAACGACGCGGTGCCGACCGCGATCCGCATCGCCGCCATCCGCGGCACGCGCGCCCTGGAGGACGCGGTGGTGCGGCTGCAGGAGTCGTGCCAGGCGCGCGAGCGCGACTTCGCCGGCGTGGTCTGCCTCGGCCGCACCGAGATGATGGACGCGGTGCTGCTGACCATGGGCCGCCGCTTCGGCGCCTGGAGCGACGCGCTCGGCCGCGACCGCTGGCGCATCTCCAAGTGCGAGGAGCGCCTGCGCGTGGTCAACCTCGGCGGCACCGCCATCGGCACCGCGCTCGGTGCCCCGCGCCAGTACGTGTTCAAGGCCACCGACGAATTGCGCGCCATCACCGGCCTGCCGCTGGCCCGGGCCGAGAACCTGATCGACGGGACGGCCAACGCCGACGCCTTCGCCGAGGTCGCCGGCATCCTCGGCGCGCTCGCCGCCAACCTGGTCAAGATGAGCGACGACCTGCGCCTGCTCGCCAGCGGCCCGCAGGGCGGCTTCGGCGAGCTGATCCTGCCGGCGCGGCAGGAGGGCAGCTCGATCATGCCCGGCAAGATCAACCCGGTGATCCCCGAGTCGGTGGTCCAGGCCGGCCTCTCGTGGATGGGCGACCAGCAGGTCATCGTCCAGGCCTGCGCCCGCGGCTGCCTCGAGATCAACCCGTACCTGCCGTTGGTCGCCGACCGCCTGCTGTACGGCATCGACACGCTGGCCCGCGCCTGCCTCGCCCTGGCGACCAAGTGCATCGACGGCATCGCCATCGACGCGACGCGCTGCGCGGCCAACGCCAGCGCGATCACCGCCCAGGCTACCGCCATCGCCGGCAGGCTCGGCCACCACCGCGTCAGCGAACTCGCCCGCCAAGCGCTCGCCACCGGCCGCACGGTGCGCGATTTGGCGATCGACGCCGGGCTGCTCACCGGCGCCGAGTTCGACGAACTGACCTCGCCCGCGGCGGTGATGCGCCTGGGAGGCGGATCATGAACAGCGCCCCGCGCGGTTCGCGCCTGCACATCGCCGTATTCGGCCGCCGCAACGCCGGCAAGAGCTCGCTGCTCAACGCCCTCGCCGGCCAGCAGGTGTCGATCGTCTCGCCGGTCGCCGGCACCACCACCGATCCGGTGGAGAAGGCGATGGAACTGCTGCCGATCGGGCCGGTGCTGCTGATCGACACCGCCGGTCTCGATGACGTCGGCGAGCTCGGCGCCCTGCGCGTCGAGAAGACCCTGCGCATCAAGGACCGCACCGACATCGCCGTGGTCGTCGCCCCGGCCGACGCCTGGGGCGAGGCTGAAGAGGCGATCACCGCCGACTTCCAGGCCGCCAAGGTGCCGGTGGTGGCGGTGCTCAGCCAGTGCGACCGCGTGCAGCCCGCAGCCGGCATGGTCGAGGCGCTGCGCGCGCGCAAGCTGCCGGTGGTGCTGACCAGCGCCACGACCGGCGCCGGCCTCGACCTGCTGCGCGTCGCGCTGGTCTCGTCGGTGCCCGACGGCTGGCTCGATCCGCCGGCCATCGTCAGCGACCTGCTGCCGCCCGGTGGCCTGTGCGTGCTGGTGGTGCCGATCGACAAGGAGGCCCCCAAGGGCCGCCTGATCCTGCCGCAGGTGCAGACCATCCGCGATCTGCTCGACGGCGATCAGACCGTGGTGGTGGTCAAGGAGCGCGAGCTGGCGACGACGCTCAAGCGCCTCGGCCGCCCGCCCGACCTGGTGGTCACCGACTCGCAGGCCTTCCTCAAGGTCTGCGCCGACGTGCCAGAGGGCGTGCCGGTGACGTCGTTCAGCATCCTCTTCGCACGCTTCAAGGGCGACCTCGACGCCTTCACCGCCGGGGCGCAGGCGATCGATCATCTGAAGCCCGGCGATCGCGTGCTGATCGCCGAGAGCTGCACGCACCATCCCATCGGCGAGGATATCGGACGGGTCAAGATCCCGCGCTGGCTTACCCAATATCTGGGCTTCGAGGTCCGCATATCCACTTACAGCGGCCACGACTTCCCGCCCGACCTCGCCGACTTCCGCCTCGCCATCCACTGCGGCAGCTGCACCACGAACCGCCGCGAAGTGCTGGCACGCATCCTGCGCTGCCGCGCTGCCGGCGTACCGATCACCAACTACGGCGTCGCCATCGCCAAGGTCCAGGGCCTGCTGGAGCGCGTCCTGCGGCCCTTCCCTGGAGCCCTTGAGACGCTGCGTGTTGCGGAACGCCGAACGTCGAACGCCGAACCACGAACAGGGGCAATGGCATGACCACCGTCTGGATCGCCGAAGGCTGCATCGCCTGCTCGGCCTGCGTCGACGTCGCGCCCGAGGTCTTCGCCCTCGATGCGGGCGACGGCTGCCTGGTCGCCGGAGTCGCCCGGCTCGACGGCAGGAACACCAGCAACGCCGCCGAACGCAGCCCGCTCCGCCCGGAGGTCGCCGAGGCCAACGCCGCGGCGATCAGCGAAGCCATCGCCGGCTGCCCGACCGAGTGCATCAAATCACAATGAACACGCCTAGGACTACCCCCTAGAGCCTGCAACCCCGCCCATTAACCTCCCCGACCCGCCCAAAGGACCCCGCACATGAGTGACCACATGATCTCCGTCGACGG
The DNA here is from genome assembly GCA_022841245.1 of Planctomycetota bacterium. Classification (GTDB taxonomy): domain Bacteria; phylum Planctomycetota; class UBA11346; order UBA11346; family UBA11346; genus UBA11346. The sequence continues at coordinate 20,776 of JALHRW010000051.1, forward strand.
CAACGAGGCCTGCGCCCTCGTCGCCCACAAGCTGTCCGAAGTGGCAGCGATCTACCCGATCACGCCCTCGTCCAACATGGGCGAATGGGCCGACGAATGGTCGGTCCGCGGGCGCAAGAACATCTGGGGCCAGGTGCCCGACATCATGGAGATGCAGTCCGAGGCCGGCGCCATCGGCGCGGTGCACGGGGCCCTGCAGGCCGGCTCGCTGGCGACGACCTTCACGGCGTCGCAGGGCCTGCTGCTGATGATCCCGAACATGTACAAGATCGCGGGTGAACTCACCGCCTTCACCATGCACGTGTCGGCCCGCGCGGTCGCCACCCACGCTCTGTCGATCTTCGGCGACCACAGCGACGTGATGGGCTGCCGCATGACCGGCTTCGCCATGCTCGCTTCGCAGAACGTCCAGGAAGCGCACGACTTCGCCTGCATCGCCCACGCCGCCACGCTCAAGGCGCGGGTGCCGTTCCTGCACTTCTTCGACGGCTTCCGCACCTCGCACGAGGTCAACAAGGTCCACCCGCTGTCCGACGAGCAGCTCAAGACGATGGTCACCGACGAGATGGTCGCGACCCACCGCGCCCGCGCGCTGACCCCGGACAAGCCGGTGCTGCGCGGTTCGGCGCAGAACCCCGACACCTTCTTCCAGGCCCGCGAGGCCTGCAACAAGTGGCACGAAGCGGTGCCCGGCATCGTCGCCGAGACCATGGCGCAGTTCGCCAAGGTCAGCGGCCGCACCTACCAGATCGCCGAGTACGCCGGCGCGCCCGACGCCGACAAGGTCATCCTGCTGATGGGCTCCGGCGCCGAGACCGCCGCCGAGACCGCCCGCTTCCTGGCCAAGAAGGGCGAGAAGGTCGGCGTCCTGACCCTGCGCCTGTACCGCCCCTTCCCCACCGCCCAGCTGCTCGCCGCCCTGCCCAAGAGCGTGAAGAAGCTGGCCGTGCTCGACCGCACCAAGGAGCCGGGCTCCAACGGCGAGCCGCTGTTCCAGGACGTGCTGGTCGCCGTCGCCGAGGCTGGCCTCGGCATCCAGGTGGTCGGCGGCCGCTACGGCCTGTCGTCCAAGGAATTCACCCCGGCGATGGTGCAGTCGGTGTTCAAGGAGCTGGGCCAGGCGAGCCCGCGCCGCCGCTTCACCGTCGGCATCGTCGACGACATCACCAAGCTGTCGCTGCCCCTGCTGCCCGACCTCGACGTCGAGCCGGCCGACACGGTCAAGGCGCTGTTCTACGGCCTCGGTGCCGACGGCACCGTCGGTGCGAACAAGAACTCGATCAAGATCATCGGCCACATGCCCGGCATGCACTCGCAGGGCTACTTCGTCTACGACTCGAAGAAGTCGGGTTCGATGACGGTCAGCCACCTGCGCTTCGGCAAGACGCCGGTCAAGGCGCCCTACCTGATCAGCAAGGCCAGCTTCGTCGCCGTGCACCAGTGGCGCTTCGTCGAGCGCATCGACGTGCTCGACAACGCCGCCGACGGCGCCGTGGTGCTGATCGACTCGCCCATCCCCAAGGAAGCGGTGTGGGGCAAGCTGCCGGTCGAGTTCCAGCAGGTGGTCATCGCCCGGAAGCTGAAGCTCTACGCCATCGACGCCATCGCGGTCGCCAAGCAGACCGGCATGGGCGGGCGCATCAACACCATCATGCAGACCTGCTTCTTCGCCCTGTCGAAGGTGCTGCCGCGCGACCAGGCGATCAGCGAGATCAAGGAAGCGATCAAGAAGACCTACGGCAAGCGCGGCGACGAGGTGGTGCAGAAGAACTGGGCCGCGGTCGACGCGACCCTGGCCAACCTGCACGAGATCTCCGGCGCCAAGGCCGACTCGAAGATCCACCTGCTGCCGATCGTGCCGAACGACGCGCCGGAATTCACCAAGCAGGTCCAGGGCGTGATGCTCGCCGGCAAGGGCGACGCCCTGCCGGTCTCGGCCTTCTCGATCGACGGCACCTGGCCGACCGGGACGACGCAGTGGGAAAAGCGCGGCATCGCGGTCGAGATCCCGGTGTGGGACAACGCCATCTGCATCCAGTGCAACAAGTGCGCCTTCGTCTGCCCGCATGCGGCGATCCGCGTCAAGGCCTACGAGCCGGCCGTGCTGGCTGGCGCGCCCGCGACCTTCAAGAGCCAGGACGCCAAGGCGCCCGAGCTGAAGGGCCAGAAGTTCACCATCCAGGTCGCCCCCGAGGACTGCACCGGCTGCGGCCTGTGCGCGGTGGTCTGCCCGGCCAAGGACAAGGCCAACCCCAAGCACAAGGCGCTCGACATGACGCCGGCGCTGGACCTGATGGCCCCCGAGGCGGCGAACTACAAGTTCTTCCTCGACCTCAAGGAGATGGACCGGTCCAAGTACCCGAAGTTCGACGTCCGCACCAGCCAGTTCCTGCAGCCCCTGTTCGAGTACTCGGGCGCCTGCGCCGGCTGCGGTGAGACGCCATACGTCAAGCTGGTCAGCCAGCTGTTCGGCGACCGCGCGATCATCGCCAACGCCACCGGCTGCTCGTCGATCTACGGCGGCAACCTGCCGACCACCCCGTACAGCCAGAACAAGGACGGCCGCGGCCCGGCCTGGGCCAACAGCCTGTTCGAGGACAACGCCGAGTTCGGCCTGGGCATGCGCCTGGGCGTCGACGCCCTGAGCGAGCAGGCTCGCATGCTGCTGCTCACCCTGGCGCCCAAGGTCGGCGGCGAACTGGCCGCGCAGATCATCAGCGCCGCCCAGGTCGGTGAAGCCGACTTCGCCGCCCAGCGCGGCCGGGTGGTCGAACTGAAGCGCAAGCTGGCGTCGATGGATGGCGAAGAACCGAAGCGCCTGCTACTCCTGGCCGACTACCTGGTCGACAAGAGCGTGTGGATCTTCGGTGGCGACGGCTGGGCCTACGACATCGGCTACGGCGGTCTCGACCACGTCCTCGCCAACCGGCGCAAGGTGCGCATCCTGGTGATGGACACCGAGGTCTACTCGAACACCGGCGGCCAGGCCTCGAAGGCCACGCCGATCGGCGCCTCGGCCAAGTTCGCGGTCGCCGGCAAGCAGATCCACAAGAAGGATCTCGGCCTGATGGCGATGGCCTACGGCCACGCCTACGTCGCCTCGGTGGCGTTCGGCGCCAAGGACGCGCACACGGTCCAGGCCTTCCAGGAGGCCGAGAGCTACCCCGGTCCGGCGATCATCATCGCCTACAGCCACTGCATCGCGCACGGCTACGACCTCAGGAACGGCCTTGAGCAGCAGAAGCTGGCCGTGAGCAGCGGGGTGTGGCCGCTGTACCGCTTCGACCCGCGTCGCACCGAGAAGGGCGAACTGCCGCTGGTCCTCGACAGCGAGGGCGGCAAGACGCCGGTGCTCGACTACCTGCGCAACGAGACCCGTTTCCGCATGGTCGAGAAGCTCGATCCGGCGCGCTTCAAGGTCCTCTCCGAGATGCAGGTCGAGCACAGTGCCCAGCGCGTCGCGCTGTACCAGAAGCTGGCCGAGATCCGCTTCCCGCTCGATCGCCAGGCCCCGGCTGCCAAGCCGAAGGCTGGCGGGGGCGGCGACGAGTGATGATGGAAACCACCAACAACCTTACGCACTAGGATCACCATCATGGATCTCTCGACCACCTATCTCGGCTTCAAGCTGGCCCACCCGTTCATCCCCGGCGCCTCGCCGGTGGTGAACGACCTCGGCGCGGTCCGCGCGCTCGAGGACGCCGGCGCTCCGATGATCACCATGCCCTCGCTGTTCGAGGAGCAGATCACCGCCGAGGCGCGGGCCACCGCCCACGCCCACGACCAGACCTCGGACGTCTCCGCCGAGGCGACCAACTACCTGCCCGGCGCAGACGACTACCGCCTCGGCACTGACGAGTACCTCGAGCAGCTCCGCCGCATCAAGGCGGCGGTGCGCGTGCCCGTGGTCGCCTCGCTCAACGGTGTCAGCCCGGGCGGCTGGACCGACTACGCCCGCCTGATCGAACAGGCCGGCGCCGATGCGCTCGAGCTGAACCTCTACGAGGTGGCGATGGATCCGGATGAGACCGGCGCCCAGGTCGAGGACCGCCTGCTGGCCATCGTCGGCGCCGTGCGCAAGTCGGTGAAGATCCCGCTGGCGGTGAAGATGAGCCCGTACTTCACCAGCTTCTCCAATCTGGCCAAGCGCATCGAAGGCGCCGGGGTCAACGGCCTGGTGGTGTTCAACCGCTTCTTCCAGCCCGACGTCGACATCGAGAACCAGGAGGTCAAGCGCACCTACCCGAGCCACCGCTCGGAAGTGCTGCTGCGCCTGCACTGGCTCGCCGTGCTCTCGGCCCAGCGCAAGCTGAGCCTGGCCGCCACCGGCGGCGTGCACAGCGAGATCGAGGCGGTGAAGGCGATCATGTGCGGCGCCCACGCCGTGCAGGTGGTCTCACGCATCATCAAGAGCGGCCCCGGCGCCATCCGCGAACTGCGGCTGCGCCTGGCCGACTGGCTGGCGGCGCACGAGTACGAGAGCGTGTCGCAGATGCGTGGCAGCCTCAACCTCGCCCGCTGCCCCGATCCCAAGCTGTACGAGCGCGGCAACTACATCCAGATCCTGCAGTCGTGGGACCTGGCGGCCAAAGAGACGTTCTGATCTTCAGGACAGCCTGACGTTGCGACGGCCCCTGCTCATGCAGGGGCCGTTCGCGTTTGGGAGCGTCGATGTCCACATCGACGGGTGTCCGCTTCCCCCCGCTGCCGCATTGCGGCCCCTAGCCCGCAACGTTAGGGTCGGCGCCGATGGAACGGATCGGCAAGTACCAGGTGCGCAGCATGCTCGGCCAGGGCGGCATGGGCGCGGTCATGCTGGCCTACGATCCCGATCTCGACCGCGAGGTCGCGATCAAGCTGATCATGCCGCATCGCCTGGGATCGCCGCAGACGCGCGAGCGCTTCCTGCGCGAGGCGCGCGCCCTCGCGCGGCTGTCGGATCCGCATGTCGTCCAGGTGCACGCCTTCGAGCCCGAGGCCGATCCGCCGTACCTGGTGATGGAACGTCTGCATGGCGAGGATCTCAAGAGCCTGGTCCGGCGCAGCGGCCCGCTGCCGCCGGCGATGCTGCGCGACTGCGCCTGGCAGTGCGTGCGCGGCTTGGCCGCGGCGCATGCCGCCGGCATCGTCCATCGCGACCTGAAGCCGTCGAACGTGATGCTCTGCCGGGGCGGCGTCTACAAGCTGCTCGACTTCGGCCTCGCCGCCTCGCACGACGGCGACCTCACCGCATCGGGTGAGGTGGTCGGGACGCGGCGCTACATCGCCCCTGAGCGGATGGCCGGCGACAGCTCCTCGCCGGCTGCCGACCTGTGGGCGCTCGGCGTGCTCATCTGCGAGCTGGCGACCGGACGGCATCCCTTTCCCCACAGCAGCCTGGCTCCGGACCCGCAAGCCCTGCCGCCCGAGCCGCCGGACCTGCGCGTCTGGGTGCAGCGCCTGATCGAACTCGATCCGCAGCAGCGTCCAAAAGATGCCGGCGAAGCCCTGCGACTGCTCGGCGGCGGGTCGGCAGCAGTCGTGGTGGAACCGCACCAGACAGCCGCTCTGCCCACAGCCGGCGTCGGCAGCACCTCCAGCGGTTCGCGGGCCGTGGTCACCTCGACGCATCGCCCGGTCCAGGGGGTCTCCTCGGCCAGCCTGGCGCTGCCGCGTCCACGACTGCCGTTCTGGCTCAAGCTCACCGCCGCCATCTGGCTGGTATCGAGCATTGGCACAGTGGCGGCGGGGTACGCGATCACCGAGCGCGCGGTCGCCACCCAGCTCGCCAACCTGCATCGCACCCTGGTTGGCATCGCCGTCGGTGGCGCGCAACTGGTCGATCCGGTGCAACACCGGCAGATGGCTGATGATCCCGTCAGCCACGCCGCTGAGCTGGCTGAGCTGCGTCTGCGCCTGGCCCGCTATGCCAGCGCATTCCCCGAGATCCGTTTCATCTACACCATGGCGCCGCTGCCGGAGACGCCGGCCACCGGCGTGGTCCAGTTCGTCTGCGACGCCTCTGCCGAGGTTGATCTCGATGGCAACGGCGTCATCGCCGCCAGGGAGGCGCAGGCTCGGCCCGGCCAGCGCTATTCCGCCAAGGGCGTACCTGAGCTGGTGAGCGGCTTCACCGTCCCGGGGCATGATACCGGACTGACCACCGACGACTGGGGCGTGTGGATCAGCGGCTACGCCCCGTTGCTGCTGCCTGACGGGACGTCGGCCGGACTGCTCGGCGTCGACATCCCGGCCGACCACATCGCTGGCCTGCGCCGGGACTTCCTCTGGCACAGCGCGATCCTGCTCGGTTCGACCCTGGCCGCCTTCCTCGCGGCCGGCCTGATCATCGCCTGGCGCATGCGTCGGCCGGTGGCCGAGTTGTCGCGCGGCATGCTGGCGGTGGCCAATGGCGACCTCGCGGTCGAAGTGGTGGTGCGCAGCAACGATGAGTTCGGCGTGCTGGCTCTCGCCTTCCGCCGCATGCGAGACGAACTGCGCCGCGCTGCCCAGCTACGCGCCGCCTTCGATGGTTTCGTCACTCGTGCCCTGGCCGAGCGCGAGGGGCGTATCGGGCGCGCGGCCAGCGAGGGTGCCCGTCTGGCCGTGGCCGTGCACGGGAGTCAGGAGACCGCGGTTGCCGCCCTGCTCGAAGCGGCGCGCAGCCATGGCGGCGAGCCCGAGCGGGTCGAAGCCGGCGGGATGTGCCTGCTCTTCCCCAGCGCGCATGACGGCGACCTGCCGCAGGAGCGTGCCGTGCGCTGCGCCCTGGCAGC
>JALHRW010000052.1 GCA_022841245.1 Planctomycetota bacterium
CCGCGGCTGTCGACCGGCAACATCGCTTTCGATCCGATGGATCCCGCCAGCATCTACGTATGCAGCGTCGGCCTGTGGAAGGGGCCGGCGACGGGATACTGATATGCAGTTCCCGTTGATGCTGCTGTTCGTCCTGATCGTCGGCTGCTTAACGGCACTGCGCGCTGAGGAACCGGTTGACGATGCGCTGCCCTGCCCGCATTGGGACGGGGCCGCCCCGAATATCGATGGGGGTCTTGACGACCCGCTCTGGCGGGGCGCGCTGGCTGTGCCACTGACGTCGGCAAGCCCCAAGCTGTCCGACAGCCAGGCCCTGCTGGCCTGGGATGATGCGCATCTCTACTGCGCCATCATCTGCCCGGACCGCAATGTCGTTTCCACCATGCATGGCCGTGACATGCCGCTATGGAAGCAGGATGTCGCCGAGCTGTTCCTCGCCCCCGGTCTGGAGTCGGTCTACTACGAGATCCAGGTCGGGCCGGCCGGACAGGTGCTCGACCAGCTCGTCATCGCCCCCGCCGGCGCGGCCAGCATCTACCGGGCCTTCCATCTCTCCGTCGATCTCGCCATGCGCACAGCAGCGCGTGTCGATGCGGAGGGGTTCACGGTCGAGATGGCCATACCCTTCAGCGAATTGCGTTGTGCTCCGCGCCGCCCGCCGCTGCCTGGTGATACGTGGGGATTCCTGGCGATTGCGCAGGATGTCGGTGGTGGCGGGCGGAACTGGGTACGTGGATCGCAACCGTTGCAGACGCCTCACCTCGTCCATTCCTACCGGCGCATGCGCTTCATTGATCCGGTCGACGATGCCTGGCGACGGAACTCCACCGAGCCAGGACCGCGGACTCCGACGTGGCGCTTGGAGGATGATATGCGGAGAGCAGCCCTATCGACGCCGCAGAGCGCGCTGTCTTTTGGAAATGACATGGCAGGTAAAGCGAGCGCATGGGTGGAAAAAGTCGAAGCGGAATCCTTGCTCCGCATGTCTCCCGTTTCGACCTATTATCCCCTGTCCCTCTCCCTTGAAATCCCCGGGCCGCAGACCGTCCGCCTGCGTTGCCGGTTGCCCGAGATGATTGCCGCACGTGTCCGCGAAGGGTTGGAAGATGGGTCTGCGATAACGGTGGTGGCAGATGGGCAGACGATTCTTCCACGTCGCCGCCTGTATGGCGCCGACTGGAGGTTCATCGATATCCCTGTCCCGGCCAAGGGGGCGCGGATGATCGTGACCGTAGATTGTGTCAACGACCCGACCATTGATATCGTCGAGATGACCATAGACGGCGACGGCCAGGCACCGAATCCTGTCCACGAAAGCGTGCCGTGAGGGTCCATGGTTCCGAAGTCCACGGCGATGATCGCGAACTCAGCGCCAGCGAGTGGTTCACGTTGTGGCAGGACATCGATGCGCGACGTCGCGACATCTCCTGCGTTAATTCCACCAGCATCTGCGGATGTCGCGTCGGCCCATGGAAGGGGCCGACGAAGGGAGGCTGACATGCGGTTTCCGTTGGTGTTGCAGTTCGTCCTGATCGCTGGTTGCTTCACGACTATGTGTAGTGTGGAACCGGTTGATGGCGCGCTGCCTTGCCCGTATTGGAACGGGGTGGCCCCGATTATTGATGGGAGCCTTGATGACGCGCTCTGGCGGGGCGCATTGGTTGTGCCGTTATCGGCTTCGCTTTCGACCCTCCAGCCAGATGGCCAGTGCCTGCTGACTTGGGATGATGCGCAGCTCTACTGCGCGTTCATCTGCCCAGACAACCAGGTCTATTCGAGTGGGCGTCGCCGCGATCTGCCGCTGTTGGGTTGGGATCGCGCCGAGTTGTTCATCGCTCCAGGTCCGGAGCCGTTCTACTATGATATCAAGGTTGCTCCGAACGGGCAGCTTTTCGACCAGCTCGTCATCGCTCCTGACGGCGCACAAAGCGATTATCGGGCATGCTTTCCCACCGTCGATCTCAACCTGTCTACTGCAACGCGAGTCGATGCCGGCGGATTCACCATCGAGATGGCCATGCCATTCAGTGAGCTGAAATGCGCTCCGCGCCGGCCACCATTGCCTGGGGATGAATGGCGCTTCCTGGCGATAGCGCAGGATGATTTTGGTGGGGACCGGGACGTGGTGCGCGGATCACAGCCCCTGGGGGAGATCGACGCCTTCCGCCGCGAAGTCGAAGTCGCCTCCTTCCACCCCTTGTCGACGCTCGGCCGCAAGCTGCGCTTCATCGATTCGGCCGATGTCGCCTGGCGAAAGGCCTCCACTGAACCAGGACCGCATACGTCGACATGGCGCTTAGGTGATATGCGGGGAGTAGCCCTGTCGACTCCGCGGGGCACGCTGCCCTACAATAAAGCTCAGCTGCTTGGCTCCTACGATGGTAGTGGACCGTGCGCACAGTTTGTGAAAGTGGAAGCGGAGTCCTTGTTACGCCTGTGTCCTCACTCGGTCCATTATCCGCTGTCTCTCACCCTGAAAATCCCTGGGCCGCAGACCGTCCGCCTGCGTTGCCGATTGCCCAAGAACGGCGCCTTACGTGTCCTTGAAGGCCTGGCAGAAGGGTCTGCGGTAACGGTGGTGGCAGATGGGCAGACGATCCATCCACGTCGCCGCCTGTATGGCGCCGACTGGAGGTTCATCGATATCCCTATTCCGGCCAAGGGAGCGAAGAGGATCGTGACCGTCAGTGGTGATACCGTAGAGATGACGGTAGAAGGCGATGGACGGCCCCCCGATCCCATCAACGAAAGCGAGCCATGAGGATCCAGGTTGCAGACCCCCACTACGATGGTTGCGTGTTCAGCCCCAGCGAGTTGTCCACGGTGTGGCTGCACTGGGGAACCGACCTCTCTGGCCTTCCTTCTCCCGTCAGCCGAGTCGGCGTCCTGCGCCAGTTCGTGACGCCGTGAGCTGCCCATTGTTGGACCAGCCCCTGCGCATCGCCATCATCGGAGCCGGCAGCCGCGGCTGCCACTTCGCAGACCTCATTAGCGGCCTGTCGCATCTCGCCAGGGTCGTCGCCATCGCCGAGCCGGACGCCGCAAAGGCCGGCCATCTCGCCGCGCGCCTCGGCGTACCGACGGCGGCTTGCTTCTCCGGGTGGCAGGCTCTGCTTGATGCCGGCCTTCGGCTCGATGCCGCGGTAGTCGCGACGATGGACCGCGAGCACACCAGTCCGGCGGTGGCCTGTCTCGGTGCCGGGTTGCACGTCCTGCTTGAGAAGCCGATGGCTCCCACCATCGGCGAGTGCGAGGGCATCGTCGCCGCCCAGGAGGCGTCGGGCCGGATGCTGGCGGTATGCCACTCTATGCGCTACAACAAGATCTATGCCATGGTGCGACGGCTGCTTGGTGAAGGCATCATTGGACGCGTCGCCAGCATCGACCTTCTTGAGCAGGTTGGCTACTGGCACCAGGCTCACAGCTTCGTGCGCGGCAACTGGGGCGCCACCGACCGTGCTGTGCCGATGATCCTGGCAAAGAGCTGCCATGACCTCGACTACCTTGCCTTCCTCGCCGGGTCCCCGGCCATCCGCCTCGCCTCCTTCGGCAGCCTCGGCTACTTCACCGCCGCGAACGCCCCGTCCGGGGCGCCTGCCCGCTGCAGTGACGGCTGCCCGCACGAGCCGATCTGCGCCTACTCGGCACTGCGCCAGTATGTCCACACCGAGCTCCGCGCCGCCTGGCCGGCCAGCGTGTGCAGCCCGACCGACCACAGTTTGGAGGCGCACCTCGCAGCAGTGCGCAGCGGACCTTACGGCCGCTGCGTCTGGCGCTGTGACAACGATGCCGTCGACCACCAGGTGGTGGCTCTGGAGTTCCCCAGCGGGATCACCGCCACCTTCACCATGACCGGCCTCACCTGGGAGGGCGGTCGGCGGCTGCGCGTGCATGGCGGCGAGGGAGTTCTCGAACTCAACGGCCGGGAGATCGCTGTGCGCAGCTTCGCCACCGGCGACCTCCGGCGCATCGAGGTCGCTGAAGAGCCGGGTGGGCATGGCGGCGGCGATCGTCGGCTGCTGATCGGCTGGCTGGAGGCAGCGCGCAGTGGCGATGCCTCGACGATCCTCACCGGCGCCCGCGAATCCCTGCGCACCCATGCCATGGCCTTTGCAGCCGAGATAAGCCGGGTCGAGCGCCGCATGGTTGAGCTGACCGAGATTGCTCCCGAGGTGGCCAGCGGCGTTCCGCGGAGCTGAGGCTGACCGCCGCTGGCGGGCCGGTTCCTTTCGCCACACTGGCGCGGCATGCCCCTGCTGCGCATCATCGACGGCGTCGAAAAAGGCCGGGTGTTCGAGATCGATGCCGACCGCGTCACCCTCGGCCGCGAGCCCGAGAACGCCATCTGCCTGCCTGACGTCAAGGCCAGCCGCGTCCATTGCGAGATCACGCGCAAGGAGGGGCGCTGGCACCTCAAGGACCTCGGCTCAAGCAACGGCACCTGGAGCGAGGACGGCCGCATCGACTCGCTGCCGATGCAGGACGGTTCGACCTTCCGCATCGGCCGCACCTGGCTGCGCTTCGAGAGCAAGGCGCCGCAGACCATCTCCGAGCTCGCCTCGGTCGGCGGCGAGACCGTGCTGGGCCTCGACAAGACCCACACCAGCGGCCTGCTCCAGGTCGGCGGCGACCGGGTCAACGCCTACCTCGCGCTGCTCCACCACATCGTGCTGCAGAGCAACGGTGCGCGCGGCCGCGACGAGCTGTTCGACATCCTCGACGACATCTCGGCCGACGCGCTGGAAGGCGACCGGGTGGCGGTGTTCCTGCCCGACGCCGACGGCTGGAGCCTGTGGCCGCCGCACGAGAAGCGCCTGCGCGCACGCTGGGGGGCGGCACCGTTCGCCCGCACCCTGCTGGCAGAAATCCGCCAACGCCGCGAACCGCTGCTGGTGGCGATGCCGCCGAGCGTCAAGAGCGCCACGCCCGAGGCCGACTTCGCTCCGTCGCAATCGATGGTGCAGTCGGGCGTGCACAGCGCGATGGCCGCTCCGCTGCGTCTCGGCGACGAGGTCCACGCACTGCTCTATGTCGACCGGCTGAACGGAGCCAAGGCCTTCACCCGGACCGATCTGGAGTTCCTCGCCGCGGTCGCCAATCAGCTCGCGGTGCAGCTGGCCAACAACCAGAAGGTCGCCCTGCTGACCGCCGAGGTCGAGCGCCTCGCGGTGGCGCCGCACCGCACCGCGGTGCAGCTGATCGGCGCCGATCCGGTGATGCAGGCGGTGCAGGCCTTCGTCGCCCGCGCTGCGCCGACCATGGCCCCGGTGCTGGTGCTGGGTGAAAGCGGCACCGGCAAGGAGCTGGTCGCGCGCGCCGTGCACCAGCAGTCCAAGCGGGCCGACAAGCCGCTGCAAGTCGTCAATTGCGCTGCCATCGCCGAGAACCTGGTCGAAAGCACGCTGTTCGGCCACGTGAAGGGGGCCTTCACCGGCGCCGACGAGACCCGTCCCGGCGTCTTCGAGCTGGCTGACGGCGCGACGCTGTTCCTCGACGAGGTCGGCGAGCTGCCCCTGGGCACCCAGGCCAAGCTGCTGCGCGCGCTGGAGCAGGGCGAAGTGCAGCGGGTCGGCGACAGCAGCCTGCGCAAGGTCGACGTGCGGGTGATCGCCGCGACCAACCGCGATCTCGCCGCCGAGGCCAAGGCCGGGCGCTTCCGCGAAGACCTCTACCACCGCCTCAACGTCCTGGTCGTCACCCTGCCGCCGTTGCGCGAGCGCCCGGCCGACATCGAGGCGCTGATCGACCACTTCCTCGCCGAGTCGGCCAAGCGCCTGGGCCAGGCGGGGAAGCGTCTGACGCCCGAGGCGCGCACCCTGCTGCTGCGCTATCCCTGGCCGGGCAACGTGCGCCAGCTGCGCAATGTGCTCGAACGGGCTTCCATCATGTCGGCCGGCGTGCAGATCCAGCCTGGCGACCTGTCAGCTGAAGTCTCGGCCGAGCCCGCCACGGTCCATGTGGACGCCCCCATGGCCACCCTCGCCGAAGTCGAGAAGACGCACATCCTGCGCGTTCTTGAACGTTGCGGCGGCAACAAGAAGCAGGCTGCCGACATCCTGGCTATCGACCGTTCGACCCTCTATGCCAAGCTGAAGCAGTTCGGGCATGGGTAATTGAGGTCGGAAGTCAGGGGTTGGGATCTGCGCGGTCATGTGGTAGCCTGAGTCTGATGGGTTCGTCCTCCAAGCGTGCCGCAGTCCCTTCCCGCCAGCCGAGCCGGTTGTGGGCCAAGCTGGTCGAGGATGCCGACGACAAGGCAGCCACCGATACGCTCCTGCCGGTCGACCTGTCGGCCGACGACATCGCGGCGCTCGAGAACCTTACGCCGTCCGGGCCCGAAGCGCGCACCGGCGGTCGCGGCCAGCGCACCCCGCCAGCGGTTCCCGAGATGCCGCTCGACACCAGCGGCTGGACCGAGTTCAACCGCCGCTATCGCGTCCATGGCCAGATCGACGACGGCGGCATGGCCCGGGTGCTGCTGGCGCGCCAGCATGCCCTCGCCCGCGACGTCGCGGTGAAGGTGCTGCAGAAGGATGGCAGCTCGACCTCCCGGCTGCTGTTCCGGGCCGAGGCCCTGGTCACCGCCTACCTCGAACACCCCAACATCGTCCCGGTCTACGACGCCGCCGACAACTGCCTGGTGATGCGCCGGGTGCGCGGCGGCAGCCTCAGCCGGATGATTCCGCGCAAACCCGATCCGCAGCGCCTGCCGCAACTGGTCGAGATCATCCTGCGCGCCTGCGACGGCATCGCCTTCGCCCACAGCCGCGGCATCATCCACCGCGACATCAAGGCCGACAACATCATGGTCGGCGAGTTCGGCGAGGTGCTGGTGGTCGACTGGGGTCTGGCCCTGGCCGTGGCCGCCGGACCCGATGGCGAGTGGCACGCCCCGCGCCTCGACCACTGCCCCAACGTCTGCGCCGGCACGCCCGGTTGCGTTCCGCCGGAGATCGCGCGCGGCGACCGCGCCGATGTCGGCGTCCATACCGATCTGCACATGCTCGGTGGGTTGCTCTACCACGTCATCACCGGACGCATGCCGTTCGATCACCACGAGAAGCTCGAGGCGCTGCTCCTCGCTGCTGGCAACCAGTACCGGCGGTTGGCCGAGGCCGCGCCTGATGCCCCGCGCCGGCTGGTCGCCGCCTGCGAGCGGGCGATGACCTTCCTGCCCGAGGAGCGCGGGCGGCTGCCTGATTTCATCGGCGAGCTGCGCGCCTACCTCGGCCGCGAGGTCGCACGCATCGCTCCGGAGACGGGCAGTTACTCCGCGATCACCGCGCCGGCGCCGGCCGAAAGCGGCGGAACCGAGGCGATCAGCCTGGCCAAACGCATGCTGCGACGCCTGCGCGGCGAATAGCCGGCGCCGTCACTCTCACCGGGCGCCCCGTCCGGATGACCCGGATGCGGTGCCGGCGGGGCGTATTACGCTGCCGCCCATGACCATCAACGACCTCCTCGCGGCCATGGGCAAGCACAATGCCACCGATCTGCACGTGCGGGTCGGCGAGCCGCCGGTGTTCCGCGTCGCCGGCGACCTGGTGCGGCTCAAGAGCCCGCCGCTGACTCTCGAGCAGGTCAACGAGCTGCTGGTGCCGCTGCTTGACGAACGTCTGCAGGGCGAGATGAAGGTGCGCGGCTATGCCGACTTCTCGCACAGCATCGACGGGGTCGGGCGCTTCCGCTGCAACATCTTCAAGGCCCTTGGCAGGCTGTCCGCCGCCATCCGTCGGGTGAAGCCCAAGATTCCGACCTACGAGGAACTCAACCTGCCCAGCCCGATCCGCAAGTGCGCCGACTACGAGCAGGGCCTGGTGCTGCTCGGCGGCATCACCGGCTCCGGCAAATCGACCAGCCTCGCCGCCATCCTCGACGACATCAACCACCGCCGCCGCTGCCACATCCTCACCATCGAAGATCCGGTCGAATACGTCTTCGCCGACGACAAGGCGGTGATCAACCAGCGCGAGGTCTTCACCGATGTGGCGACCTTCGATGACGCCCTGCGCTCGGCGGTGCGCGAGGATCCTGATGTCATGCTGCTGGGCGAGATGCGCGACGCATCGACCTTCGAGACCGCGCTGACCGCCGCCGAAACGGGCCATCTCGTCTTCGGTACGGTCCACTCCTCCGGCGCGGCGCAGACCCTCGGCCGCATCATGGACCTGTTCCCGACCGACAAGCACGCGCAGATCCGCACCGCCCTGGCCTTCAACCTGCGCTGCATCCTCAACCAGAAGCTGCTGCCCGGGATCGAGAAGGGTACCATGTACCCGGTGGTCGAGATCATGTTCATCTCGCCGCTGATGAAGAAGCTGATCCAGGAGGGTGAGTTCTCCAAGGTCGCCGAGGCCCTGGCCAAGGATCGTGAGAACGCTTGCGAGACCTTCGCCGTCGCACTCAACCGGCTCTACAAGGAGAAGAAGATCGCCATGGACACCGCCCTGGCCGCCGCGCCGAACCCCGAGGAGCTGCGCATGATGATGCGCGGCATCACCATCTCGGACGGCGGGATCGTCTAGCGTGGCATCGCGCGAGCCCTCGGTCTCATCGCTCGCCGACGCGCTGTCGCGCACCGGCGCGCAGCCGCTGCCGCCGCGCGTCGCCATCGCCAAGCCGAGCAACCTGGTGCGCGTGCTGGTCGCCACCGTGCTCGTCATGACGCTGGTGTTCATCGCCGGGGTCCTCGCCCTCGGCTTGCGCACCTCCGAGCTGGTGGCCGAGGTGCGCCAGGCGCGCCTCGACCGCGAGGAGCGCGAGCGCAGGGCCATACCGGGCGAAGCGGTGCTGCGGGACCCCGATGCGACTCGTCGCGAAGTGTTGGCACGGCCGCTCGCTTCCGGCGTGATCTGGCACGCGCGCTGCGCCCTGCTGGCACGCGAGGGCGACTGGAAGGAGGTCGAGGCTGTATGCGCCCGGCTCGCCCTGAGCAGTCCCGACGACCTGCTGCCAGCGACCCGGCTGCTGCGCGCCGAGGCCCTGCTGCGGCTCGGTCGCCATGCCGAGGCCGCGCGCGAACTGCACGGCATCGACCAGGGCCGGCTCGACGAGGCCGCGCGGGCGCGGTCCGCCGACCTCGCTGGCCGCTTGTGGCTAGTCGATCGGCCGGCGGAACAGCGTGGCCAGACCGCGACCGAAGGCGCTGACCAGTTCGACCCCCGGTAGGGTGCGGACCAGCGAATTGCCCTCGCCGGGACTGATCGAGCGCAGGCCGGGAAGCCAGCGCAGCGCCAGATAGAGGCCAGGCAGGCGTAGCACCAGGCTGAGCAGGAAGATGGTGTGGTAGCGGCTGCCAGCGATGGGCGGCACCAGATCGATCAGCGTGGTGCCGATGACGGTTCCAGCCACGATACAGGCGGCGGCGACGGTGTTGAAGTAGCCGACCAGCTCAGCCCGGCGGTCGGCATCGGAATGGGTGGTGAAGAGCAGAGCGCCGATCGCGACCTCGGCCCCGGCCCAGGCGAGACCGGCGACCACCTCGTTCAGCAGCAGGACCCACAGGCTGGTGGACAGCGCCCAGGCGACCGGCAGCAGCAGGATCAGCGCCATGCTGATGCGCAGCACCGCGCGCGGCCCGTACAGGTCGACCATCCGGCCGACCAGCGGATAGAACAGGATGCGCACCACGACGCTGGTATAGAGCAGCAGGGTGTAGTCGAAATCGCGTAGGCCGAGGCCGCCCTCCTCGGGTGGGGCGATCATGTAGCTGGCGAAGAACGGACCGGCGACCATCACGCCGCCGACGAAGGTCGACCACACCAGGGTCCAGCGGCCGGCATCTGTACGCATCATGGTGCGGAGGAAGCCGCCCAGACCGGTGGCCGCCTCGGCCGAACGCGCCGACAGCGGCGCCAGGCGCGGACGCTCCGGCATCTCCGGCTGGCGCGACAGGCACCAGATGCTGGCCAGGCGGCTGATGGTGGCCACGACCAGGATTGCCGACATGCCCCATGGACCTGCATCCAGCGGCAGCTCATGCGCGATCCAGGCGAACAGGCCGGCGAACAGCAGCTTGGTGACATTGAACATGCGCATGCGACGGGCCTGGTAGCTGCCGCTGATGCTGCGCGGCACCAGGGTGCTGGTCCAGCCCACCCAGGCCGGGCCGACGACGACGAAGCACAGGCCGATCAGGCAGATCATCGCCACCGCCAGCGGCACTGCCCACGCCGCTCCCGGGTCATGCACTGGCAAGAGCAGCAGCAGCAACGCTGCCACCTGGATCCAAGACGGGCGGATGGTCGCCCGCTTGGCCCCGCCGAGCCGGCGGATGAGGGTGCGGATCGCCGGCGAGATGGCGAACATGCCGATCTGAGGGATGATGGTCAGCAGCCCGATGACGAAGGCGGCGGCGCCGAGTCGGGTCTGCAGCAGCGGCACCATCCATACCTCGATGGCCGCGAACATGCCGCCGACCACCCCGCCCTCGAGCATGGCGTAGAACAGGCCGCGTCGCACCGGACCGCCGTGCCGCCACTGCCAGAACGGGACACGCATCCTGGCATCATGGCACGGGACCCCGGGGGGCAACCCACCCGGATTGCGCGGCCTTGCATGCCGCCAGAGTACGCCACGTGACGATCCGCCTCCTGCCCAATCTCACTGCCGATGGACCCGAGCAGATGGCCCGCGACGAGGCTCTGCTCGAGGCCACCGGAGTGATCACCCTGCGCCTCTATCGCTGGGATCCGCCCACCGTTTCGCTCGGCTGCTTCCAGGACCATGCCGCCAGCACCGCTGCCCTGCCGAGCGGGACGGCGGTGGTCCGGCGCATCACCGGCGGTGGCGCGATCTGGCACCAGCACGAGGTGACCTACTGCTTGGCCGGGATGCTCGGCCGCGATGGCCTACCGGAGCGCGCCCGCGACCTGTACCCGCTGATCCATGGCGCAGTGCTGGCGGCGCTGGCCCGGCGCGGCGCCGGTTTGGCGCTGCAGCCGCTGTCGACCGGTGACCGCCGCTATCAGGCCGAGCCGCGTTGTTTCGCCAGCCCGGCCGTCGATGACCTGGTGCATGCCGACGGCGGCAAGGCCCTGGGTAGCGCGGCGCGGGCGCGCGGCGGCCGGGTCGTGCTGCACGGCAGCCTCAAGCTGGCGAGCAATCCGTGGGATGGCGAGGCTGTCACCGGCTGCGGCCTCGACTGGGAGACGGCCGCGGCTGCGCTGCGCGAAGGGGTGTGCGGGGCGCTGCAGAGGCCGCTGGTTCCAGGCGCGTGGGCGCCGGCGGAGTTGGAGGCGGCGGCACGCATCCGTCGCGAACGCTACGGCACTCCGGCCTGGGTCGAACGCCGTGAAGGCCCGCGGCCGTAGGTCAGCCCAACCGGCCCGCCTTCAGCTCCACCGTGCGGTCGGCCCGTGCCGCCACAGCCGCGTCGTGCGTCACCATGACCACTGCGCTGCCCTCGGCCTTGGCCAGGCCGAGGATCTCGCCCAGTACCGTCTCGGCGGTCGCCGGGTCGAGGTTGCCGGTCGGCTCATCCGCCAGCAGCAGGCCAGGGCGCGGCAGCAAGGCGCGGCACAGTGCGACGCGCTGGCGCTCGCCGCCCGAGAGCGTGCGCACGTCGCCGTCACGTCCGGCCAGACCGACGCGCTCCAACAGCTCGTCCGTCCGCTTCGCTGCGACGGCGGGATCGATCCCGGCGGTGCGCGCGCTCATCAGCACGTTCTCGCGCAGCGAGAAGTCGGAGAGCAGGTGGAAGGCCTGGAAGACGAAGCCGATGCGGGTGGCGCGCACGCGGGTGCGGCGGGCCTCGGACAGGGTGGTGAGGTCCTCGGAGTCGAGGACGATCTGGCCGCTGTCAGGGCGGTCGAGCAGGCCGAGCAGGTGCAGCAGCGTGCTCTTGCCGGTGCCACTGGCGCCGCGTATGGCGATGACCTCGCCGGCGGCGGCGCTGAGCTCGACACCGTCGAGCACGGTCAGCCCGGGGTAGGCCTTGCGCAGGCCGGTGACGGTCAGGCGATGGCTCATCCGCCGCCCTCACGCAAGGTGTCGATCGGCTGCACCCGCGAGGCGCGCCAGGCCGGCAGCAGCACGGCGAGCAGGCCGATGAAGGTCATCGAGCCGATGAACAGCAGCGGGATCCACAGGTCGAAGCTGGTCGGGGCCTGCGGGGTGTAGAACACGCTCTCGGGGAAGAGCGAGAAGCCGAAGGCGTTGGACAGCGGATTGAGCAGGCCGAGCAGGCCCCAGCCGATGCCCCAGCCGAGCAGGCCGCCGCCCAGGCAGCAGGCCAGGCCGGCGGCGAGGAAGGCGCCAGCGAGATCGCGACGGCGGGCGCCGAGGCCGCGCAGCACGCCGATGTCGTGACGCAGCTCGGCGACCATGGTCGAGAACACGGCGTAGATCACGAACACGGTCAGCAGTTGGATCGCGATCATGCAGACGGTGAAGAGGTTGCGCTGGATCTCCATCATCTTGACCATGTTGCCGCGCAGGTCGCGCCAGGTCAGGGCACGCAGGCCGGTCGCCTTGGCGACGTTGGCGGCGACCTCGTCGATGTCGCTGCCGTCGGTGGCCAGGCGATAGCTGCTGACCCGAGCCTGCCTATCGCCCTTGGCCTGCATGCCGGCCAGACGCTGTGCCAGCGGTAACGGGGCGATCACCAGATAGCGGTCGATCTCCAGCACGCCGGTGCCGATGGTGTCGGAGATCTCGGCGGTGACGCGTCCGACGGTGCCGCCGCTACCGTTGGGTAAGGCGAGCTGGATGGTCTCGCCGGGGCGCATGCCGTGCGGGAACAGCAGTTCGCGGCCGCAGACCACCCCGGGGCGTGGACGCTGCGCCGGCGGCAGGGCGGCGGGCAGGCCGCCGATCGCGCAGGCGAGATGCAGGCCGGCCAGGGCGGTGGTCGCACGCCACGCCGGGGTGACGAAACCGCTGCCGCGCTCATCGACCGGGATGGGCGGGGCGCGCAACTCCAGGATTGGCTGCGGGTGCAGGATGGCCGGATCGAGCCGGCCGAGCTGGACGTCGAGCGCCCAGTCGACGCCCTGGACCTGGCTGGGGATGTTGCCGCGCAGATCGTCGCCGGCGCCGGTACGCGACAGGATAGCCCAGCTGTCGACCAAGGGGGCCAGCTTGGCTACGCCCGTGACGTGCTGGATGTTCCAGCGCCCATCCGGCGAGTCGCGCAGACCCTGCATCGCCACCCGCGGCTGCACCACGATATCCGCCTCGTAGGCGCGGGCATTGACCGCTACCAGGCGGTACCAGCCCTGGACCAGGTCGACGATGACCACCGGCACGGCGACGGTCAGGGTGATGGCCGCCAGTGCCAGCCACGCCGCGCGGCGACGCTTCAGCCAGCGGATACCAAGGTGGGCGGCGAGCACGCCGCGGACGTTAGGGTGCCGGGTGCGAGACGGAAGCCGGTTGCTGGGTCGCCGGCCTGAGCGGCTGCGGATGCCAGCCCATCAGGAAGACCAGGGCAACGCAGCCGACGACGTAGGCCAGGCTGACATGCCAGCCGTGGCGCAGCCACGCCCCGACCGACTTGGCCTCGGGGAAGGTGTTGGACAGGGCGACGCCGGCGCTGGAGCCGAACCACACCATCGAGCCGCCGAAGCCGACGGCGTAGGCCAGCACGCCCCAGTCGTAGTTGTCCTGGGCGATGGCCAGGGCGGTCAGCGGGATGTTGTCGAACACGGCGCTGACGAAGCCCAGGCCGCAGGCGGTCTGCCACGAGGGGGCCGGCAGCTTCTCGACCGGCATCATCGACGCGCACAGCACCAGCGAGAGCAGGAAGATGCTGCCCTTCACCGCGCCGGGCATCAGCGACCAGTCCGGTCTGCGCAGCGGCACGCTGATCAGGATGGCCAGCCACACGGCACCGCCGATCCACGGGAACAGGTCGCCGATGTCGGCACGCCAGGAGGAGGCCAGCACGGTGTTCAGCAGCACGTTCATGCCGATGGCGAAGGCGAGGATCAAGGCGACAATACCGAGCTGGGCCAAGTCGAGGTGCATGCCGGCCGGTGCGTCCTTCTGGATCGGCTGATGCGCTTGCTGCTGGCGGGCGGCGATGAAGGCGACGATCAGCACGGCGGCGCCAGCGCCGACATAGGCGTGTACCACATCGAGCGGCGAGGCGCCGCGGATCCACATCATCGTGGTGGTGGTGTCGCCGACCACACTGCCGGCACCGCCGGCGTTGCTGGCGGCGACGATGCCGGCCAGGTAGCCGATGTGCACCCGCTTCTGGTAGACGACTGCTGCGATGGTCCCGCCGATCATCGCCGCGGCGATGTTGTCGAGGAAGCTCGACAGCACGAAGACGAGCAGCAGCAGGACGAAGCCTCCCTTCCAGTCATTGGGCAGGAAGCGTGGCAGCATTGCCGGGGCGTGGCTGCGCTCGAAGGCGCTGGCCAGCAGGGCGAAGCCGGTGAGCAGGCCGAACAGGTTGGCCAGGGTCACCCACTCGGCGCCGAGGTGGTGGACGAGTCCACCCACCCCGGGTTGGTGCGCATGGCCGAAGACCGAGAAGGCCAGCTTGTAGACCACCAGCGTACCCAGGCCGCACAGCGCGACCGTGAGGGTGCGACGGTGGAACAGCGCTACGCCCAGCAGGGTCAGGGCGAAGATGCCGAACTCGACTGGAACTCCGGCGACCATCAGTCCGGGAAAGGCGGGGCTGGCGTCCATGGATTGAAAGGGCGAGGGAGTCGAGGCGGCTGACGGCTTGTCCGGCAGCTGGGGATCATGCGTCGTATGGCTTGCGTGCCAGCGGCATGAAATGCGGGTCGCCGCGGTCAGGAGTTGGACAGCTTGCAGGAGGAAGATGCCGCTTGAGGAACCAGGTGATGATCGAGTTCCGGCATCACAGCGTCATGGAGAGGCGAAATGGGCATCCGTGGCCATTTCTCCATTAGCCCCCTTCGACATAGATTGCTGGACCAATTGACGGCAAGATGCCAAGCCTTAGTAGCATATACACTTCGTGTATACCATCACATCAGGAGTCCCCCGTGCTGCATGAGCCATCGCTCCCCGTAGGCAAGGATCCGGCTGGTCCATACAAGACCAGGCTCGGCATCCGCATGTTCATCGCCTACTGCCTGTTCTACGCGGGCTTCGTCGCCATCAACCTGCTCAGCCCGAAGGCGATGGCCGCGACCGTGCTCATGGGTCTGAACCTGGCGACCGTCTACGGTTTCGCGCTGATCATCGTCGCCCTGATCATGGCGCTGATCTACAACGCGCTGTGCACCGCCAAGGAGGCCGAACTGGCCGAACCCGAAGCACCGGTCGGCAAGGGCGGGAACTGAACCATGGCCATCTTCGTATTCCTCGCCTTCGTCCTCTTCGTCGTCGGCCTGTCGTTCTATCTCGGCAGCAAGACCAAGACCTCGGCCGGCTACTACGCCGCTGGCGGCCAGATCCACTGGGGCGTCAACGGCATCGCCTTCGCTGGCGACTATCTCTCGGCGGCCTCGTTCCTCGGCATCTGCGGCATGATCGCGACCGCCGGCTACGACGGCTTCCTCTATTCCATCGGTTTCCTCGCCGGCTGGATCGTCGCCCTGTTCGTCATCGCCGAGCCGATGAAGCGCCTGGGCAAGTACACCTTCACCGACGCGGTCGACGCCAACTACAACTCGCGCGGCATCAAGCTGTGCGCTGCGGTCAGCACACTGGTCGTTTCGGTCTGCTACCTGATCCCGCAGATGGTCGGAGCCGGCGTGCTGGTCGAACCGCTGCTCGGCCTCGAACACCATTGGGGCGTGCTGATGGTCGGCGCGATCGTCATCACCATCGTCGCGACGGCCGGCATGGCCTCGACGACGTATGTGCAGTTCCTCAAGGGTGGCCTGCTCATCGTGTTCTCATTAGTGCTGGTCATCGCCGTGCTGATGCGCGGTGTCTCGACCAAGCCGGACCAGGACGGCAAGGTGCCGTTCTACGAGTACACCAGCCTCAGCGCGGTGAAGACGGGTGAGACCTTCACCGTCGCCGAGGGCGGCTGGAGCGTCCTCGCGGTCAAGGACATCAAGGGCGGCCTGCAGTTCGCCAAGCTGGCCAAGGAGGGCAAGGAGTCGTGGTGGTACGTCACCACCGCCGACGACAAGATCACCCTCAATGAGGCCCAGTTCGCTGTGGTGAAGCCCGACGGCAAGTACGTCAATGGAGTGAAGGTCGTCGATGGCCTGCCCAAGCTCCGCCAGGTCGGCAACGTCGAGCAGATCAAGGGTGATGCCGAGGCCAAGACCGGCAGCCTGGGCCCGGTCGAGTTCCTCGCCACCATGAGCGACAAGGACACCCTGGTGAAGACCTGGAAGTCGGCGGCCTTCGCCGATGGCGACAGCAAGGTCACGGTCTACTACCCCAAGATCGTCTCGGGCGAGAAGCTGCTGCGTCCTGGCCAGAAGTTCAAGGTCGAGGGCACCTGGCTGGAGAAGCTCGACTTCACCTCGCTGATGCTCGCCCTGTTCCTCGGCACCGCCGCCCTGCCGCACATCCTGATCCGCTACTACACCGTGCCGAACCAGGCCAGCGCGCGCAAGTCGACCATCGTGGCCATCGCCGCGATCGGCTTCTTCTACGTGCTGACCCTGTTCATGGGCCTGGGCGCGATGACCAGCGGGGTGATCAACCCGGCGGACGGCAACATGTCCGCTCCGCTGCTGGCCCGCTCGTTCGGCGAGCTGCTCTTCGCCATCATCTCGGCCATCGCCTTCGCCACCGTGCTCGGCACGGTCGCCGGCCTGATCGTCGCCGCCTCGGGCGCCGTGGCCCACGACCTGATGGACCGCTACATGAACGTGAAGATGGATGACAAGCAGAAGGTCTTCGCCGGCAAGACGGCGGCCTTCGTCATCGGCGGCATCGCCATCCTGCTCGGCATCCTGTTCAAGGGCATGAACGTCAGCTTCCTGGTTGGTCTGGCCTTCGCCGTGGCGGCCTCGGCCAACCTGCCGGCTGTGCTGATGCTGCTGTTCTGGAAGAAGACCACTGCCAAGGGCATCGCCGCCTCGATCACGGTCGGCATCCTCTCGTCGTTGGTGCTGATCGCCTTCTCGCCCGAACTGTACACCTTGTACGGCAAGAACCCGCTCGATGCACCGATCCCGCTCAACAACCCCGGCATCATCTCGATCCCGCTCAGCTTCATCACCCTGATCGTGGTCTCGCTGATGACGCCGAAAAAGATCGAGACGACCTAGGCCTGATCGTCATCACCTCAGAGGAGGTGATCTCCGGACCCGGCCTCAATGCGAGGCCGGGTCCAGTGTTCCCAAGGTGTTGCCATCGGTATCCCATGCCGTGATCGGCCCTTGGCCGACCATCGGCAGGACCACGAAGGTGGTACCCTGGACCGTCGTCTGACGGGAGATGTGGAAGTGGCCGTGGACCCATAGGGTTGGACGTTTGGCCAGCCCTTCCCAGAGCCTGCGTAATGGGACCTCACCGCAGTCGTTGCTCGGACCGGCATCGAACCCAGCCGCATGGATGTGGCTGGCGACTCCGAGTGCCAGGGCTGGGTCCCCTTCCATGCCGATGCCGATGCCGGCAGGACAGGAATGGGTGGCGATCAGGTCGGGTGGGCGCACCGCACATGCGCTCAACATGGTGGCGACATCCTGGTCGCTGATCAGATTGCCTTCGCGTTCCTGCGGCCGGTCGGTGTGCAGGGCTCCGCCAAGGAAGGCGATGGTGCGGCCTCCGAGCCTGGCTACCGAGCCGCGTGCCTGGTAGCATAGGCCGTGGGCCGCCCAGCGGCTGGACAGGCCGCTGCGCTGCGCCCAGCGCAGGAAGGCGTGGTCCTCGTGATTGCCGCATAGCGCCAGCACTGGGATGGGGAAGTGCGGCCAGCTCCGTCCCGGGCCGAGCAATTCCTCGCGGAAGCCGAGGTCGCCGACCTGGATGACCGCCCCGGCCCCGGCGGCCGCCGCAGCCGCCACGGTCTGGGCGAGCAGTGGCAGATCCTCGTGCACATCGCCGATCAGGGCGACTTTCATGTCCCTACCCGGAGCAATCCCTGACGGATGAGGTCGCGCAGGGCATCCGCTCCGGCGAGCGAGCGCTTGAGCAGGGCGCGGTCCCACGACGAGAGGGTGGCAGGGTCGATGTGGTCGCTGCCGCCGTGGCGGGTGCGGGCCAGTAGGCGGAGGCTGAAGAGGAAGCGCCAGCTGCTGATCGCCTCGGCGACGGTGTCGGCCGGCACATGGCCGGCTTCGGCGAGGGCACGAAGACGCGCACCAGTGCTGGTCTCGCTGCGGCCATGGGTCAGCGCCTTGAGCCGCGCGAAGGAGGCGATGTGCAGCATCGCCAGCTTGAGGTCGGTGGTCCCTTCGCGTTCATCGTCGGGCCGGATCGCGCCGAACAGGCTGAGCGGCGATCGCGCTTGTAGATTTGCCTGGGCCAGCTGCACCAGGAACACCGGCCGGGCGGCCACATCGCTGCGGATCGAAGCGGACAACTCGCCGGCGAGGGTCGCATCGCCCCACACCGGGCGTTGATCGAAGAACACCGAGACATCGAGCAGGGCCTGCGGTTCGCCGCGGTAGATCCAGCTGCCATACAGCGCCTTCCACTGCGCCAGCGGCAGACACCAGCGCGGATCGGCCGCGTGGTAGCCGTTGTGGCAGCGTGGCCAGCCAGCGGCGTGGTAGCGCGCCACCACGGCGTTGGCGAAGGCATGGTACCAGCGCGGGTCGGCGCCATCGGCGAAGACCAGGGCGTTATCCTGGTCGCCGCCTGGCAGCAGTTCGCGGCGCCCCTGGCTGCCGACGGTGAGGAATACGCACGGTGCTGGCGGCGGGCCGAGTTCGGCGCTGGCCAGGACGATGCAGCGTTGCAGTACCGCATCGGCGACGCGCGTTCCCTCGATTGCGGCCAGTTCGGGATCGAGTTGGACGCGGGCGAGCGACGACATCCAGGCGGCCAGCCGGCGGTTGATCGCAGCCAGCCCGATCTGCTCGGCGGTGGCAGCCGAGGCCGCCAGCTGGCTCGGTCCCTGGCGCAGGGCGTCGAGCAACTGAGCCGCCGTTAGCAACCGGGGCTCGTCATGCGAGCCATGCACCACCAGCCGGCCGACATGGCCCTCGGCCATGGCATCAGCGGCGGCCGCCAGGGTCGCAGTGGCCGGTAGGACGCAGACCGGAGCGCTCATCGCGGCGTAGGCGGTGGCGCCACCGCGCCGGGCGAGATCGCCAGCCGTCACCAGGCCGGCGATGCCGCCATCTGGCGCGGTGAGCAGTGCCGCTGAGCCGCCTTCTGCAGCCAGCCTGGCCATGACCTCGGCAGGCGTCGAGGTCAGCGGCAGGAGCGGTACGGCGCCGGCGAGCGGGGCGGCCGGGGCGAGCAGCCCTGCCTGCGCCGCCACGAAGCTGTCGTTGAGCGCCTCGGCGGCGGCCCGCCGGTCGCGCTCGTCGGGCGAGGTCGAGCCGTCAGCCAGCAGGCGTGCGGTCAGCACCAGGGTCGGCTGGCCCTGCACCATCACCGTCTCGGCTTCGACCAGGGCAGGTACCGGCCCTTGGCGGGAGGCGAGCAGGACCTGGCGCGGACCGGCGGCGCCGCCGGCGACGAGGATGCGGTCGGCGGGATCGGCGAACAGCTGATCAGCGGATTCCACGGCTCCGCCGATCAGTTCGCTGGCACAGTGGTTTGCCCCAGTGATGCGGCCGTCGACCACCAGCCATACCGCTTCGCTGGCGGCATGCGCCAGGGCCTCCAGCCGGGCGTGCGAATGCGCCAGACCGGCCTCTGCCGCCCGCCGCGCGCGCTCGCTGGTCCAGCCCTGGCGCAACCCGAGGGCGACCAGCACTGCGACCAGCGCCCCGATGCCGGCGGAGATCCAGCCGAGCTGGCGGGTGGTCCGGGCGGTTTCGGCCTCGACATCGTGCAGGTAGATGCCGCTGCCGACCACCCAGCCCCATGGGGTGAAGCCGCGGACGAAGGACATCTTCGGCTCGATACGGGTCGCGTCGTCCTTCCACTGCCAGCGGTAGGTGATGAAGCCCTCGCCAGCGCTGGCCACCAGGGCCGAGCTGGCGGCGAACAGGCGCACGCCATCCGGATCGGCGTAGGCCGTCAGGTCCTGGCCCTCCAGGTCCGGGCGGTAGGGATGCGCGATCATCCGGCAGCCGAGATCGATGACCCAGAGGTAGTCCTTGCTGGCGTCGCCGTAGCGCAGCGCGCGCAGGTCGGCGGCAGCCTGCGCCTGGGCGGTGGCGCGGTCGAGCGTCCCGGCCGCTTCAGCGGTGTGGTGGCGCTCGCACAGGCTGAGGGCCGAGGCGACGATGGCGCGCAGCGTCTCGCGCTTGCGCTCCATCAGCGCTGCGGTCATCGCCGGGATGATCAGCCACCACACCGCGACGACGAACAGGGCGATGGCCAGCAGCGGTGGGGCGACCAGGCGGAGGACGGCGAAGCGGTGGCTGGGCGGGGTGACGGGCGGCACCCCAGCAGGCTATCAGCGCATAGGCGGTTGGGGATGGGCCAAGCGCTGGAGTCCAAGGCTTGCCCAGGGTCGGTGTGCTGGATCATGCCGGCCATGCCTACCTACGAGTACGAGACCATCCCGCAGAAGGCTGGGCAGCGGGCGGTACGTTTCGAGCTCTATCAGCCGATCACCGCCAAGGCGCTCGCCGTCCACCCCGAGACGGGCGAGCCGGTCCGCCGGGTGATCAGCGGAGGTCTCGGCATCTTCACCGAATCGAAGACCAGCGAAGGCCCCAGCCCATGCGCCACCGGTGGTTGCGGCATGGGCAAGTCGTGCGAAGTGGCGCAGGCCGGCGAGTGCGGCGGAGGGATGTGCGGCCTGTGATCTGAGCGGACGTGGTGGAATGGCATACACGACGGTCTTAGAAGCCGTTGCCGCAAGGCTTGTGGGTTCGAGTCCCACCGTCCGCATGTTTGCTTCTAGGGGGTCTCGACCCCCTAGGACCCCCGACCCAGGGGGCCCCCTGGGACCCCTGCGGGACTGCTGGCCGCGTCCCAGAGCCCCCGCTCGCGCTTCACGCGCTCGCGTCGGGCGCGGACGACGGTCGTGGTGGCGTGCTCGGCCCGACGGCCTGCGCCGCCAGAGCTGTACACACGCTCCGGTCGCTATGAGCTAGCGCTCCGAGCGCCGCATGCGACGCAGAGGGAGCAGGACGAGAATCGAGAGGAGGCCGAGACCGGCGAAGCCGCCGGCGCCGCAGCCACCGCTGCCGGGGACGTTCTCGATCGGGATGATCGAGGAGCCGGGCGGCGGGTTGGTGACGGTGATGCTGGCGGTCGCGGTGCGGCTCAGTCGGGCGTCGGTGGCGGCGAAGGTGAATGTCTCCAGACCAAGGACGGCCGAGGCCTGGTAGATCACCCGGCGCGAGGGATCGGTGATGACCGTCGGCACGGTGGTGATCTCCGCTCCCGTCGTGACGCCGTCAGCGGTCTGCCACAAGCGGCCGTTCGCGGGCAGGGTCATGACGCGGCTGAGCGGAGCGCTGGAGGCGAAGGTGAACAGAGCACGCTCGCCGGCCGGCACCGAGATGGTGACGTTGGTTGGGGCCGTCGGATAGCGCTGCCAGCTGACCGCGATGTCCGGACGCGCGTTGTCGATGTCCGGCACGGTCAGAGTCAGGGATCCGGTGGTCACGGCCTGATCGCTCGTGGTCTCGGTACCGGTCCAGGCGTCGAACCACCACACCGCGTAGTCGCCGTTGGCGCAGGTCACCGCGGTGGCGGCGCTGTCGAGGGCGACAGCTCCGGTGTAACGTTGCAGCCAGGCCATGCCGCGGTCGGCGATGCGGCGCGACCAGCCGCGCACATCGGCGCTGCGGGCACCGGTGGCGGCGACGGCAATCACCTGCGTGTCGTCGGCCAGCCAGGTGTTCGGGCCGATGAACTTGGCGAGGTGGGCGAGGTGCTGGCGCATCGGGGCGTCGAGCAGCGGGTAGTGGGAACTGGGGCTGCCGGTGTCGTCGCACCACAGCATCGCCGGCATGGCTGCGCCGGCGACGAGCGAGGACCAGACACCATTATGCAGGTGCAGCGGTTGGGTCGCGGGGATGTCCGGGGCGGTGGCGTTGAGCGCATAGCCGCCGAACTCGGTGATGAGAACGGGCTTGGTGCCGCCAAGTGCGAGGCATTCCGTCGCAAGCTGGCTGGCGATGCCGACATCGTCGAACTTGGCGTCGTAGCTGTCGATCGCCCGCTGGCTCAGCACGCCGAGCGGATCGAGGAGCGGTGTCCCACTGCCTTCAGCGGACAGACTGAAGGAGATGGGGACGGAGCCGTTACGGCTGCGGTACTGGTCGTTGGCGACGAACCAGTCGTCGACCATCGCCGTCCATTCTTCGGCTTGCGACTGGTTCTGGTCATATCCAGTCGTGCCGTTCAGCTCGACCGCCCCGACCCAGCCAGCGATTGCCGGGCTGTCGCCCCAGCGTGCGATCACGTAGCGGTAGAAATTCTTCTGCCGGATCCATTGCTCGGTGTCACTGCCGGCGGCAGTGGTCTTGAAGAAGTCGACTGCTGCCGACAGGGTGCTGTAGGGTTGGGCCGCCCAGTTGCCACCTGACCATGGGATGCCGGGAGTACGCAACTGGTCGTGCGCCCAGATCGATGGCATCAGGTAGACCCCTGCTGCTTCAGCCCGGGTGACGACACCGTCGATGTAGGCACAGGAGGTCTGGTCGTAGCTCCACACCGAGGCGTCGATGCGTTCAATGACATGCCTCGAGGCGGTGCCGGACCAGGGTTGCGATAACCAGAAACTGAGCAGCCGCGGCGCCGAACCGGCCGGCGCGTCAGCGGCCAATGCGGACAGCACCGGCAATTCGACGTCAGGTAGCCAGCCGGTGTTGTGCGGCACCGGGCAGAATGCCGTGCCGTCGGCATGCCGCAGCCAACGGCCATCGACCCGCACCCAGCCGTGACTGCTGCTGCCGGCGCAGGTGAAGGTGCCGCCCGTCCAGGTGTACGACCCGGAGCGGTCGACCGCGCGGACGGTGTAGTTCCATGTCCCGATGGCGTCGGGAGCGAAGCGGATGCGCCAGTTCGTGCCGTCGTAGTAGCCGGGAATGCGCCAGATGCCGCCGTCTGGCGCGGTGAAGGTCGCTTGCAGGTCGATGCCGTCCTTGGTCACGTCGGTGCGCACATCGTAGTACTTGGTGCCGGTCATGGCCGAGAAGGCGACCAGCAATTCCAGGCGACCATAGCGCGGCACGTCCCCGGTGCCGACCCTGGTGACGCTGCTGATCGCGATCGTTCCGACTGGCGGGGCGGAGGCTACCGGTGGCGCAGCCATCGGCGTCAGGCTGGCAGCCGCTCGGGCGGCGTCACGGGCGGCGGCGTCGATGCGCGCCTGTATACGGTCACCGGCCTCGCCTGCGCCCAGCCAGGGCAGCACGAGCAACAGCAGGAAGGCAGGCAGGGTCCGCATAGAGGGTCTCACGGTTGACCACCGTAATACCCGATGCGGTACCGCAATGTTGAGCGGCGTCCGCAGTCGAGACTGGCAACCTACTGGATGTGGTAGCCGATCTCCATGCGCCAGCCGAGGCCGGAGTACGAATCGTTCACCGACGTGTTGGAGTTCGCCCAATTCGCTTCAGCACGGTATTCGGTGGTGCCGTATTCGCACAACGCGCCGATGACCAGCCGCCGCCAGGTGAAGTAGATGCCGCCGCGGACGCCGGCATTCCAGTACCAGCCCTGACCGTCGTTCTGCTCGTCGGCCGCGCCGTTGGGGAAATCGAGATCGAGGGATCCGCCGCCGAGAACGCCAAGAGCCTCGAGGTGGAAGCGCTTGTCCAGGGCGAAGCCCACCCCGGCCAGGAGGCTTCCGCCAAGCGTGCGGTACTGCAGCGAACTGGCGTCCGCCGGGATCGGCTGGGCGACGCCGTTGATCTCCCGTGCGATGAGTTCCTGACTCGAGGAGGCATAGGTCATCTCGATGCCGATGAGCGGGCCGACCGGGTCCATGACGCCGCCGACGATGCTGTAGCTGAGGTTGGAGGCCTGGTCGCTATCGACCGTATTCACCTCGATGAAGTGCGGCAGGCCGTAGTCGGCGACGTCGACCTTGTAGACGTCCGGCTTCGGCACCAGCCCATACCCCAGCCGGATGTCGACGAACGGCAACGCCTCATCCAGCCAGAAATCCTCGGCGGCGCTGACCGAGGCGATGCACAGCAGGGAGGCGGCGGCGGTGCGGAAAAGCATGCCCGCAGACTGGGAACCGCCCCGCTGGCGGTCAAGGTGCCGGGCGCGCTCTGTGCACGGCAGTGTGAGGGGCCTCGGCCGGGCTATTTCGCCGCTTGCGGCACGATCGCGGCCTCGCGGGCGCTCGGTTCGACGATCGAGGTCAGGCGCACGCCGAAGTTCTCGTCGACCACGACCACCTCGCCCTTGGCCAGCAGCTTGCCGTTGACCAGGATGTCGAGCGGCTCGCCGGCCAGGCGGTCGAGTTCGATGACCTTGCCGGGGGTCAGTTCGAGGATGTCCTGGATGAGCATGTCGGTGCGGCCGAGCTCGACCGTCAGGGTGACCTGGATGTCCTTGACCAGTTCGATGTTCGGTTTCACCGACGGGACGCCGGCGCCCTGGCCGAGGTCGGGGAGCGTGGCCGGTTTGACGCCGGAAGTCGTGTCGTCAGCCATGGCTCATTCCTTGTCGAAGGGGGTCTTGCCGGGCGGCAGCACGCGCTCGACCTTGAGACCGAGGTGCCGGCCGCTGCGGCCGTGGGTGCAGAGGAAGCGCAGTTTGCCGCCGATGATGCCCTTCGCCGGTTCGCCCAGGCGCTGGTCGAGCACGATGATGTCGCCGGCGGCCATCTGCATGACCTGCTCGACCGAGACGCTGGCGGTGCCGAGTTCGGCACGCACCGGCAGGGTCGAGTGCTTGATCATGCGGTCGAGGTGGCTGCGCTGGCCCTCGGTCGGCTCGCGCTTCATCGCGGCGAAGCGGAAGCGGTTGCCCAGGCGCTGCATCACCGTGTCGATGGAGATGAAGGGGATGCAGAAGCACAGCTCGCCCGGTTCCAGTTCGCCCGGGGCGGCGATCGAGAAGGTCGAGACCAGCACCATCTCGCTGGAGGGGATGACCTGGACGAACTGCGGATCCATCTCGCGCGACTCGACGATCGCCTTGAATGCGGCCAACTCGGCCCAGCCGTCGGTGACGCGGTCGAGGAAGCGGCGGATGACGTTGTCGAGCAGGCTCTGCTCGATGGTGGTCAGGGCGCGCATCTTATCGAGCGGCTTGCCCGGGCCGCCAAGCATGCGGTCGATGAGCGAGAAGGCGAGCTTCATGTCCATCGTCGCCAGCGCGCGCTCGGGCAGCGGGGCGAGGGAGAGGACGTTGATGACGGTGGGATTGGGCAGGCTGTTGCGGAACACCTCGAAGGTGAGTTCGCCCAGCGACACGATGTTGACCTCGAGGTTGATGCGCAGGTAGGTCGACAGCGCCATGGTGAGGGTCTGGGCGATCGACTCGTGCATCCGCTGCAGTGCACGCAACTGCTCGCCTGACAGCTTGTTAGGGCGTACGAAGTCGTACTCGGCGATGCGCTTCTCGCGCTTGCGCTTGCCCGCGCCCGTCTCCTCGACGGTCGACAGCAGGGCTTCCAGCTCTTCCGCTGAGAGGATCTCGTCAGGCATGGCTATGGTCCTACGCGCTTTCCGTGCCTACTGGGTGAGCAGGTTGGTGATGGTCAGCTCGAGGACGAACTTGTCCTCGGGCTTGCGCTCGGAGTCGATCGAGGTGCGCAGCATGCGCTCGACCGCCTGGGTGAAGTCCTTCTTCATCCGCGCCTGGATGCTCGGGCTGCTGAGGTCCTCCAGCTGGTAGGTCTTCACCGTCTCCTCGAGCTTGGCCTGGATCAGGCGGCGCACCGAGGGGTCGTTGAGCGCGGCATGGTCGGTCTTCGGCACCCAGATGCCGACATCCAGGGTCAGGTAGCGGGTACCGCCCGAACCGGAGATGTTGCCCTTGAGGCCGATCGGATCGAGTTCCTTGCCGGTCTTGAGCAGGCCGGAGCCTCCATGGCCGTCGCCGGACTTCGCAGCGCCATGGCCGTCGGCGCCGTCGGCGGGCGTTTCGCCGTGCTCCTCGCCGGGCTTTGCCACCGGGGCCGGGGTCAGCGACTTCAGCACGAACATGGTTCCGCCGACACCGATGCCGACCAGCACCACGAGTGCGCCGATGATCGGGACCAGGCCGAGGGATTTGCCCGGCTTGGCCTCGTCCGCCGGCTTGGCGTCCTTCTTGTCGTGCTTCTCGTCCTTCTTCGCATCATCGGCCATGGTGGGCTCCTACGGCTGGGCGGTTGCGGGTTGCAGCAGGTCGGTGACCTGCTTGGCGCGGCGTTCATCCTTCTTGGCCAGCGCCAGCAGGAGCGCGGCGCGGTCCTTGTCGCTGGACCCGTTCTCGGCCATGGCCTTGAGCATGTCCGCGATCTGCTGCGGCTCCGATCCCTCGAGATAGGGTAGCACCTGATCGGGCTTCATGAAGCTGTACAGCTGGGCCAGCCGCTTCAGCTGGGATTCGGTCGCCTGGGCCGGCTTCAGCTGCATGAGTTCGCGGTGCAGCTGGACGGCCATCGGGTACTCGGCGTCCAGCTGCGCCAGCTTGAGCAGATTGGCGGCCTTCTTCGGCTCCATGCGGTCGAGGATGCGCGCGACCTCGCGCGGTTCGAGCTTGCGCAGGGTCTGCCAGGCATCGTTCTTCTGCAGCTCGTAGAGCTTGGCCAGTTCGGCGTAGCGCGCGTTCTCGACCTCGGTGGCGGTGTTGGTGCGGGCCAGCTCGTCGGCCTGCAGCTGGGCGAAGCGCGCACGCTCCTCGCGGGCGAGGCGCTCGGCATCGCTCCCTTCGACCCGCTTGGCGTCGAGCTGGCGGGCCAGGCGCGCCAGGTCGGTGCGCGCGGCGCGGATCTCGGCCTCACGCGCCTCGATCCAGCGCTCGCGTTCGTCGAGCGAGTCCTTGCGCCGGCGCAGCTCCTCGACCAGGGCGTTGGCGTGGCGGGCCCCGGCGATCTCGGCGAGGTCCGCGAGCAGCTTCTCCTGGTCGAGGCCGGGGGTCTCGTGCACCACCGGCGCCTCCGGCGGACGGGCCTTCATCTGCGAGATGTAGTTGCGCTCTTCGGGCGACAGCAGGATGTCGCGGATCTTGACCGGGGTCAGCACGCCGGCGCTCTTCAGGCCGATCAGCGCGGTGATGCCGGCGGCGATGATCACCACGCAGAGGGCGGCGAGCCCGTAGACCAGGGTGCGGATGAATGCGTTCATGCCAGAGCCTCCAGCCGCGCACGGGCGGCATGCTCGTCGTTGGCCCGGCCCTCGCGCCGCAGCTGGCGCACAGCCTCGGCCTTGGCGTCGCGGGCGCGGATCGCCTCGATCGCCTTGACATCGCGGTGCGCCGCCGCCAGGACCACGCGCGCCCCGTCGATGAGCTTGTCATGCGCCGCCAGGCGGGCCTGGTCGGCGGCGATGGCGGCGAGCATGGCGCGGCGGAAGCCGGCGA
>JALHRW010000053.1 GCA_022841245.1 Planctomycetota bacterium
GGTGGAGACGTTGCCCAGGGCATCGACCTGCTGACGGGCACGGCCAGCGCCGTCGGTGCGCACCCGGGTGACGTGGCCGAGCGCATCGCTCTGGCTGGTCTCGACCAGCGTGCCGACCACGGTGTCATAGGCCACCGTCGTGGCGTGGCCCAGCGCGTCCACGCGGGCCACGGTGCGACCCACACCATCACGCAGTTCGTAGCTGATGGCGCCGGTGGGGTCCATCACGGCGACGCCCGAGCCATCCGCGCCGGCGCCCAAACCCAGGGTGGGCAGGACGGCGGCCACCGCGACGTTGGCGTCGATATCGACGCCGTCGGTGAGGTTCTCATCATAGAAGAAGGTGGTGGTCTCGCCCAGGGCGTTGGTCACGGTCAGCGGACGGTTGCGCGCGTCGTAGGTCGTCGACACCGGGTGGTCCAGCTGGTCCATCACCAGGGTGCGGTTGCCCACCGGATCCTGATCGAAGGACATGAAGGCCCCCAGGTCCGCCCCCGCCAGGATGGGATCGTAGATCTTCTTCAGCCGATCGCAGCACCCACCGTACGCGTAGGTCGTCACCCGGTTCAGGGCATCGGTCTCGGTCTCCAGCTTCCCGGTCGACGTGTAGGTCCGGGTGCTGACCACCACGGGCACCGGGGCACCCGGGGTGCCCGCCGCCGCCTCGATCACGCTCGCGATGAGGTTCCGACCGGTGTAGGTCGTCTCGGTGACGATGCCACGCGGGCTGGTCACCGTCAGCCGGTTGCCGGCGTCGTCGTAGCCGTAGACGATGGTCGCCGGCAGCACATCCGCGGCCTCGGTCAGCGCCTCCAGGCGGCCCAGGGCGTCATAGGCCATGGTGCTGCGGACACCGGTGCCGTCGATGCGCTCGACCACCTGACCCTCGACGTCGTAGTCGACATCCTCGATGACGTAGGGCGGGTTCGCTCCGCTGATGCGGGCGAGCGTGGCCGGGTCGGCTCCGACCGGTACGCCGCCGGGAATGAGCTCGCGCACCGTGCGCACGATGCGCTCCTCGACATCGTACACGAACAGCGTGCGCCGCCCGTAGGGGTCGACCGTCGCGACATGGCGATCGTTCGCGTAGACCTGCGTCTCGGTCAGAGCGGTCGTGCCGGCCGTATGGCGGGTGGTGCCCACGCGGCGCATGCGGCCATCGTAGGTGTAGGTGGTCAGCTCGCCGTCCCGCGTCTCGCTGGCCGCCTGCTCGGTGCCGGGCAGCCAGGTCCACGCGGTGTGTCCGACCGTCTGGCCACCCGGCTCGGTCAGGGTCTCGGAGAGGCGCCGCCCGGCGGCGTCCCAGGTCGTGGTCGTGACATTGCCGTTGCGGTCGCGGCGCGCGGTCTCCAGACCGGCGTCGACACCGCTGGTCGCATAGGTCGTCGTGGTATAGGAGCCATCGGCGTACGTCGTGAGGTCCAACCGCCCGGCATCGTCGTAGTGGTACGTCGTCAGCAGGCCGCTGGTTGGAACGCCTTCGATGTAGTGCGCATCGCGGTAGGCGATCAGGCGTCCAGCTGCGTCGTAGGTGCGCAGATCCTGGGCCCGCGTCCCGCCCACCACGTCGGCCGGCTGCACGATCGACCGCAGATCGCCGGTGGGCCAGTAGAGGTAGTCGGTGCGGTGCAGCACGTCGTTCTGGGTCGGATCGCCGGTCGAGGTCGAGACCGCATCCCAGTGCGTGCGCACCTGGCCGGGCAGGCCGTGCCAGGCGATCGCCGTGTCGGCCGCCGTCCAGTAGGCCCAGCGCTCGGTGGACAAACCATCCGGAGCCGTCCGCGTGGCGAGGTCGTTCGGATCGGCCGCGATCTGGCCACGCGTGACCGAGAGCCGGTTACCGGCCGCATCGTACACCGTCTCGGTCAGGCGCCCGAGGCGGTCGCGGTACAGGGTGACATCGCCCAGCGCGTTGCGCACCCAGCGTTCGACCGTGCCGTCCGGGTAGGTGGCCCGCGTCTGGCGCTGGCTGACCGGATCGCGTTCGTACGTCGCGCTGAAGCCCTCGGCGGTGACAACGCTGCCCGGCAGCGTGCTGCCGGTGTAGCCGTGATCGAGCTGCTTGCGCCAACCGGCGAAGTTCTGGTCGAAGTAGTCCGTGCCCGCAGGCCCCTCCCACACGTAGGTCGCCTTCGGCTTGTAGCCGTTGTCATGGACCATCAGCGACAGGATCCCGCGCGTCCACATGTAGGTGTGGGTCTGCGGCGGGGTCGTCGGCCACCACCAGCCGCCGAACCAGCCATAGAACGTCGCGTCACCGGCGCCGTCCGCGACGCGGACAGCGCGACCGATGGCCTGCGAACGCTGATCGGCCGGGTTCGCCGGGTTCACCCACACGCCCTGCGAGTAATGCACCGTCTTGTGCCGGCTCGTGCCATGGTCCGCCGCCGGGTCGTCGTAGGTCATGACCAGGGCGGGGAAGGTGGGATCCGCCACGCTGGAGATCGTCGTCACGCTGCCGTCCGGGTGGTCCACCCCGCACATCCGCTCCTCGGTACCCAGCCAGACGTTGGGCTGCACGTTGTAGCGGT
Organism: Planctomycetota bacterium; assembly: GCA_022841245.1. Lineage (GTDB taxonomy): Bacteria > Planctomycetota > UBA11346 > UBA11346 > UBA11346 > UBA11346. The sequence goes on from JALHRW010000053.1 coordinate 2,532, forward strand.
AGCTGACGTGCTTGCCGTCCGGCAGATCCACCCGCGTGCACACATACACGCCGCTGTAGAGCCGCGTTTCATCGTAGGTGAACACCAGGCTGCGGCCGGCGGCGTCGGTCAGGCGGTCGCGGATGGTCAGCTTGGTGCGCAGGCTGCCGGTCAACAACGGGTCGTTGGTGGCATACTTCCACGTCGCCACCACGGCGTTGCCATTGCGGTCGACGTAGCGCGTCAACCGGCCGCGCGGCTGCGTCGCGTCGGTCTCGGTGTACATCTCGAACTCCAGGCGGCCGCCGCCAAACTGGTCCAGAATCGCCAGCTGGGCATTCCGCGGGTCGGTCACCACCGTCCGGTTACCCAGGGCATCGACCGCATAGAAAACCATACCGCGGTTCTCGAAGCCCTGTTCGGGCTTGAACAGGCCGCTGGTGGTGGGATCGGTCAGCACCAGGAAGTCCAGCGGCTGCGGCTGCGGCTGCGAGACATAGATCTGCCAGCCGGGCTGGCCCGTCGGATGGCCGCCCGCCACCTGACCGGGCGGGAAGCACCACACCCAGATGTCCCACGTGAATCCCGTCTTCACACCCAGCGAGGAGCGGATGTCGGTGTCCTGGAAGTGGATGCGGTCGAGCGACAGCCCCAGGATGCCGGTCCCCGCCGACCCGCCCGTCTGGCCGCACGGCGCGCACTCGGTCGGCGCCGTCGGCGCCCGGTAGTCATGCGCGATGTGGCGGTAGCGCAGCGACGTGCCGATGACGCTGCCTCGCTTGCATTCGCCCAAGTCCTCCTCAGACGACAACGGCTCTTTCCGATCCCCGGTGCAGATCCACGTCGACTGCGGACAATCGTAGCAGATCTTGCAGCAGAACTGCATGTTGCTGCAACCGCTCAGCTTCCCTTCCATGATGGAGCGGGCCTCCGCCGCGGTGATCGGCGGGGGACTGGCTTCGCCCGCACCAAGGGCGCCGTGCCAGGTCGTCAGCAGGGCGAGGAGGCAGGCCAGGCGGAACAGGCGGAACAGGCGGAACGAACGGATGGACATGGCTAGTGCTCGCGAATGGTGATGAGAAACTGGACCTGGCCGGCACGTACCGGCGAACCGGCGATGAGCAGGCAGTGGCCGACGGTGCCGGCGCTGGCGAGGAACTCGATCGTGGCCACGCCCTGCGCGTCGGCCGGCACGGTGACGGCGCTCTGGCCGCTGGCCGGAAACTCGCCCAAACCCTGCGAAGTACAGCTAACTGGTGCGCCTGGATCGGTTTGCACCTGGACGCGGACGCGCTCACCGGGCCGCAGCGTCGCCGTGCCGGCGCCGATCGCCGTCACCACCGGCACGTCCGGACCCGGGTCGACCACCTGGAGGTAGCGGCTGCCATCGACGACCCGGCAGTAGGCCGCGGGGTCTGCACGGTAGGCCGCCAGGTCGAAGCCGGCGGCGACGCGGGTGATCTGAGCCGGCGCGGGCGCAGCAGAGCCGGGCGACGTGACGGGTTGAGCCGGAGCCGCAGGGGACACCGTGCGGGCATCTATAGGCTGGTCTTGCGTAGACGACACATGCGCTGCCGGCTGGGCCACTGGCGCAGCGGACTCAGCGGGTCGGGACTCGTGGCTGCAGGCCGCCAGCACGAGGACGATAGCCGACACCGCCGCGCAGCCGCGGGCATGATGGGGGAAATTGCGCGTTTTTCCGCTGTTTACGCCACTGAAAAGCACATCGATCTCCGGCGCCGGGACGGCATGAGGTTGAAGAGCCGATTGAGTAACAACACCGCAGCTCCTCGCAAGGGGATACTATGTCCGGTTTTCAGGACATACGCAGAATAGACAAAGCAGCCGGTTACACCGTCTGGAGGCGATCGCCGCCGGCGCCGTGATGCACCGGCGAGCATGGCAGGACCACACCACCGCTGACTTGGCTCGCGACCTGGGGTGCTTGAAGCCCTATCGAACTAACGCCGGATGCTGTCCTGACGACGACCTGCGCGGCGCGGACGGAGCCGTGCCAAGCGCCTGAGGGACCCGGGACGTCGTGCGACGCGAGCGCAGCCGGCGGGAGGTCACCCATTCTCCCCAAAGACCGTCTGGACAGCGGCGATGGTGCCCAGCTCGGCCGGGCTTCCGACACGGCCGCCTCCGTGGTCGGCGCTCCCTTTGTGACGGCGGGTTTCGGAGCGACCTGTTGTCAGCCGCGCAAAGACCCCGGACCTGGGACGCAGGCTGTCCGCACCTAATTCAATTCCGATGAAAGATGGCTCTCCAATAAAATCCCCGCTGCTACCAGGGCGTTGGATGGGGAGCCGCCCAGCATGGCTATGGCCTCCTTGTCCCTGCCCTGCATGACCAGTTCGGCCGCCTGGGTGGCACTGGCGGCATGTCCGGCGTCCTCGTGCTCAAGAGCGGCGATCAATCGCAGGATCTCGACCAGGACGCGACGATGTTCGGCGGCCAGCATGCCGGCCATAGTATCTGATCGGCCTGCTGCAGATGTCCGGTCAATTCCTATGCGGGTATCACCCCAGACTCACCCCATTCGACGACTGAGAAATTGCAGCCGACACCGGACGGATTCAAACGCGCCCGTGTAAACCACTACGTAATGTATCAGCGCCGGTGCGCGCTGCGATGGCCGTGGCGGTCGGTGCGCTCGATATACTCGCCTTTGAAGGCATCGCGGAAGAAACCGTCAGCGGCCTGGGCCAGGAGTTTGCCATCGGCCAGCGGCAGCTCGGCCGCGACCTGGGCGAGGAAGCGGGTCTTCCACGAGGCGTCGTTGTACACCGCTGCAAGGCAGTCGGAGCGGGCGAGGGTGCGACCGCCCATCTGGATCTGCTCGAGCGTCCGCACCGTCACCCGCTCGAAGGCCTGCCGCATCTCGGTCGCACTTGGCGCATGGACCCGCCGCGTCGTCGGGCGACGCACACGCGTGGTCGGCGGCTTGGCCGGCTTGCGGTCGAGGGCCGGCCCGGGCTGCGATGTTCCGGCCGGGGTCCGCAGCCGCTGGATCGTTCGCTTGGTGGTCAGGATGATGGTCGGTGGATCGAGCGCCGGATCGAGGTCGGGTACCGATGCATCGATGCCCGACTTGCGCAGTTCACCCTTGATCGTCCCGCGCACCTGGCGCAGCACGGTCGCATCGTCGAGATCGATGTTGCAGCGCTTGTAGCAATCGCGGATCCGGGCGACCAGGTCCGGCGAGCCGCGCTCGAGCAACGCCCAATGCACCACCTTGGTGAGATCGTCCCGCAGGCGCTGCAGCCGGACCGGATCACCCGCCAGATCGCGATGGCAGGCAGCGAGCTGTCCGGTCATCTGATCGAGGATCTCCAGGCATCGCCTGGCTGTCGCCTCCGCTGCAGCAGCATGACGGGAAGACATCATGGCATTGTGCCGATCCGCTGGGAGCCGGCAACCCAACAATGAGGGACGATGGTCCCTGAACAACTCCACAGACTGCAGGCGGAGGACTTGCAGCCAGCCGGTGGCCAACCACCTTCAGCGATTCCATGGACCATCCCCTCCTGGTCGAAGCCCTGGCCCGCGCCGCCGCCCGCCGCGGTTGGCTCGACCGTCGCGACATCGAACGCGTGGCTTTCGCCCTGCGTGGAGTCGCTGCGGACGCCCTGCCCACCACCCTGCGCGGCCTTGCTCCGGCCATGGCCGAACACCTCGGCGACCTGCTGCCGCCGGAATCCCATGGCGGCTTCGGCCGCTGGCGGGCCCTGGCCCGGCTCGGCGGCGGATCGATGGGCGCAGTCTGGCTGGTCGCGACCGACGATGGACCGCTGGCAGTGGCCAAGTCGGCGGCGGTCCATGGCCGGGCGCCGCTGCTCGGCGGGGAGGCAGGCGGCTCGGTGTGGACCGGCAATGCCGCCGAGGCCGAACGCGCCTCGCCCGACGTCGAGTTGGTGCAGCGCTTCGCCCGCGAGGCGCGCATCACCGCTGGGCTGGCCCACCCGCGCATCGTGCCCTGCCTCGACGGCGGGCTCGCCGCAGATGGTGCACGCTACCTCGTGCTGGCCTGGGTGCCGGATGGCGACCTCGCCGCCGAACTGGCACGCGGTGGGCCGTTACGCCCGGCCGCCGCCCTGGCGGTCGCCGATCAGCTCGCCGACGCCCTCGACCACGCCCATGCCCGCGGCGTCATCCATCGTGACCTCAAGCCGGCCAACGTCTTCGTGCAGGAGGACGGTGCCATCCTGCTCGGCGACTTCGGTCTGGCGCGACCAACCAGCGCCGGCGCCACCCGTCTGACCATGGCCGGAGTCGCGGTGGGTACGCCCAACGCCATGGCGCCGGAGCAGATCGACGGGCGCGATGCGATCGACGGACGAGCCGACCTCTACGCCCTCGGCTGCCTGCTCTTCACCTGCCTGGCCGGTCGCGCGCCCTATCTCGGCCGCAGCGCCGAGGTGATGCACGCCCACCGCACTGCGCCGCCACCGGACCTGGCGGCACTGGTGCCGGACCTGCCTCCGGGCCTGTCCATCCTGGTCGCGCGCTTGATGGCCAAGCGGCCGGAGGACCGGCCCGACGCGGCTGCCGACGTGCGCGCAGCACTCGCCCCATTGCTGCGCGCCTGCGGAGCGCAACCCGGCGTGCCGGTGCCGCTGCGCGAGACGGCTCCACCCGCCCCGCCAATCGAGGCCGGCGACGCTCTGCTGCTGCATGGTCCCGACGGCGATCCCAGCGTGGTGCTGTGGAGGAAGCAGCGCATCGTCCTGGGCAAGCAGCGCACCGCCGGGGTCGACCTGGTGGTGCGCGACTACCCCGAGGAGGCGTACCGCGAGCGCATCTCGCGGGTCAGCCGCCGCCATGCCGCCGTCGCCCTGGCCGCGGACGGCACCGCCTCGATCGAGGACCTGGGCAGCGCCAACGGCACCACCGTGGACGGCTCGCCCCTGCCTGCCGGCATGGCACGGCCGATCACCATGAGCGTCGAGGTGGTGCTCGCCGGCGTCGTGGCGCTGACCATACGGCCAAGCGGCGGGGCGGTGGTGCTGGAACGACCGGCCAACCGTCCGGAGCTGCGCTACGTCCTGGCGCCGGCCCGCGTCTCCCTCGGTGCTGGCGGCGATGTGCCATGGCCTGGAGCCTCGTCCATGGCCCTGCTCGAACGCTCCCCGGATGGCTGGGTCTGCGATGGCCGGCCGCTGGCCGACCGCATCGACCTGGGAGGGCTTGAACTCCGGGTGCGGCCGCTGGCCGACTTCCTCTGACGACCTCGGCATCGAACGGTTACAATGCCGCCGACCTGGAAACTAGCCTCCCGGTGGATAGCATCACCGTGTGCAACCTCGTGTACGACAACTGATTCTGCGATCCCCCGCGGCTTTCACCCTGATCGAACTCCTGGTGGTGGTCTCGATCATTGCCGTCCTCGCCTCCCTGCTCTTGCCGGCCATCGGGATGGTCCGCGGCCAAGCACGCAACACGCAGTGCGCCAACAACCTGCGCATGATCAACCTGGCCACCCTGGCCTACACCGGGGATAACGACCATCTCCTGCCCTATCTCGATGAAGGGGCCTTCCACGGCTGGCGCGAGAAGACCTTCGAGTATCTCGACGACACGTACAAGAGCGACAAGTACAAGGGCAGCAGCGTCTACCTGTGCCCGATGGCCATTGCCGAGGTCCGCAACCAGTGGCACTGGCACCACCGCTTCTCGTCGCATTTCTCGATCAACGATGCCCTCTGCGGCATCTGGCGCACCTCCGACAACAACTGGTACGGGGCGCCGGCGAACCCCAAGAAGCCGATGCCGTTGAGCAGAGTCAAAAGCAACCGCGTGCTGTTCAGCGACGGTGACATCAACCTCTACAACGGCATGTCCTACTTCCTCGACTCCGGCGTCGGCAATCCCAGTACCTGGCAGGGCGGGCCGTGGCCGATCGGCGGGAACGCCTATCTGGGTGATGCTGCCGCCCCCGATCCGGCCAATCGCGGCATCGTCCGCCACCGCGGCCGGGTCAATCAGGCCCATGTCGACGGGCACGTCGCGCCGATCACCGGCAACTGGCAGTGGAGCGTGCGCCAGCTGGAGTGGTGAGCGGCCCGCAGACTTGTAGGGCAGTCGCCAAGGTCGATCCTGCGTCCATGATCCGTGGACTGCGCGCTTCCGATGCTGCCGATATCCGCCGTCGCACCGGTGGCGACATGCGCCTGCTGCTGCGCATCGGCGCCCTGCTCGAAGCCAAGATATCGTTCACCGAGTTGGCGCTCGACCGGCTGCTTGCTGACGAAGCCGGGCGCAAGCTGCTGAGCGACCGCAAGCTCGACGCTGATTTCCTCGCCGCCGCCGCCGCCGCCGGCATCGACGACCTGCGCCTACTCGACGAGGCCGCCGGAGCCGAGGCCGGCTGGCGCACGGTCGCACTCAGCGACGAGGTCGGCAACCCGCTGACCGCATCGCTGCTCGCCGAGCCGCCGGAGAGCGGGCTGCAGGGCATGGTCAGCCACCTCGCGCCCGCCCTGCGCGCGCCGGTCGAGGGCCTGATGCAGGCACGCGAGGCTGACCAGCGCGCCGCCGCCCTGGAACGCCTGCGCTACGCCGCCCCACCGCTGTCGGTGGTCGGCGAACTGATGCCGATGCTGCTGGCCGATGGTGCCGAGCTGGTACGCGAACGCGCCATCGCCCTGGTCGTCGCCTCGGGTGGGCACAGCCTGATCGTCGACCTGGTGCGCGCGATGCAGCGCCACGACGAGGCGACCCTGCTGCGCCTCGCCCCCTCGGTCGCGGCGCTGCCGGCCGACCAGCAGGATCTGGCGATCTCGGCGGTGGTGGCGCAGGCTGCCCGTGGCGAGGCCAGCCAGGGCCTGATCGAGGTGTGCACCGCCCTGGCCCCGGCCCTGGCCACGCACCGCGCCCTCGACCGCCTGCTGGAGCTGCTGCTGCCGACCTCGTTCTCGGTGGTCGAGCTGGTGCGTGCGCTGCAGCGCATCGACGGCGGACGCATCGTCGACGTGCTGTCGCGCAGCCTCGGCTTCGGCGCCGAGCAGGATGCCCGCATCATCGTACTGCTCGCTGCGCCTGGCAGCAGCGGCAGCGACAGCATGCTCGAACGCGGCGTCGACCTGCTGCTGGAGGCTGGTGAGGACCCGCGCAGCCGCATGCCGCTGGCCGCCGCGCTGCGCCGCATCGACAGCGGCCGCACCCTGGCCCGGCGCATCGCCGCCCGCGGCATGCGCCTGGGCCAGTCGCACGACACCAGCGTGCATTGGCTGATCGCCGAGATGTGCCGCGACGGCACGGTCGCCCAGGACGACGCCGATGAGCTCGCCGGCACCATCCGCCACCTGCTGCGCGAGGCCAGCGGCCCGCACCTCGTCTCGGTTCTGGAGCAGCAGCTGCCGGTGCTGCTGCCCTGCTCGCCCGTCCAACGCGCCGCGCTGGTCGATCCGCTGATCGAGATCTGCGCCCGCTACCGCGCCGACCGCACCACCGACCTGGTGACCACCGCCCTGGTCGGCATCGGCGCGACCGCCCTGCCGGCGGTGTGGGAGTCGCTCGAAGGGCATCCGATGGAGCACGTGCGCCTGCTCCTCGCCGGGCTGGTGCCGGAGATGGTGCGTCGCGCGCCCGACCAGGCGGCAGCGGCGGTGCGCCGGCTGCTGAGCGGTCTGGCCCGGGCCGAGCAGGGTTCCGAGCGCGGCGCGCTGGTGGCGGCCGCGGCGCGCATCCTCGCCGAAGGTGCGCTGTCCGGTGACGCGCCGCTGGCCCAGGCGGTCGACGCCGCGACCACCGGGCTGGGCCGCTTCGCCTACGAGGCGCTCGGCCACCTCGCCTCCGGTTCCGGCTGCACGCCCGAACGCCGCGCCGCCATCGTCGACCAGCTGCTGATGGAAGCCTGCGCCGAGCTGCCCGACACCCCGACGCCGGTCACCACCGATGCCGCCACCGGCGAGGTGACGTTCGAGCTGGACGAGCGCCTCGCCGCCCACACCGAGCATGTGCCGCGCATCCTCGTGGCCCTCGCCCGCATCGGCCGCTCGCCGAACTGCCAGGGCGAGGTGCAGCGCCACCTGGTCGAACGCCTGGTGGCGCAGTGGAAGCTGGTCGCCACCTGGCGGCTGGTGTGGGGCCCGGGCAACGTGCACGAACTCGCCGCCACGCTCGGCCAGCTCGCCAGCGAGACGGACTTCCCAGGACCCTTGCGCGTGCGCGTGGTCGAGGCGCTGACCCCGCAGGTCGGCCAGCTGGCGGTGGCGCGCGCCCTCGCCCGCATCCTCACCGTCGGCGACGGCGCCTACCTCGCCCGCCTTGCCGGCCGCGCCGCCGAGGACCTGGTCAAGCTGGCAGCGCGCGGGGGCGAGTTCTCCGAGGACGACCGCGAGGACCTGACCGAGGTGCTCGCCGACTTCCTCGCCATTCCCGCCCTCGGCCCCGACGCCGACAACGTGCGTCGCCGCCTGGTCGGCGTCATCGCCACCATGCGTGACCACGCCACCAGCCGGGCCCGAGCGCGGCTGCGCTACCTGTGCAGCGAACTGCCGCCGGAACTCGCGTCCCGCCTCGATTGGGCATGAGTTCCGGTGTTTGACGCACCTCTGGTAGCTCTGGAGGATAGCGGCAATCGCCGCCCCCTCCGCCACCGTCCTACGTATGGAGACCACGCCATGCGCCTGCTCGTCGCCACTCTCGCCTGCGCCTCCTGCCTTGCCGCCGCCGAGGTCACCATCGGCCAGTGGAACGGCATGCTGGTGGTCTCCGCCCCCTCCGGCCACGATCTCTCGCGACTCGGCGGCCGGCTCGACCAGCGCATCACGCTTGATGCGCGCGACCAGTCGCTCAGCGATACGGCGGAATTCCTGCGCCGCGCCACCGGACTGAACATCGTCCTCGCCCCGGCCCTGACCGCCAACCCGCCGCTGGTCAATCTGCAGGTGCGCGAGATGGCCCTCGGCAGCCTGCTGACTTGGCTGGAGAAGACCGCCAACATTCACGTCGGTTTCGTCAGCGGCGCCCTGTATCTCTCCGACCAGCCGGTTGCCGGGACGGTCAGCACCCGGCTGTATGACGTCAGCGACCTGGCCCTGCCGATCCGCAACTTCCCTGGGCCCGAGATGACCGTTCCCGAACCCGGCGGCAGCGGCGCCAGCATCCTGCCCCCCATCGGCGACGAGGCGGACGGTGCCACGCGCTATGACCTCGATCAGCTCACTGAGCTGCTAAATCGACTCGCTAATAGAGCAAAGTAAGTCGTTTTGACAGTGCCGCGCCGCTGAGGCCGGCTGCTTCGCGGCGAGGCCGATACAAGTCATTGTGGCTCAATAGTCGCCAATTTGGCACGTCAGCTGCATAGGGACTCCCATCCACGCGGGCATGCCGCCCGCCACGAAGGAGCCCACCATGACCACCTACGCCTACACCTGGGATCCGTTCCGCGAGGTCGAAACGATGCTCGCCGGGGTGGATCGCCTCATCGACCGCGCCTGGACCACGGCCGGGGCCACACCCGGGGTCAACGTCTATGCCGATGACGAGACCGCGGTCGTCACCACCGAACTGCCCGGCGTGCTGCCGGCCGACGTGCAGGTCCAGCTGCACGACGACGTGCTGACCCTCGGCGCCGAGCGCAAGCCAGACGCGGCCACTGGGGAGCCGCTGGTCGCCGAACGCGCCAGCCTGCGCTACAGCCGCAGCATCAGCCTGCCCTTCGCGGTCGATCCCGACCACGTCGAGGCCAGGCTGAACGACGGCGTGCTGACGGTCGCGCTCAAGCGCGCCGCCGCTGACCGTCCCCGCCGCATCACCGTGAACCCGAACTGATCAACGGAAAGGAACCACTGCCATGTTCTCCCTGCTCAAGCCCAAGACCGAAACTCCCTCCACCCAGGCCCCGGCCAGCGACCGCCGCACCGTCGCCCCGCGGGTCGACATCCGCGAAACCCCGGAAGCCGTCCTGGTCGTCGCTGACATGCCGGGCGTCGCCGCCGATGGCGTCGACGTCGCCGTGCATGGCGACGTGCTCACCCTGCGTGGCACCAGCCGGGTGAAGGAGCCCGAGAAGTTCCAGGCGATCTGGCGCGAGTACGCCCTGCGCGACTACGAGCGCAGCTTCCGCCTCGGCCACGCCATCGACACCGAGCACATCGCCGCCGCAGCCAAGGACGGCGTCGTGCGCGTGACCCTGCCCAAGCGGGCGGCGGCGCAGCCGAAGCGGATCGCTGTCACCGTCGGGTGAACTGCTTGGTGTAGCTCGCGTCCGCTTGGTCGCAGAGGCACCGCCCTCTGCGACCAAGCCCGCTTGAAATTCTCGGATGCCCTTGGACATCGTACCTCGCAGCCATATCGTAGTTGGCGCATGCGCTTCGACCTTCGCACCAGACTTCTCCTCATAACCACACTCGCCGTGCTCTTGGCCGGAACCGTGTCGATCGCGGTCGGGGCGGTGATGAACTACCGCACCCATTCCGCCCAGGTCCGTCACGAAGCCTTGGCCACCAGCAAGGGTCTGGCGGCCGAGTTCCAGGTCGAAATGGAGATCGCCATCGATTTCGCCCGTTCGACCGCCGGCCTGATGGCGGGGTACCTCGCCTCGGTGCCCGCGGAGCGCCGCGACCGCGCCATGTGGCGGGCCATGTTGCGCGATGCCCTGGCCGCCCATCCGCAATTCACCGGCACCTATGTGGCTTTCGAGCCGGATGCATTCGACGCCCGCGATGCCGCCTTCGCCCAGGACAAGGCCGAGGTCGCCGGTGGCCGCTTCGGTCCGTACGCAAGCCGCGCTGCCGACGGCTCGATCGGCCTCGAACCGCTGGTCGACCTCGAGAGCACGGTCCTGGGACCGACCGGCCTGCGCACTGGCGAATATTATCTCCGACCGAAGGAGACGCTGCATGAATGCATGATCGACCCGTACCCCTACGAGGTGCAGGGGAAGACCGTGTGGATGACCTCGGCTGTCGCCCCGATCCTGGTCAACGGCCGTTTCGTCGGCATCGCTGGTGCCGATCTGCCGCTAGCCGCGTTGGGAGGCAACGTCGAACGCGTGGCCAAGCACAGCAACGCCATCGGACTGGTGACCAGCCCACGTGGCATTCTCGCCGCCACCTACGGCGTCGAGGCCTCGGCGGGGAACCACATCAAGGTGGTGCATGGCGAGGATTGGGAAGAGGACCTGGCTGCCGTCGCCAAGCAGGCCTTCGTCGCCGACGACATCAGCGGCGAGCATCGCATCGAGGTGTTCGCCCCGTTCCGCATCGGCCGGGACCCGAGCACCTGGGCGGTCAACCTGCTGATCGACGTCAGCAGCATGGCGGTGAAGGCTCGCCAGAGCGTCCTGATCCAGGCAGGGCTGGGTCTGGCTGCCGCCCTCGTCGCGCTGGCCATCGGCTGGGTCCTTCTCGGCCGCATCGCCCGCCTCATCCGAGACATGACCGGAGCGGTCGAGGCGGTGGCCGGCGGTGATTATGCGCAACGGATCCCGGCCGGGCGCGGTGACGAGATCGGCGCGCTGGCTCGCGCCCTCAACGCCACCTTCGAGCGGCTCGGCGCGCTCGATCTGCGCATCCGCAGCGGCATCGGCGGCAACGCCTCCGCCCTGACAGCGGCTGCAGCCAGGATGAAGGGCACCAGCGATGCCATGCAGGCGGCCGCGAACAACTCGGCCGAACGGGCGCAATCGGCCTCGGCTGGAGCCGAGGAGGTCTCCGCCAACGTCGCCACCGTCGCCGCCAGCGTCGAGGAGATGACCGCCACCGCGCGGGAGATCGCCCAGCAGTCCGGCGAAGCCGCCAAGGTCGCGCGCGAAGGCGTGCAGGTTGCCCAGGAGGTCGGCGGAGTCGTTACCAAGCTCGGCGAAGGCAGCCAGCAGATCGGAGCCATGGTCGGGACGATCGGTTCGATCGCCGAGCAGACCAACCTGCTGGCTCTGAATGCCACCATCGAAGCGGCCCGGGCCGGGGACGCCGGACGCGGATTCGCCGTCGTCGCCAACGAGGTCAAGGAACTGGCGCGACAGTCCTCGACCGCGGCCAGCGACATCGGCAATCGCGTCTCCGTCATCCAGGCCGACATCCAGGCCGCCGTGGCCGGCGTCAGCCGGCTGGCGGAGATCGTCGCCCGCATCGACCAGACCCAGCAGTCGATCGCAGCCGCCATCGAAGAGCAGTCGGCGACCACCGCCGAAGTCGGACGCAACGTCGGCGACGCCTCGGCCGGCAACAAGGAAGTTGCGAGCAGCATCGTCGCGGTGGCCAAGTCCGCAGCGGAAACCACTGCCGGTGCCGGCGAAGTTCAGAGTGTCGCCGCCGAGCTGGCCCGCCTGTCAGCCGAACTTGACGCACTGGTCAAGCAACGCTGAGCCCCTGGGACCGCGCGCGGCCCGCGCGCCCGGGGCAATGATCGATTGACCCAAGCCCTTTACGCAAAAAGCCGTCCGAGTACCTGGTTGCCAAGATCTTCGAGCGTCGCGCGGTAGGCCTCGCCCTGCGACACCGCGACCAAGCGTTCGACGAAACGATTGAGATACTCGTCCTCGGCGACCATGAACACGGTCAGCTTGATGCCCAGGCGCGGGTAGCGCGCTGCTTCGCGCAACGTCGCCGCGACGATCTGCGGATCGAGGCCGTAGCTGCTGTTGATGGTCAGCTCGCGGCTGCCGTCGGCGGTCCTGCCGCCGGTGAACAGCGCGGTCGGCTTGCCGTCGGTGATCATCACCGCGCGACGGTTCGGCTGCCGCCGGCGCACCAGCGTCTCGCGGCTGCGCCGCAGCGCCTCGCAGGTGTTGGTGTGGAACGGGCCGTTGCTGATGTACGGCAGCTGCTGCACCGTCACCGGCCGCACGTCGTCACCGAACAGCAGGATGTCGAGATCGTCACGCGGATGGTTGCGGCCGAGGTGCTCGGCCAGGGCCAGGGCCACACGCTTGGCCGGGGTGATGCGGTCCTCGCCGTAGAGCGTCATCGAGTGGCTGATGTCGAGCATCAGCGTCCAGGCGCAGCCGGTGCGGCTCTCGCGCTCGCGCACCTGCAGGTCGTCATCGGCGAGCTGGCGACGGCCCTCGCGCATCGCCGAGAGCAGCGACTCGCGGTAGGCGAGGTCCTCGGCCCCGTCGCCCGGCTGCCACGGCCGCGTCGCTCCGGTCCACTCGCCATCGCGACCCTGCCGCCGCGTGCCATGCTTGCCGAGCGCTCCCGGCGCCATCGCCCCGAAGACCTTGCGGAAGGCATCCTCGCGCAGATCGCGCTCGCCCTTGCGGGTCAGCTTGCGCTCGCCGCGGGCCCCCGAGATCAGCTGCTGCTCGCGCAGGGTCTTCTCGAAGTCCTTGGCGTCGAAGCCGGTCTGCTGGCGCAGCCGCTCCGCCTGCCGCTCGAGTTCGCGCATCGCCCGCTCGACGTCGCCATCGAACGCCTCCATCAGCTGGCGGAACAGGTCCGACAGCTGCTGCTCCTTGGCCAGGCGATTGGCCAGTTCGCGCCAGTCGAGGTGCTCATAACGGTAGCGCATGTCAGAAGCGGCTTTCGCGTTCGTCGCGCCCCTTCTTCTTCTTGCCGGTCATCAGCGTCGCCAGCAGATCGGAGTAGACCAGGCCGCGCGCGCTGTCCTCGCGCGCCAGGGCGCCGCCGTGGAACAGCCCTTCGAGGACGAACTCCTGCCACAAGGCGCGCTCGTCCTTGGGCGGCTTGAGCGTCGCGTCGACCGCCTTGGCCAGTCCGGCGACGCCGGCCAGGGCGGCGGCGTGCTCGGCGTCGCTGCTGCGGTCCGACAGCTCGGCCTTGTGGCCGGCGGCGAACCAGGCCAGCACCTCCTTCCATGGGCCCTGCTCGCGCTCGTCCTGGTCCTCGCGGATCACCGGCGGCAGGCGTTCGCTCCACAGGCTCTTCACCGCTTCGCCGAGCAGGTGCCAGCCGACCTTGGCCGGCCCCTCCTGCTCGCCCTCATAGGCCAGCTCGATCTTGCCGGTCATCGCCATGAGCACCGCCGGCAGATCGGCGAGCCGGGCGCGCGGCCGCTTCTCGCCGGTGGCGAGACCGCGCCGCAGCACGTTGGCGTGCAGCGCCTCGAGCGCCGCGATGGTCAGGCGGGCCGATACGCCGCTCGCCTGGTCGACGTACTCGCTGCCACGCGCCGCCCGCGCCGCCTCCTCGATCAGGTCGTGGAACAGCGGATGGATCTCCGGCTCGACCCCGGCGCCACCGGCCAGACGCGCCTCCTGGCGCTGGATCACCACGCCCTCGGCCCGCGTGCGCGGATAGTGCGTCAGGATCTGCGCGCCGATGCGGTCCTTGAGCGGCGTGACGATCTGCCCGCGGCTGGTGTAGTCCTCGGGGTTGGCGGTGAACACCAGCAGCAGGTCGAGCGGCAGGCGCAGCGGGATGCCGCGCACCTGCACGTCGTTCTCCTCGAGGATGTTGAACAGCGCGACCTGGATGCGCGGCGCCAGGTCGGGCAGCTCGTTGATGCAGAACACGCCGCGGTTGGTGCGCGGGACGATGCCGAAGGTGACGGCGCGCAGGTCGCCGAGATCGACACCATCGCGCTGCGCGCGGATCGGATCGACGTCGCCGATGAGATCGGCCACCGAGACGTCGGGAGTGGCCAGCTTCTCGCCGTAGCGCTCATCGCGCGACAGCCAGGCGACCGGGGCGGCATCGCCATGGCTGGCGATGAGATGCTCGGCCACGTCGCCAACCGGAGCGAGCGGATGGCTGCGCAGCGGGTCGCCGGCCAGCATCGGCGTCGCCTCGGCGAGCAGCTGCGGGATGCAGCGCGCCAACCGCGTCTTGGCCTGGCCGCGCAGGCCGAGCAGGAGGATGTCATGACCCGCGAGGATGGCGTTGGCGACCTGCGGCAGCACCGTCTCGGCGTAGCCATGGATGCCGGGGAACAGATCCGCCAGCGTGGCGCCGGCGGCCAGGCGGGCGACCAGGCCGTCGCGCAGCTCCTGCTTCACCGGCCGGGGACGGAGGGACGGGTCGCGCCCGGCGGCCAGCTTGAGGGCGCCGAGGGTCATGGGCAGGGCGGGCATGGACGGAGCGTGCGACGGCACGGTCCGCGATCACCTTGCACAGCCAGAAAAGCAAACACCCCCGGCGGCTGCCGGGGGTGTCACGTGGTCGCAGGTCCTCCGCCTCAGGCGAAGTGCGCGAACGCCTTGTTGGCCTCGGCCATGCGGTGCGTGTTCTCACGCTTCTGGACCGTGGTGCCGGTCTTGTTGTAGCAGTCGACCAGCTCCTGGGCGAGCTTCTCGCCGGTCGGACGGCCCTTGCGGGTGCGCACGGCCTCGAGGATCCAGCGGATGGCGAGCGTCTGCTGGCGCTTGCGGTTCACCTCGACCGGGACCTGGTAGTTGGCGCCGCCGATGCGCTTCGAGCGGACTTCGACCAGCGGCTTGGCATTCTCGAGCGCCTGCTCGAAGATGGGCAGCGGATCGGCCTTCATCTTGTCGGCGATCTGGTCCATGGCCGAGTAGAACACCGCTTCGGCGGTGGCCTTCTTGCCATCGTACATCAGGCAGTTGATGAACTTCGAAGCCAGCATGCTGCCAAAGCGGGCATCGGGCTTCAGGTCGAGGCCGGTCCACTGCTGGGCCGGCGGAGCCTTGGCCACCTCGCCGCTCTGGGCGATGGTGATGCTGCCGTCTTCGTTGACCGTGACGGCGGCCTGATCGGCCTCGTCGATCGAATCGGGTTTGGGGGAGTTGTCGGTGTTGCTGCTCATGGTCTTTCCCTATGCCCAGGCACGCGGCCTGGAGGTACTCCGGTGGATGGGATGTCTTACTTCTTCTTCGGGCGCTTGGTGCCGTAGAGCGAGCGGCTCTGGCCGCGGCCCTGCACACCCTGGCAGTCGAGCTTGCCGCGGATGATGTGGTAGCGCACACCGGGCAGGTCGTGGACGCGACCGCCGCGGATCAGGACCAGCGAGTGCTCCTGCAGGTTGTGCTTCTCACCACCGATGTAGGCGGTCACTTCCTTGCCGTTCGAGAGCCGCACGCGCGCGATCTTGCGCAGCGCCGAGTTCGGCTTCTTCGGGGTCATGGTCTTGACCTGCAGACAGACACCGCGCTTGAAGGGGTTGCCTTCGAGCTGGGGGCTCTTGGTCTTGTGGCCGACCTTCGAACGGCCCTTGCGGATCAGCTGGTTAATCGTGGGCACTGACAGTCTCCTGCTTGGCGGGGCGCGGCATGATAGGTGGTGGTACGGCCAGCGCAATGGGCGCGCCGAGCTTCTCGATCCCGAGCTTCTTGTAGAGACCGAAGCCGGTTCCACACGGGATCAGGTGGCCAAGGATGACGTTCTCCTTGAGTCCACCAAGGTTGTCGCGACGGCCGGCCAGCGAGGCATCGGCCAGCACCTTGGTCGTCTCCTGGAAGGAGGCGGCCGAGATGAAGGACTCGGAGTGCAGCGCGGCGCGGGTGATGCCCATGAGCTTGAGCTCGTAGGTCGCCGGGCGCTTGCCCTCGGCGATCGCCTTCTGGTTCTCGTCCTTGATGCGGATCTTGTCGACCAGCTGGCCGGGGAGGAACGGCAGGTCGCCGGCATCCATGACCTCGACGCGGCGCAGCATCTGCCGGATGATCGACTCGATGTGCTTGTCGTCGATGCGTACGTTCTGCGCACGGTAGACCGACTGGATCTCGCCCAGGAGGTAGTCCTGCAGGGCTTCTTCGCCCTCGATGCGCAGGATCTCCTTCGGGTTCTTCACGCCGTCGACCAGCGGATCGCCGGCCTTGACGCGGTCGCCCTTCTGGACGCGGTAGTGCTTGCCCTGCGGGATCGGGTGCTCGACCTCGGTGCCCGAGTCGCTGCGCACGATGATGATGCGCTTGCCGCGCTTGCGCTCGCCGAAGTCGACGGTGCCGTCGAGCTCGGCCAGGACGGCGGGGTCCTTCGGCGGCCGGGCTTCGAACAGCTCGGTGACGCGCGGCAGACCGCCGGTGATGTCATGCGTACCGGCGAGTTCGCGCGGCGTCTTGGCCAGCAGGGTGCCGGCACCGACCTTCTCGCCCTCGGTGACCAGCAGGGTGGCCTTCTCGGGAATCGGGTAGTGCGCGATCGCCTTGCCGTCCTTGTCGAGCATGACCACCTGCGGGTGCAGGTCGCCCTTGCCCTCGAGGATGATGCGGTTGACGATGCCGGTCGCCGGATCGCGCTCCTCGCGCATCGTCACTTCGGGGATGATGTGCTCGAAGCGGATGGTGCCGCCGGTGTCGCAGAGGATCGGGATGCTCGAGGCCTCCCACTCGGCGAGCAGCTCGCCCTTCTTGATGCTGGCGCCATCGGCGGCGTGCAGCACCGAACCCACCGGCACCTTGAAGCGCTCGATGATGCGACCGTTCTTGTCCTTGATGACGAGTTCGCCGTTGCGGTTCAGGACGACGCTTTCGCCCTTGCCGCCGGTCTCGACACCGCGCTGCACGGTGCGCAGGTTCTCGTACACCAGCACGCCGTCGCGGCGCGGCTTGTACGAGGTGTCCTCGGCCTTCGCGTTGGCCACGCCACCGATGTGGAAGGTACGCATGGTCAGCTGCGTGCCGGGCTCGCCGATCGACTGGGCGGCGATGATGCCGACCGCGACGCCGTGCTCGACCGCCAGACCGCGCGACAGGTCCATGCCGTAGCAGGTCTGGCAGATGCCGCGCTTGGCCTCGCAGGTCAGCGGGCTGCGCACGCGGATCTTCTCGAAGCCCAGCGACTCAATGCGCTTGGCCGTCTCGACGGAGATGATCTCGTTCTCCTTCGCCACCACCTCGTCGGTGATGATGTCGACGATGGTGTCGCGGGCCGTGCGGCCCTTGATCGCATCGGCGAGGCTGACCTTGATCACGTCGCCATCGTAGACCACCGCCTTGGTGACGGCGCCGACGGTGCCGCAATCGACCTCGGCGATGATCACGTCCTGCGACACGTCGACCAGCTTGCGCGTCAGGTAGCCGGAGTCGGCGGTCTTGAGCGCGGTGTCGGCCAGGCCCTTACGGGCGCCGTGCGTCGAGGTGAAGTACTCGAGGGCCTTGAGGCCTTCGCGGAAGTTGGCGCGGATCGGGGTCTCGATGATTTCGCCGTTCGGCTTGGCCATCAGGCCGCGGATACCGCACAGCTGGCGGACCTGGGTCTCGTTGCCGCGCGCGCCGGACTTGGCCATCACGTACACCGGGTTGATGTAGTCGCTGCCGTGGCGCGTGTCGGCCTTGAGCTGCTCCATCAGCACCTTTTTGATCGACTCGGTGGCGTGGGTCCACGTCTCGATCACCTTGCGGTGCTTCTCCTTCGCGGTGATGATGCCGCGCAGGTAGGCCTTCTGGAACTTCTGCGCCGCGTCGTCGGCGGCCTTGACGATCTTGGCCTTCTCCTCGGGCACCAGCAGGTCGCTGGCCGCGAAGGACATGCCGCTGCGCGTGGCGAAGCGGAAGCCGAGTTCCTTGATCTTGTCGAGCACCATGATGGTGTTGCGGCGATCGAGGTATTCGAAGCAGTCGGCGATGACGCGGCGGAGGCCGCCCTTGTCCTGCAGCTTGTTGTAGAACGGCATGCCGACGGGCAGCGCGTCATTGAGGATCAGACGACCCGGGGTGGTCTCGAGCAGACCGCCCGGCCACGGCTTCTTCACCGGGCCGCCATCGTCGATCGGACGCCCCTTGGGCATCGGGATCTTGATCAGCGAGTGCAGCGCGACGACGCCGGCGTCGAACGCCATCAGCACCTCGTCGTGGCTGTTGAACACCTTGCCTTCGCCCTTCTGGCCCTCCTTCTCGAGGGTCAGGAAGTAGCAGCCGAGGACGATGTCCTGGTCGGCGGAGATGATCGGATTGCCGTTGCTGGGCGAGAAGATGTTGTTGGTCGACAGCATCAGCACGCGGGCTTCGGTCTGCGCCTCGATCGAGAGGGGCAGATGGACGGCCATCTGGTCGCCGTCGAAGTCGGCGTTGAAGCCCGAGCACACCAGCGGGTGCAGCTGGATGGCGCTGCCGTCGATCATCACCGGCTCGAAGGCCTGGATGCCCATGCGGTGCAGCGTCGGAGCGCGGTTCAGCATGACCACGCGGCCCTTGATCACGTCGTCGAGGACTTCCCAGACCTCTTCGTCGCGGCGTTCCAGCTTGCGCTTGGCGGCCTTGACCGTCTCGGCGTAGCCGCGCTCCTTGAGCGCACGGATGATGAAGGGCTGGAACAGCTCGAGGATGATCGCCTTGGGCAGGCCGCACTGGTGCAGCTTGAGCTTGGGGCCGACCACGATGACCGAGCGGGCCGAGTAGTCGACGCGCTTGCCGAGCAGGTTCTCGCGGAAGCGGCCCTGCTTGCCCTTGATCATGTCGGTCAGGGACTTGAGCGGACGGTTGCCCGAGCCGAACACGGCGCGCTGGCAGCGGCCGTTGTCGAACAGCGCGTCGACCGCCTGCTGCAGCATGCGCTTCTCGTTGCGCACGATGATGCCGGGGGCGTTCAGCTCGACCAGCTTCTTGAGGCGGTTGTTACGGTAGATGACGCGACGGTAGAGGTCGTTGAGGTCCGAGGTCGCGAAGTTGCCGTTTTCCAGCGGGACCAGCGGGCGCAGGTCGGGCGGGATGACGGGAACGACGGTCAGGACCATCCACTGCGGATCGTTGCCGGAGGACTTCAGCTCCTCGACCAGCTTCAGCCGCTTGATGATCTTCTCGATCTTCTGCTTGGCCTTGGTCCCGGCGAGCTCTTCGCGCAGGTCGGCGATCAGCTTGTCGAGGTCGAGGTGCTTGACCAGCTCCTGCACGGCCTCGGCGCCCATCATCGCCTTGAAATCGTCGCCGTACTTCTCCTGCGCCTTGCGGAACTGCTCTTCCGTGAGCACTTCCATGTATTCCAGCGGCGTGGTGCCGGGATCGGTGACGATGTACTTCTGGAAGTAGACGACCTGCTGCAGGTTCGACGACTTCATGCCGAGCAGGATGGCCAGGCGCGACGGCATGGTCTTGAAGAACCAGATGTGCGCGACGGGCGACACCAGGTTGATGTGGCCCATGCGCTCACGGCGCACACGCGAGTGCGTGACCAGCACGCCGCACTTCTCGCACACGATGCCCTTGTACTTCACGCCGGAGTACTTGCCGCAGAAGCACTCCCAATCCTTGGTCGGTCCGAAGATCTTCTCGCAGAACAGGCCGTCGCGTTCGGCCTTGTAGTTGCGGTAGTTGATCGTCTCCGGGCGCTTCACCTCGCCTTGGGACCAGCTGCGGATGACTTCAGGCGCAGCCAGCTTGATGCTGACGGCGTTGTAGTCGGGGCTCTGCAGGTTGGTCTCGGAGGCGTTCGGTGCGGTCGGGGCGGTGTCGATCATGATTGGCCTTGGTTCCCTGAGCGGTCCGGGGGCAGGTGCGACAACAGCTTACTCAGCTATTTGTCGGCGGGTTCGGCGGCGGCGGGCTCGGCGATGAACTCCTGTTCGGGAGCCACCACCTCGCCGCCCTTGGCGGCGCCGAAGTCGAGGGTCTGGGCTTCGGTGTCGAAGCTCATGTCCTCGGGGCGGTGCAGACGGATGTCGAGGCACAGGCCCCGGATCTCGTTCATCAGCACCTCGAATGCCATCGGCGTGCCGTAGGTCAGCGAGCCATCGCCCTTGACCATCGACTCGTAGATGCGGGTACGGCCGTCGACGTCGTCCGACTTGACCGTGAGGATCTCCTGCAGCACGTGCGCGGCGCCGTAGGCCTCGAGCGCCCACACTTCCATTTCGCCGAAGCGCTGGCCGCCGAAGCGGGCCTTGCCGCCGAGCGGCTGCTGGGTGATCAGCGAGTACGAGCCGGTGGCGCGCGCGTGCAGCTTGTCTTCCACCAGGTGGTGGAGCTTGAGCATGTACATCACGCCGACGGTCGTCTTCTGGTGCATCGCATCGCCGGTGCGGCCGTCGTGCAGGCGCACCTTGCCGTCCTCGGGGATGCCGGCGTCCTTCAGCATGCCGCGGATGTCGGCCTCGCTGGCGCCATCGAACACCGGCGTCACCGCCTGCATGCCGAGGATCTGCGCCGCCCACCCGAGGTGGGTTTCGAGGATCTGACCGACGTTCATGCGCGAGGGCACGCCCAGCGGGTTGAGGCAGACGTCGACGGTGCGGCCATCGGGGAGGAACGGCATGTCCTCCTCGGGGACGATCACCGAGATGACGCCCTTGTTGCCGTGGCGGCCTGCCATCTTGTCGCCGACCCGGAGGATCAGCTTGCGGGCCACGAACACCTTGACCATCTCGAGCACGCCGGTCGGGAGGTCGTCGCCGCGCTTGGCGTTCTCGATCTCCTTCTTGCAGTCGCCGTCGACGGACTCGATGCGCGGATCGTACTCGTCGTAG
This sequence comes from Planctomycetota bacterium, assembly GCA_022841245.1. Classification (GTDB taxonomy): domain Bacteria; phylum Planctomycetota; class UBA11346; order UBA11346; family UBA11346; genus UBA11346. Next base: position 23,778 of record JALHRW010000053.1, read on the forward strand.
ATCTCGCGGGCGCGGCGGCGCTTGCTGCCGACGAAGTTCAGCGCGGTGACCGGCAGCTCCTTGTTGAGCCGCAGGATCTCGTCGTCCGACATGTCGCGGCTGTACTCGACGACCTCGCCGGTCTCGATGTTGACCACGTTGGCGCCGGCGACCTCCCAGATGCGGTCGAACTTCTCGCGGATGAAGCGCGCCTTCTCGCCGTTGAAGCGATCCTCGATCGCCTTGAGGCGCATCTGCTCCTCGCGCTTGTCCTTCTCGGTCAGGGCGGTGCGGCGCTGGAAGCGCTTGACCGCGACGACCACGCCCTTGATGCCGGGCTTCATCACCATCGAGTCGTCGCGCACGTCTTCGCCAGCGCGGCCGAAGATGGCGTGCAGCAGCTTCTCTTCAGGCGACAGCTCGGACTTGTTCTTGGGCGTGACCTTGCCGACGAGGATGTCGCCGGGGCGCATCATCGTGCCGACGCGGACCATGCCGCGTTCGTCGAGATTGCGCAGGGCCTCTTCGGAGCGACCCGGGATCTCGCGGGTGAACTCCTCCTTGCCCAGCTTGGTCTCGCGGATCTCGACCTTGAACTCCTCGATATGGATCGAGGTGAAGCGGTCTTCGGCGAGCAGGCGCTCGTTGATCACGATCGCGTCTTCGAAGTTGTAGCCGTCGAAGGGCATGAACGCGACCAGGGCGTTGCGGCCGAGAGCGAGTTCGCCCTGGTCGGTGCCGCCGCCGTCGGCGATGATCTGCCCGCTCTTGACCTTGTCGCCCAGACGGACGATCGGGGTCTGGTTGAGGCAGGTGCGCTCGTTCAGGCCGTGGTACTTGCGCATCGGATAGGTGCGCGTGCCGGCTTCGGTCTTGACGTCGATGTGCAGGGAGTCGACCCCGACCACGTCGCCGTCGGCATCGGCGATGACGACCATCGACGAGCTCTTGGGAATCTCGCGCTCCATGCCGGTGACGACGCGGGGCGCCTCGCTGATCAGCAGCGGGACGGCCTGGCGCATCATGTTCGCGCCCATCAGGGCGCGGTTGGCGTCGTCGTGCTCGAGGAAGGGGATGAGCGCGGCGGAGACGCCGATCATCTGCTTCGGCGAGACGTCGAGATGGGTGACCTCCGAGGTCGAGACCTCGGTGAACTGGCCCTGCCAGCGCACCTGGCAGATCTCCTGCTTGATGCGGTTCTTCTCATCGATCTCGACGGTGGCCTGGGCGACCTTGGCGTCCGCCTCCTCGTCGGCCATCAGGTAGACCACGTCGTCGGCGACCTTGCCGTCCTTGACCGGACGGTAGGGCGTGACGAGGAAGCCGTATTCATTGACCGCGGCGTAGATCGCCAGCGAGACGATCAGGCCGATGTTGGCGCCTTCCGGCGTTTCGATCGGGCAGATGCGGCCGTAGTGCGAGGTGTGCACGTCGCGCACCTCGAAGCCGGCGCGCTTGCGGTTCAACCCGCCCGGTCCAAGGGCCGAGAGGCGGCGCTCGTGGGTCAGCTGCGAGAGCAGGTTCGACTGGTCGACGACCTGCGACAGCTCGCCGCGCTGGAAGAAGTTCTGGATCGCGCTATCGACAGCCTGGTTGTTGAACAGGTTGCGCGGCGCGAGCTGAGCAGCGAGGTCCTCCTGCTGCAGGTCGCGGGAGAGCTTCTCCTTGACCGCACGGCGCAGCTTGAGCATCGCGGCGCGCAGCTCGTCGGCGAGCAGGTCGGCGATCGGACGGACGCGGCGGTTGCCGAGGTGGTCGATGTCGTCGAGCTCGCCAGCCATCGAGTTGGTGCGGATCAGGCCGAGCAGGTAGCGCAGCGTCCGGACGTAGTCGTCGGTGGTGAGGATGCGCGATTCGCCTTCCGACTTCAGCTTGCGGTTGATGCGGAAGCGGCCGACCGAGCCGAGGTTGTAGCGGCTCTCGTTGAGGAAGCGGTCCTGGAAGAACTCGCGGACCTTGGCCTCGTCGGTCGGGTTGCCCGGACGCAGGCGGCGGTAGATGCGCAGCAGCGCTTCGTCGTGGCTCTGGGCCTCGTCCTGCTTCAGGGTGTTGAGCAGGATGTCGTCCGGCTTGACCGGCTGCGACACGCCGTTGACCTCGACGCCGGTGATGACGTCGACGCTGTCGACGCCGAGATCGCGGAAATTGTTGAAGGCGCCGTCATTGACCGGCTCGCAGGCCTTGAGCAGGACTTCGCCGTCGTCCTTGTTGATCACGTCGGCGGCCAGGATCTTGCCGACGATCTTGTCCTTCGCGCCGCGGGCGGAGATGGACACCGATTCGGTCTGGAAGAATTCCTTGATGATCGCCGCCGTGGTGGCGTGGTCCTTCGACAGGGCGCGCAGGAAGCAGGTGGCGTAGACCTTGGCGCTCTTGTCGATCTTGACGACCAGGGCGTCCTTGGTGGTCTGCTCGACCTGGATCCACGAGCCGCGCTCGGGGATGACGCGGCAGGAGAAGTTGCGCTTGCCGCTGGTCGCGGTCTCGGCCGAGAAGTCGACGCCGGGGCTGCGCTGGATCTGGGTGACGATGGTACGCTCGGCACCGTTGACGATGAACTCGCCGCCGCCGATGCGGATCGGGAAGTAGCCGATGTGCACGTCCTCCTCGAGGACGTTGTTGTTCAGGCCTTCGCCGGCCACGCGGATCTTCAGCTTGATGCCGCGCTGGAAGGTCAGCCCGAGGTCGCGGCACTCGTCGATCGTGTGCTGCGGCTGGGTGAACACGTAGCCGTGGTAGGTGACCTGGATCTTGTCATCCAGACCGGTGATCGGGAAGAACTCGCGGTAGATGGCCTCAAGGCCCTTCTTGCCGTCGCGCGCCTCGGCCACCGCTTCGGCGTCGAGGAACTCGTCGTAGCTGCGGCTCTGCAGGTTGACGAGGCTGGGGACGGGGACGACCTCGCGGGTCTTGCCGAACTTCCGGATCTGCATGAAACCTCCGTGGGTGCCTGGCTGTGCCTGCCGGGCGCGGGGGTTGAAGGGTCTGGCAGCCGATGGCGGCTGCGGGGGGCGCAAGAGGGCTTAGCACAATAAGTGCCAGTCCCAGAATAACAAGAGCGCCGACCGCCCACCCCTCCACAGAGGGATAGGCGGTCGACGCAACCGACGATCAACTGAGGGTTTAGGAACCCTCGACCTTGACCTCGGCGCCAGCGTCCTTGATCTTCTTGGCGAGGTCGTCGGCGGTCGGCTTGTCGACGCCTTCCTTGACCACCTTCGGGGCGCCTTCGACGAAGGCCTTGGCATCGGCGAGGCCGAGGCCGAGGATCTCGCGCACGATCTT
>JALHRW010000054.1 GCA_022841245.1 Planctomycetota bacterium
CGGAGTGCTGCTCGCCCTGGCCGAGGCGGTGGGCCGGCCTGGCGACCGCCTGGTGCTGGCGGCGATGGACTGGCTGCGCGAGCACCTCGACCGCGCCGTCGCGGTCGCCGACTGCGCGACAGCCTTGGGCGTCAGCCGCGAGCACCTCACCCGCCGTTTTGCAGCCGAGGTCGGCGACAGCCCGGCGCGCTGGCTGGTGCGCCAGCGCATCGCCCGTGCTCGTGCCCTGCTCGTCGTCCCGGGCGCGACGGTGGCGGGTGTCGCACGGGCCTGCGGCTTCGCCAGCTCGGCGCATTTCGCTGCCGTGTTCCGCGCAAGTACCGGCATGCGCCCGCGTGAAGCGCATTGAAAATGCGCCCAGAAGCAGAGCGTACGTGCAACTATCGGCAGTTACAGGTTGCAAAATGCCGCACTTGCATAATACAGGTATTAGATCCGGTATTAGATGGCTGACTCCTGTGGGATGGAATGCCTACGGACTCAACCTACCATGCCTGTGAGGTCATCCCGAGGTGCAGATTGAGACGAGGAGCCGGCTTTACCTTGATCGAACTCATGATGGTCATGGCCATCATCGTGGTGATCACGTCGATGCTGATGACGCTGATGGCCTGGGCGCAGCGCGAAGCCAGGAAGGCGAACAGCAAGGCGATCCTGATGAAGACGGATCAGGCCATCCGGCTGTTCCGCGCTGACATGCGCATCTATCCGTGGCAGAGCGACCTCGGCATTCCGCCAGCCGCCCCGACGGCGTGGGGCAACAATCTCGCCTATCGGCTGGCCTGGAATCCGCCGGACGCGCCGGGCGATCCGACTGATCCCGACCAGCTCACCTACATGGGCTGGTTCCACGCCGATCTCGCTGCGCTGCGCGCCCGCTTCGCCTTCGTCAACGGGAAGAACGTGCCGCCGCGCGGCACCGCGACGGAGGGCTCGCACGCCTTCCGCAACGAGGTGCCGGCGGTCGGCTACCGCACCAACCTGCTGATCACCGCCGGAACGGCGCATCGGCCCCTGACCGACATCACCGGCTCCATTGACTGGTTCCTGCCCGGCACGGACGGGTCGGCGTCGAATTTCTACGATGGTGCGAACACGGCCCAGGTGCTGACCCGCATGGCCGAGGAGATCACCGAACTACGCTACCTCGCCGGCCAGCTGCCGACCGAGGCGCCAGCCGGCTGCGACCCCGCGACACCGGCGGACCTGGCCCTGCATCCCGATGAGGATCCGCGCTATGTCAGCATGGTTTGGTCGGGGAGTCGGGGCCCCTACGGCTACGTGCCGTACAACAAACAGGGCGTCCAGGGAGATGACCGCCGCGGTCCGGCGATGCCGACGGCTTCGGCGACAGCGCGTGGCTGGCGTGGGGAATATCTCGCCGACGCGGTGAGGACCATCGGCGATAGCCCGGCGGCCGGCATGCGCGGTGAGTCGCTGCTCGACGCCTGGGGGCGGCCGCTGATCTACATCTGCACCGTCACGCCGGGCTCGATGGGCCATCTGCCGGTGCTCGGCGGCCACGACCGTGCGAAAGATACCGACGAGCGGCGCTACAACATGGGACCGCAGGGTCGGGCAGTGGCCCTCAGTCGCGCTTCCGATGTCCGCACCACCGCGTCGGCGGCCTTCGCCCTGGAATTCGAGCTGTGGAGCGCCGGACCGGACGGCCTGTTCGACGCCCAGCGGGATGCCGCGGTCAATCGCGACAACATCGCGGTGCAGCCATATCTGCGGGGGCTGGAATGACACATCGCGGCTTCACCCTGATCGAATTGATCGTCGTGCTCGCGATCCTGGTGACCCTGATGGGTCTGGTCGCGGGATCGTTTCCGCGCACCGACCTCAGGCATCAGGCCGTGAAGGCGGCGGCCGAGGAGCTCGCCGCGACCTGTCGCCAGGCCCGGGCCATGGCCGTCGGGCGCGCGACCACCACGGCGGTGGTGTTCCACATCGAGAACAGCCCTGGCTCGAGCGGCCGCGTGCTCAACAACCGCTCAGGCGGGCATTGGTACCGCCTGCTGGGTCCGCGTGGCGCGACCCAGAGCCAGTCCCTCTACCACAGGCTCTACAGCACCGCGACCACGGTCGACAACCTGCCGCCGATCACCGGGATCGTGAACTCGAGCAGGATCACCGGCCGTCCCTACACCTTGTTCCAGTACGCCGAATACAATGCCAGCGGGTGGCAGGGGCCGAGCCACGTGCTGCCCGCCGGCCGGGTCCGCTTCCTCGCCCTGTCCGACATGGACTACGGCGATTTCGGCTACAACGCCGCAGGGCGCAGGCGCGTGGCCTCGGGCACGGCATCCTATCCACGGCCGTGGTTCGGCTGGTATGACAGCGTTGCGCAGCGGCTGCATGCCTGGGGTGGTTACGATCCGGCCATCCCCGGCAGCGGCTTCTACTATTGGGGGCACACCGGGGCCAGCGCCTACGCCGTGATCGATGCGCAGCCGGTGGGCAGCCGCAATCCGGTCGAGCGCAAACTGGATCACTGGAACGATGGCCAGCAGGGGCAGGGCTCGAGCGGCAGTTCGAGCACGCAGCCGCCGGCGATCCCGGCCAGCGATGCGCGCAACCTCGATGTGCTCTACGCCGCCGACTCGCCCCGTCCGCTGATCAATGGGACCTGGCGCGACGTCAGCCTGGTCTTCACTGCCGAAGGCATGGTGGAGTGGGGTGGCTGCCTGCCTGGCCGCCACTGCAAGATGTTCTGGAACAACTTTCCGGCCGTGGTCCCGGCGGTGAACCGCGGCGCCGCCGAGCGCTGCAACGGCCAGGCCACCAACAGCGGGGTGATCGACGAGCATGCGCAGGCGGAAATGGGCAACTTCGATGTCGATTCGGGCGGCTGGTTCATCACCCTCGCGCCGGACGTGGTGCAGGATGTGGACAGCTTCCCGGATGCGGCCAAGGCCCTCGACTCGCTCATGCCGATGTACCGCGTCTTCGTCTCCGCCCTCGGCGAGGTGCGGGTGATCCAGGTGTCGCGGGTTCCGAAGTTCGGCGCGACCTCGCCCTGGCCGGTCGCCGCCAACGACTGGGCTGCGCAGCTGGCGGGCGGATTCCCGCGTGACCGGCACCTCAATGGCACGGCCCAGCCGGTCGGCTCGCCGATCACCGATTTCATCACGCCTGGGATGCTCCAGAACAGGTCCGTATGGAAGAAGTGAGCCAGCTGTTCAGGGGCTCCGCCCCTGCGGCCCTGCGGGCCTGTCCCCGCTGCCTGTGTCGCAGCTCGGTTTCGTTGCGAAACCGTGGGCGGATGGGATTCGCCCATTCTATCCGCCCACCGCTGCTCGGCGGCAGAAGCCACCGTTTGCGGGGCGCCTTCACCCTGATCGAAGTGCTGGCCGGCATGCTGCTGTTCTCCATCGGGGTGATGGGGGTGATCGGCGTCGTGCTCTACGGCCAGCGTTCGGCCGTCCTGGCGCAAGGCGATTCCACGGCCTTCCCCACCGCCATGGCCGTCCTGCGCGACCCCATGCCGCTGGGCGGGGTGACGGATCCGGCGACCGGTGCGATGGTCAACTGGACTTGGACGCAGAGCGGCCAGACCTGGACTGCCAGCGACGGCTCATCGCTGCCGGCCTGGTCGGCCACCGTCTGGCCGATCGACCAGCCGGGCGATCTGCTGGTGCCGGACATGGCCGACCCCATCGCCAACAACCCGGCGATCTTCTCGCCAGCCGGCGGAGCGCCTTCTGCCGGCTGCGCCCATGGCTGGCTGAACGGCTACTACGTCGAGCGGCGCGAGCAGTCGCGCGCCAGCGACCGCATCGGCACCGGCGTGCGCGTGGTCGAGGTGCGGGTCGACGTCTACTGGGCCGCCTTCGGCGGTGGCGACGGCCGTCCGCTGGCCAGCGTGGTCGACCGCGTGGTCCGCCAAGGAGGACCGTAGCATGCGTAGCGTACGGCATTCCGGCTTGACCCTGATCGAGCTGCTCATCGCCGTGGCGATCGGCCTGGCCATGATCACGCTCACCTGGTCGAGCTTCGTGCACACCAAGAGCACCATCGCCCGCACCACCGCGCGCGTGAACCTGCACGCCTCGGCGGCGCAACTCGAGGACGCGCTGCGTCGCGACCTGGCCAATCTGGCTCCGGCGCTGGCGAGCTTCGCGCGCAGTACCACGACCAGCACCGGCCCAGGCACCCGCAGGGAGACGGTCGAACTGGTGTTCATGCGCACGACGTCGCCGCTCGACAAGCTCAATTCGGTCCAGGGGACCTACGACTCCTACCTTGCCGACCACCACTGGGTGCGTTGGCGCTTCACCCGCAGCATGAAGCTGACCGCAGGCGTCTGGAGCGTCCAGGACGGGGCGCTCTACCGCTCGGCCAGCACGCCGACGCGGATGTGGAAGACGACGGCGGCCCTGACGGTGTTGCCGTCGGTGGTCGATCCCGCCAATCCCGCCGCTGCCCCCAAGGCCAACTATCAGGGCGTCCTGTGGATCAATCTGCCGCGCCCATTGCGCGACGGGAAGACCTGGGGCATCGACGGGCTGAACCACAACACCTATGGCGTGCCGGCCAGCAGGGTGGATGCCACGACCCCGATCGGCGATATCGGCGATCTCGCCGACCTCGACGAGAACGAACGCCTCGCCTCCAACATGGTGCGCTCCTTCTCCATCGGCTGGAGCGACACCGGCGGCCTTGCCTATCTCGTGACCTGCGGCACGCCCGCCGACGAGCGGCGCAATGGACTCTACCTGGACGTGGTGGGTCCCGAGAATGGGACCTATCCTGCTGCCGGAGTGGTTCCGCCGGTTCCGCCGGTGTCGACCTCGGTCCTCCCGGATCCCCCGAACGGGGATCCGACCATCGTGCCCTACGACTACAAACCCGACCTTTCCGCCCGGCCCCGCCTGATCCGCTTCGCCATGGGCATCAAGGACGAGGCCACGGTGGTGTCGCAGGACTTCGCCTTCTCAGTCTCGGTCGCGGGGCCAGCCCCGGCAGTCGTGAAGCCCTCACTATGAGCCATGCCATGAACGTCCGTCGCGGCAGCATCCTCCTGTTCATGCTCGGCCTGCTCACCGTCATGCTGGTGATCGCCTTCGCCTTCGTCACCTCCATGCAGATGGCTCGCGAGACGGCCAAGCTGCCGCGGCGGCAGAGCCTGGCCCGCCTTGCGGCCGAGATGGGTGTGCAGCACGCCATCGCGGTGTGCCAGCAGAGCTATGCCATGCCGACCGAGATGCGCGATGCCATGGTCATGCCGGCCGTGTCGCGCATCGATTCGCCGCACAAGAACGTGTTCAACATCTTCTCGCCACGTCTGGGAATCCAGCCGCGCGAGCAGCAGCCGCCGCTGCCCTGGGATCTGGCCCCGGATGTGTCGTTCCAGGATCTGCTGTGGGGGTTCAACGGCACCTACCATCAGGGTCCCGGCAGCGGCACGATCATGCGCGCCTTCTCCGATGGCTGGACCATGGACCGTGGATACGCGCGGCTGATCGAAGCCAACCGTTTCACCATGGCCACCGGCGCGATCTACGACCCGTCGACCTACGACAACTACAACCTCGCACCGCTGTCGGCCGTCCCGCAGACCTATCCCAACCCTGCGCCGGTCGCCTCCCCATTCCCGCCGGTCGATCCCTTCGTCACCGGCAAGCCGATCGTCGTCCGCCACGCGCTGGATCATCCCTTGTGGCTGGATGCCGACTACCGGCCGGTGGCCGACCTGGCGGATCCCAGCCGCGGCGCGGTGCGCGCGCGCTACCGCCTGCGCTATGCCGTCTATGTGCAGGACATGTCGCTGGCCCTGTGGCTGAACACCGAGCCGTCGTGGCTGACCGAGGGGGACATCATCAAGCACCGGTCGCAGATGCGTTCGGCCTACGGCGAGGCGGTGGCGTCGGCCGGCGCGGTGATCGGACGCAAGACGTACGAGCCGCTCGATTACGGCGTCGGCATGGCGAGCGTGTTCCGCGGCTACGGGCAGTACGGCAACAGCCGCTTCGATGCCAGCAAGCCCGGCATTCCGCATGACTGGCCGGCGCGCGGCGGGCAGCCGATGTACTACCGCGGCACGCTGAACTACTACCAGTACGCCTCGCAGCCCCTGGTGCGCGCGATCCACAACGTGCATGGCAGCCCGTTCATGGACTGGAACGATCCGGATCCGGCGGATCCGGCCAAGCGCAAGTGGATCGGCAGCGCCCTCACCTCGTGGAACGACCTCGCCTTCGCCATCCAGGACCACACCAAGACCTGGCACAAGAGCGGCGAGACCAATACCGTCACCAACCAGTCGCAGAGCGGGCTGGTCTCGGTGCGCGGCGAACCGATGGCGCAGCGCATCGCCACGCCCTTCGGCCGGCCCTATGGCGCCGCCACCGACCACCCCTGGGCGGTCAATCTGCTGGTCGCGCCGATGAAGGTGATCGAGGCGATGGTCGCTGCCTATGTGCCGCCGGATGTCCGTTCGAACTGGAAGAACAAGCTGCCGACCTCCACGACGGGCGGCGGTCCGATGGTTTTCGATAGCGGCTTGACCCCCGGTCCTGGCGCCGACCTGTTCACGGATGCGTTCCGTCCCGGCGGTCGCCAGCCGTTCGCGAACCATCCTGCGCCGCCGAACCGTGACTACTGGACCTCCGCGGCACGGCTCGACCACGACAACCCGGTCGATGCGAGGCCATCCGCGGACCGTTATCCCGGGGCCCGGTTCTTCAGCAATCCGGCCACTGAGACCGGCGGAACCGGAACGGCGCCAGCCAGCACGGTGTGGACATCGCTGACTGCGGAGCCCAAGCAGGTCGGCAACGACCCCATCTTCCCCGGCATGGGCTACGATCCGTACCCGATCTACCGATCGGTCCTCGGCGCCGACCACCTGGGCCGCCACATCGTGTTCTACGATCCCTCGGCCACCCCGGCGACCGGCGGCAACGCCGGGTATCTGTCGTCGTATCTCACCCGTTTCACCCAGTTTCGTCAGTTGGGCCCGGCCAACTCGGTGCATCCGATCAGCATGGCGCAGACCTTCCTCTACGCGCCGGTGTTCACCCCGATGGCGCCGTTCGGCACCGACATGGGCGACCTGATGGGCGAATCCGACTTCAACATGGGGACCAGCCAGACCAGCAACACCCAGTCCGGGTTGGCGATCGGCTTCGGCGGCGGCGCCTTCTCGCTGCGGCGTCCCGAGAGCCTGACGCGCGGTGCCATCCTGCACGGCACGCCGAACAGCTACTGGCACCGGCTGGCCCTCGCCTACGTCCATGCCGTGGTGGTCGGGCAGATCGCCAACCTCGCCTGGGCGGATCCGCAGGATGCACGCAGCCAGTCGTTCTGGCCGACCTACAGCGCCCCCGGCTTCGCCAACAAGTCGACGCCGGCCGGCATCATCTACACCAAGACGCCTCACCTCGCGGTCACCGCCGCGATGCGCAAGGGGCCGGCCAACGGCTGGGATCCGGCCGCCGCCCACTTCGCCAACGAGCAGATGATCGACCGGCAGTTCCTCGCCAATCTGGGCGAGAGCTTCGACAGTCCGGGGCTGCTCACTCCGGACGAGGCCTTCGCCGAACTGGACGGTTCGACCGGCGCGCTCCGCCCGCCCCGCTTCAGCAAGTGCCAGACCGATTACTGGGACGGCAGCAGGCCCACCGCGAAGGTGAACCACATCTATTCGGCCCCCAGTTCGTCGACCTTCGCCTACGGTTCGTTCCTCGTGGTCGGCGAGTACCGGGTGACCAACAACATCCGCAGCCTGCTGCTGCCGTGCGATGCGAACTTCGTCGCCTCCGCCGACCCGAACAAGCTGGTTGCCTGCAGCCCCGCCCTGCCGGCGCGCGGCGACCAGACCATGGCCCTGCCGCCGGCGCGTGGCGTCTGGCTGCTCGACGAATGGAACGCCGGCGCCGAGGCCATGTATGCGCCGCTTGTGGCCAATGAGAACATGCGCCTCACAGGTGGCGCGCCCTATGCGCCGACCGCCCTCGCCCGGACCCGCGCCAAGCTGATGGAGCGCGTGCTCAATGACTGGCGGATGAGCTTCCTGGGATCGACCAAAGGGTATGCCGGCGACTTCCGGCCCAAGGATTTCGATGGGGATGGCCTGGTGTTCTGCAGCGGCTACCTGGACAACACGGCCGTCGATCCGGACACCAACCTGGCCTGCTGGGTGGATATGAGGACGATCGCCAAACCGCCTGGATACAAGGATGGAGATGGCACGGGCATCGGGACCAAGACCGACGATGTCGCCACCATACTGGCGTCCGATGCCCAACCGATCAAGGATCTCAAGGAAAGCATGAAGCTGACCCTGTTCTCCGTCACCGGCTGCATGGGCTTCCAGCGTAGCCACCAGTACCGCATCCAGGTGCGCGGCGAGCTGTTCGACAACGTGATGGGCAAGGCGGTCAGCGAGCAGTACCTGGAATCGGCGTTGCTGGTCGATCCGGACAACGACGTCTCGCGCGGCGCGATGCCGGCCGGTCTGACCGACAGCACGGTGATCATGCAGCGCCCGATCCACAACTACTACCGCGGCTATCTTACCCGCTCGTATCCCTGATCATGCCGGCTCCGGCGAGGACTCGATGACCATGGCAGATCAACCGCAGGACCGACCGCGCGACGATGCCGGTCTGACGCCGACCGACCAGCCGACCGTCGCGCCTGGCCAGATCAGCGATGCCAGGACGATCGCCCGCTACCAGCTCGGCGAGGCGCTGTCGGAGCAGTCGCATCAGGTCCGCGACCGGGTGCTGGACCGCCAGGCGGTGGCACGCGTGGTGTCGCTGGCCGGGGCTGACGATCTCGAACAGGAGGCGCGTTTCCTCGCCCGGCTGGATCATGTCGGCACGCCGGACATCCTCGACTTCGTGCGGCATGACGCCGGCGCCATGCTGGTCATGCGGCGGACGGAGGGGATCACGCTGGCGGAGGCGATCGCCCAGGCCTCGGCCGGGATCGCTCCGCCCGAGCTGGCCTCGCCCGCCGCGGTGGTGTTGACGATGCTGAAGGCCTGCGATGCGGTCGCGGCGGCCCATGCCCAGAGCGTCGTCCACCATGCGCTGACGCCGGCCGGCATCCTGCTCGGCAGCCATGGACAAGTGGTTGTCCAGGACTGGTCGGCGGCCATCGCGGAGAAGAAGAGCCCCGTCTCGATGCGCTACGTCTCGGCCAAGCCGATGCCGGAGCGGTTGGCCCTCGACGGCATGCATCAGGATATCCGCGCCCTGGGCGCCTGCCTGTTCGCCGCCCTCGTCCTGCGCGGGCCGGAGCCGGTCGATGGCGATGTCCTGGGCTATCTTCGTCCGGAGGACCGTGCCCGCCTGCCGGTCCAACTCGAAGCCGTGGTGCGCCAAGCGCTCGCCTCGGATCCCAGCGGCGGCTACCGCAGCGTGGCGCACCTGGGACAGGATCTGACCCGCTTCGTCGATGGCCTTTCCCCCGCCGCCTACCGGCCGGGCGCGATGGCCACGCTCTGCGCCCGGATCCGCCAGCATCGCCGGCCGCTGCTGGTGGCGACCCTCGCCGCGGCCGTCCTGCTGCTGGCCGGCGGCCTGCTGTGGGAGCAGCAGGTGCGGGACTGGTATGCTTGGCGGACGGTCGCGAGCGAGGACTTCGCCGACGCCGGCTGGAAGCAGCGTTGGGTCGAACCGAAGACCACGCGCGGCATGTTCGCGCTGCAGGACGGGCGACTGGTCTCGGTCGCCGACCGCGATGCCTTCCTCATCTTCCGCCAGCGCCTGACCACGCCGGCAGCGATCGAGTACACCGGCGAGATGCTGGCCGGATCGCAGCCCTGCGACCTCTCGGTGCAGTGGAGCGAGGCCAGCGGCGTGGCCGAGGACCCCTCGCGCTTCGAGAAGGACGGCCGCAGCTACATGATCCAGGCCGGCGCATTCGGCAATTCGTTCTGCGCCATCTACCAGAACCCCGGCCGGAGGCTGATGGCGCATGCCAACCGCCAGCTTGAGCCTGGCCGACGCTACCGCTTCCGCGTCGAGCTGGACGGGACGCGGATCAGCCTGGCGATCGACGGTCAGCGTGTGGTCGAGGCGATCGACGACATGCCGACGCGCTCCGGCTTCATTTCGCTGTACGGGTTCTATCCCGGCAAGGCCTTCGATGATGTCCGCGTCCTGCAGTACCGGCCGGCGAATCCGCCGACCGTATTGGACGCCGGAGATGCGGCTTTCCTCGAGCGCCGCTACGAGACCGCCGCCGGGCAGTACGCGCGGATCATCGAGGCCACCGCCGGCAGCGCCGATGCGCAGCGCGCGCTGTACCGCAAAGGCCTGGCGGAATGGCATCTCGGCCTGGGCCAGCGTTCGGGTGCGACGTGGGAGCGGGTCACCGACCCCGAACTCGTCCGCCGGATCGCCTGCATCAGGCTGGAGTCGCTGTTCAACACCGACCAGCGCACCCCGCATGCGTCGTGGCTGGAGGAGCAGTACCGCGACCGACCCGAGTTGCGCGTGAATCTGCGCCAGGACTGGCGGCAGATCATCCAGCAGCAGCTCGACGCCCCGCAGCGCAACCTGGTGGCGATCGACTACCTGCTCGGCCTCCGCCAGCGCCTGTTCCCGGAGGACGAATCCTGTCGCTTCGTCGCCGCGACGACGCTGCATGCGCTGCGCCGCTACGAAGCGGTGCTGTCGGACTTCCCCGAGCAGCGCAATCCCTGCGCCCGGGCCCTGCTTGCCCTGGGCCGCAGCAAGGAGCTGGTCGCGATACCGTGGGTCGGCAACGATGAACGCATCCACGCGCTGGGCATGCTTGGGGAATATGAGCGCGTCTTGGAGACGCCTGGCCTGATGCCCTACTGGCGCATCAACACGCTGGTCCGGCTCGACCGCATGGCCGAGGCGCTCCAGGTCGAGGACTCGGCCTATCCGGTGCTGCTGTTCATGGGCCGCGCTGCGGAACTGCTGGAGACCGCCGGAGTGAAACCGCTGGTGGTGAACGAGGCGCTGATCTCGCTGGGCCGGCTGCAGGAGGCCGCCGGCGATGGCCTGCCGCAGGTGCCGGGCTCGGGTTCGAGCCCGACGGCCATGCTGCTCCTCGGGCAGGTCGAGCTGGCGGAGCGGCTGAGCAAGCAGCCGCGTCTCGCGATCCGGCTGATGCGGGCTGCCGAGCAGGATGATGGCAAGGCCTACGCTGCACTGCACGAGCAGATCGTCCTGCCGCCGGATCTCGGGGCGATGACCGGCTGGTTCGCCCCGGCGGTGATGCTGCCGTTCGTCGACGTCCTGCGTGGCGACAAGCAGGCCCTCGAGCGGAAACTGCGGCCGCAGCTGCCGCTGCTGGAAGGCGTGTTCGGCCGGTCGGCCTGGTTCGTGGCACGGGCCCTGCTCGGCGATGCGCCGGTGGAGAGCATCGCCGACATGCCGAGCCGCTACGAAGCGCCGGCCTGGCAGCTGCTCGCCGCTGGCATGCATGCCGAGCTGCAGGATCAGCCAGACGCGGCGCGCAACGCCTATGCCGCATTCCAAGCGCTGCCCATGCACCGGCGCCTGCTCGCCCAGCAGCTGCCCGATGTCGAGGTCGAATGGTTCGTCGCCTGGCGCCTGCGCGCGCTGAAGGCCTCGCCGTGAAGCGCCGCGCCTTCACCCTGATCGAGGTGCTGACCGTCATCGCCATCATCGCCGTCCTCGCCGCGCTGCTCATTCCGGCCGTCGGTCTGGTGCGCGACAAGGTGCGTCGCTCCCAGGCGGGCTCGACGGTCGCCGCTCTGCACCAGGCGATGCTTGGCTATGCCGCCGAAGAGCGCCGGCACCGCTTCCCCACCGCAGCCGTCGACCTGAGCCTGGGCTGGGCGCCGGAGGAAACATCGCCACCGGTCAAAGGGACGCTGAACCTGCTGGAAGACCAGGGCTTCGACTTCGACCGCGAGGGCCTGGACCGCAGCGTGGCGGCACCGCATCCGCTGCTCGATCCGTGGAAGCGGCCCTACCGCTACCAGGTCGACGCCGACCTGCTGGGCGTGGCGGGTGCGCAACGGCCGCTCGGTTGCGATGGCGTCAGCCCGCCGTTGGAGGCCTGGAACGCGGCCGGCACGCGCCCGTGGGCATACATCTGGTCCACCGGCCGGGACGGTTCCGCCGACGGCACGGGTTGGGTCTACGTTCGCGACGACCGCTGATAGCTGTCAGTCTGATGCAGAATTGGAGCGCGTAGCGCGACCGGCCGCCGAGCGGTGGTGGGCGGATACAATGGGCGAAGCCCATCGGCCCACAGGCCCGCAGGGCCGCAGGGGCAAAGCCCCTGAGCTGACTGCCTATTTTGCGGGGACGGCGGCCGGATCGATCGCGGTGATGACGACGTCGTCGATGTCGAAGGTGCCGGTCTCGACCATGAACAGGGCGGGCATGAAGGTGATCGTCGCCGTGCCCTCGGGCAGGACCTTGCTGAACGACTTCTCGACCCAGCCGGTACTGGTGCCGGTGAAGAACGGATGCGGCAGGGCGCCCTTGATCGCGGCCTTCTCGGCGTTCTTCGCCTCCATGATGATGCGCGCGTCGTGCCACGGCTGGCTGCCGCGCTTCACGTTGGCGTAGCGCACCTTGTAGGCGACGCTGACCGCCTTGGCGCCGTTGATCGGCAGCTCGCGGAACACCGATACCTGGGTGCTGCTGCCGGCGCCGGTCAGGCGGATGAAGTGGTTGGCACCTTCAGTCTCGTAGCTGACCCCGGCCTGCAGCGACCAGCCGTCGGGCTTGCCATCCTTGGCGGTTTCGAAGTTCCCGTTGCTGAGCAGTGGCGTATCGGCGGCGGCGAGCGGGACGATGGCGGCAAGCAGGAGGGGGACGAAGCGGCTCATGGAAGTGGTCATGGTTGTTTCAGCGCAGTTTTGCGGGGGTGAAGGTCTTGCCGAGCAGGGCCGAGCGCACATAGGCGCCCCAGAACGGCGTCGGGGTGAAGGTGGTCTGGTCCTGGATCATCGGCGGGCCGCAGCGCGGGTGGAAGGCCCAGGCGGTCCAGTGCAGGCGGTTCTGCTGGATGCAGCCGATCATGTCGAGGGCCCAGGTGTAGGGCGACTCGAAGCGCTCGGGCGGGATGAAGTCGTAGCGCACCTGGTCGCAGCCGACTTCGCCGACCAGCACCGCGCGGGTCTTGGCGACTTCGAGGAACTTGCCCTGCCAGTCGCTCTTCCACGGATAGACGTGGGTGTCCCAGATGATGCCGTTGCCGCCCTTGTCATCGAGGTCGAAGCCCTTCAGCACGCCGGAGAGGTCGTAGGCCCAGTCGAGCCCGCCGACCAGCACGGCGTTCTTCGCTCCGGTGGCGCGCACGGTGTCGATCAGCCCCTGCATGCCGCAGGTCTTGTAGGCCGTGATCGCGTCCTTGTTCTCGGCCAGCGCGTCGCCGGCCTTCTTCTTCTCTTCGACCATGCCACCGGACTTCCACACCTCCCAGCTGATGTCGTGCGGCTCGTTGAACAGGCCGAAGAGGACGGTGGGGTTGTCCTTGTAGCGGGCAGCGGCGTCCTTCCAGAACGCGACATCGCCGTCGTTGGGGGCGCGGAAGCGGTGCAGATCGAGGACCAGATACGCGCCGCGCGAGCCGGAGGCGAGGATCGCCTGGTCGACCAGTTCGCGGTAGGCCTTGCCGCCATCGCTCTGGCCCTTGCCGGTGCCGAACCAGAAGTCGCCCTTCACCGGTAGGCGGATGATGTTGGACTTCCACACCTCGATGCCGGTGGCGATCGAGGGGATGATGGCGTCGCCTTCCGCCTTCCACTCCAGGCTCGGGACGCTGAGGCCTTGCAGCCACAGTTCCTTGCCGGCGGCGTCGACGATGCGCTTGCCATCGACGCGCAGCATGGGCGGCTGGCCCTTGCCCGCGTCGACTGCGATGTTGCCGGTGGTGCGGTTCTCTTCCGGGACGTCCCCGGGGCTGATGACGGTCATGGTGAACTGGTCCAGATCGAGGGTTCCGCCGGCCTGCCCGCTCAGCGTCGGGCTGATGCGCAGGGCGGTGGCGTTGGGTGGTACGAAGAACTTGGCCGCACCCTTCTGCCAGCCGTCGGAACTGCCGGTGAAGGTCGGATAGGCGGGGCCGGGCAGGACGATCTGCCCGCTGCCGTCGAGGAAGTCGATCGCCAGACGAGCGCCTTTGCCCTTGGCGTCAGTCACCAGGTCGGCGTGGCGGAAGCGCCAGCCCAGCTGCAGGGCGCGCTGGCCGGACAGCTGGAAGGTGCGCGATGCGCTGGTGGTCGGGGTCCCGCCCTTGAGGCGCAGGAAGCGGTTCGCCTCGTCGGTGCCCCAGGAGCCGGCCCAGTGCGAGGGGCTGTCGCCCTTCCCATGCTCCATGTCGCCGTTGGGGAGCAGGTTCTTCGGCGTGTCGGCGCAGGCGAGGAGGGCGGCGGCGCAGACGGCGGTCGCGACGCGGGCGAAGCGATTGGCAGTAAGGTTCATGATGGTTCCTCAGCGCAGCCGGTCGGAGGTGAACTGGGCACCGCTCAGGGCGGCGCGCACGAACGAGCCCCAGAAGGGGGTCGGCACGAATCCTTCGCCCTTCATCAGCATGGGCGGACCGCAGCTGCGGTGGAAGGAGAAGGCCGTCCAGTGGAGCTTGTACTTCTGGATGCAGGCGATCATGTCCGGCGCCCAGGTGTACGGGTTCTCGTGCCGTTCCGGCGGGATGAAGCTGTAGCGCACCGCGTCGCAGCCGACCTCGGTCATGACCACCGGGTGGACCTTGGCGACATCGAGGAACTTCTCCTGCCACTTGCTCTTCCACGGATAGACGTGGGCGACATAGGCGAGGTTGTTGGCGTCGTCCTTCAGCGCGAATCCATTCAGCACTCCAGAGGCGTCGTAGGCGAAGTCGAGGCCGCCGGCCAGGACCAGGTTCTTCGCCCCGGTCGAGCGCACCGCCTCGAGCAGGGCCTGCATGCCGGTGGTGCGGAACGCGACGATGGTCTCGGCGTTCTCGGCCACGGTGTTGCCGTCCTTGCGCTTGTTGGTCACGTCGCCGCCGTTGCGCCAGACCTCCCACGAGATGTCGTGCGGCTCGTTGAACAGCTCGAAGATGACCGCGGGGTTGTCCTTGTAGGTGTTGGCTGCGTCCTTCCAGAAGGCGACGTGCTCCTCCTTGGGCGCGCGGAAGCGGTGCAGGTCGAGGATCAGGTAGACGCCGCGCGAAGAGGCGGCCTTCACGCACTGGTCGATGACCTCGCGGTAGGCGGCGCCGTTGTCGGTCTGGCCGGGGCCTTGGCCGAACCAGCGCTGCTCGACCATCGGCAGGCGGACGCAGTTGGATTTCCACTCGTCGATCGCGCCGATCACCGCGTTGACCACGTCCTCGCCGGTGTTCGACCACTGCAGGCTGTCGACGCTGGCGCCCTGCAGCCACACCTCGGTGCCGTCGGCGCGCAGCAGGCGGTTGCCATCGACCTTCAGCGCCTGCGGCGGGGTGCCACCGGCGTCGACCTTGGTCTCCTTCTTGGCGGTGGCGTCCTTCTTGGGCTTGGCTGGAACTTCCGAGGGATCGATCGCGACCAGGCTGACATCATCGAGGTCGAAGGTGCCGGCCTTGGCGTTGAACAGGCAGGGCATCATCTCGAGGTGGGTGGCGCCTTCCGGCACCAGCATGCTGATCGAGCGCGGCTGCCAGCCGTCCGAGGTGCCGGTATAGTTGGGATGGCCGGGTCCGCCGGCGACCTTCTTCTTCTCGCCATCCTTGAAGTCGAGCATGATGCGGGCGTCGAACCACATCTGCGCTCCGCGCTGCACGCCCTTCCAGCGGGCGCGGTAGTTCAGGCGCAGCGCCTTGGCGCCGTTGACCGGGATCAGCTGGTAGGCCATGACCATCTTGCCCGGATCCGCCTGCAACCGCATGAAGCGGCTGGCCGGATCGGTGGCGACTTCGACTCCGGGCCCGGCGTTCCACGCTGCTGCGGCGCCATCGGCGGTGAAGCCGCCGTCACCGATGAGGTCGGCGGCCGGCAGCACAGCGAAGCAGCCGAGCAGGAGGAGGGACAGGAAGGGATGGTGCTGCATGGTGGTGTCCAGCGTGTTCGTTCAGGGTTCCCACTGTTGCTTGCGCCCGTTCTTGGCGCAGCGGAAGTTGGCTTTGATCATCTCTGTGAATGTCCTGCCCGCTACTCGCATGTCGCCCCAGAGGAAATTGGCAGAACGGTTTCCATTGTGGCGGTAACGATCGAAGCCCCAGGTGTCCTGGTCGAGGTTCATCGGTGTGGCGATGGGCAATTTATCATCGGCGCCGTTGCTGTACCAGTTCCACATGATGCCGATCTCGGTCGGCAGGACCTTGCTGTTGCCGGAGGTCGTGTTCTGGCATACGTCGAAGATCAGCACCAGTTCGGTGCGCAATTCACGGACGGTGCCGACCTTGGCCCGCCACCCGCCGATGGAGGTCGCGGGCGGTACGGGAATGCGACCTTCCATGGCGAAGAGATTGAAATGGGCGCCGTAGTGGCGGTCCCCCTTGCGGATCGGGGCCGAAGGGCAGCGCAGCAGCCCGCTGCTGATGTCGACGTCGAGTTGCTCGAGAACCTTGGTGCCCCAATTGGAGCCGTCGATGTAGGTGCCGCAGGGCAACTGACCTTCATTGTCAGTGGTGTAGGCGGCGATCGCGCTGCCGATCTGGCGCAGATGCGACAGGCAATTGACGTTCTTGGCGGCACCGCGGACCGAGCCGATCGCTGGCAGGAGCAGAGCCGCCAGCACGGCGATGATCGAGGTCACGACGAGCAGCTCGATCAGGGTGAATCCCGAGGCGGTGCGCGGCGGCATGCCAGAGAACGCACCGTGGGGGGCCGCTGTGACGATATTTTTAATACCAGTCATATACAGGTTTCCTATGGCCACAGTAATGCGCCCCAAAGCCACGCAATGAACAGATGGGGTTGAGATAGGACAGACCCTGCAATTTCTCAGCATAAAGACCGATTGGCCAGGAAATTACGGGGTATCACCCAGTGCACGAGACCCAGATGAATACCGGTACTTGTTCATGAAGACACCGGTCTTAAGCTGGAGCCTAACCTTATGGTATCCGCGACCGCCCTCTACGTCGACTTGGCCAACTCCCTGCGCGTCGAACTGACCAGCGGTCGCTACCGCCCTGGCCAGGCCTTCGCCTCCGAACACGACCTGGTGCGCAGCCGCAAGCTCAGCCGAGTCACCGTACGCAAGGCCAGCGACGTACTCATCGGCGAGGGCCTGCTCGAACGCCGGCCGGGCAAGGGCCTGTTCGTGTGCAACGGTCTGCCGACCCGGACCTCGGTCATCCAGGTGGTGTGCGGCAATCTCGGCTGGGCCCCCAGCCTGCAGGCGACGCGCGCCGTCCAGGAGGCGGCGCGTCCGCACGGCTTCCAGGTCCAGCTCTACGATGCGCACGGCAGCATGGCCGAGGATCTGGAGGCGATCCGCGGCCTGCCTTCGACCCAGGCGCGTGGTGCGATCATCTTCGCCCTGCACGCAGTCGCCTTCGCCGAGGCGCTCTACGCTCTGAAGGCCAGCGGCTTCCCCTGCGTGCTGATCGACCAGCGGCTGGCCGATCTCGACATCCCCTCGGTGATGGCCGACAACCACGCCGGTGGCGAACTGGCGGGTCGGGCTCTGATCAGCCAGGGGCACAAGCGCATCGCCTTCATCGGCGACCTCGAGGCCGACACGGTGCAGCGGCGGCTGGCCGGCCTGCGCGACGCGGTCGGCGACGCCGGCCTGCCATTCAGCCGCGCCCTGGTGCGCGACGTCGCCCCTGACGATCGCTTCGCCAGCTGGACGGCGCAGACCGAGCGCCATGTCCAGGAACTGTTCACCGTTCCGTCGGCCGAGCGTCCGACCGCGATCTTCGCCAGCTGCGATGCCATCGCCCGCGACATCTACGCCGCGCTCGGGCGCATGGGACTGATGGTGCCGCGCGACGTCAGCGTCATCGGCTTCGATGATGATCCGCTGGCGGCGACGCTGGCGCCTGGCCTGACCACGGTGCGCCAGCCTTTCGCCGAGATGGGCCGCGCCGCCTTCGAGATGCTGCACCGCCGTCTGCTCGACCCGACCGCCCCGGTCGAGCACCGGCTCATCCCGGTGACGCTGGTCGAACGCTCGTCCTTGTAGCTGTTGCCCGGGGACTCCGTCCCCGAACCCCTGCCGGGGGGACTTCTCCCCTTCACTCGGCGCCGACTCCCCACTGGGGAGTCGCGTCGGCTTCGCCGATGCCCTCGTTCACCCCGCTCGACACGCTGCGCTGACGCTGGCGATTCGGTATATCGCGGTCGTCCGTTCCAGTCTCGCTGGGCTTACGCCTGCGCTCGCTCGGCGAACGGGGCGTCGACGTCCACGTCGACGAGGGGCAATGGCCGATGCCCTGACTGCTGGTTTGCGTCGCCGCTCCGTGCGTAGGCTTGCTGCATGGTCCACAGTATGACCGCGTCAGGGGTTCCCGATCCAAGCGGGTTGCTGCCGGATTTCAGCTTCGCTGGGTACTACTGCGGGGAACAGCCCATCCCCGATCTGCCGGTGGCGTGCGATGTCCGCGGGTTTGGCGCGATCGGCGATGGCCTTAGCGATGACACCGGCGCCTTCCAGCGCGCCATCGCCGCCACCGCGGCGGGAGCGATCCTGGTGCCGGCCGGCCGCTACCTGATCAGGGACATCCTGACCATCGGCAGGTCCGGGGTCGTGCTGCGCGGGGAGGGCGGGGAAGCCTCCGTGCTGGTCTTCGACCGTCACCTGACCGACGTACAGCCGAATTGGGGGGCCACGACCGAGGGCCGGCGGACCAGCAACTATTCCTGGGCTGGTGGCTTCGTCCGCATTGCAGGCGATCTGCGGGTGCGGCCTTTGCACGACATCGTCGAGGAGTCCTCCCGCGGCAGCTATGCGGTGCAGGTGGCCTCGACCGCGGGTCTGGCGCCCGGCCAGTGGGTGACGGTCCAGGTCGATTACGACGCCGGCGGAACCTTGGCCTCGTTTCTGTACGCTGGCGATCCCGGCAACGTCAGTCTGTTGCGCGACCGCTTCGTGCGTCAGCCGGTGCGCATCGCTGCGATCGACGTGCGGAGCGGACAGGTGCGGCTCGATCGGCCGTTGCGCTTCGCCACCCGGCAGGCGTGGAGCCCACGTCTCTGCGCCATGGATCCAACCGTGACCGGATCAGGTGTCGAGCAGCTGGGCTTCGAGTTCCCCGCGTTGCCGTACCGTGGCCATTTCACCGAACTGGGCTTCAACGCCATCGCCTTGGATCAGGTGGCGCACTGCTGGGTCCGGGACGTGCGCATCCGGAACGCGGAGAGCGGCATCTTCGTCACTGCCATCCATTGCACGCTGGAGGACGTCACGATCAGTGGTGCGAATCCCATCCAGGATCCGGAACAGCATGGCACGCCGGGGGGCTGCATCGGCCACCATGCGATCATGATCGGCGGTGGCGGAGCGTCGGACAATCTGGTTCGCGGATTCGACATCCAGAACTGCTACATCCACGACCTCACGGTCGACCATTCGACTGCCGGCAACGTCTTCTCGGCCGGCCGGGGCCGCGACATGAGCCTCGACCACCACCGCGCCGCCAACCACGCGAACCTCTTCACCTCCATCGACTGCGGTTTGGGCAACCGGCCCTGGTTCTGCGGCGGCGGCCACAATCTCGGCCGGCAGAGCGGCGCCTGGAACACGATGTGGAATCTCCGTGCTGCGAAGCCACTGGATCCGCCACCGCCCGGCTGGGGCCCTGCGGCGATGCTGGTGACCGGCCTCGACGCCCCGGTTCTGCCGGACAACCTGCACGCCGCCCAGCTGGCCCGGCGCCTGGCCCAGTCAGCGACATAAGCAAATTCCTCTCGAGCCGGCGGGACGCCGGCGTTCCGGGCGTCGCCGCTACGCGGCTCCAATGCTCAACCAACCGTTCGCCGAGCGAGCGCAGGCGTAAGCCCAGCGAGACTGGAACGAACGACCGCGATATACCGAATCGCTAGCGTCAGCGCAGCGTGTCGAGGGGGGGATCCGGGGGCGAAGGCCCCCGGCAAGGGTTCGGGGACGGAGTCCCCGGGCTACAGGATATCAGCAGCCACGCCGGCCAACTCGGAGCGTTCCGACTTGGTCAGCGTCACATGCCCAGCCAGCGGCTGGCCGCGCAGGCGCTCGACCACGTGGGTCAGGCCGTTCGAGTTCGAGTCGAGGTAGGGGTTGTCGATCTGGTGCGGATCGCCGGTCAGCACCACCTTGGTGTCCTCGCCGGCGCGCGAGATGATCGTCTTGATCTCGTGCGGGGTGAGATTCTGCGCCTCGTCGACGACGACGAACTGGCGCGCGATCGAACGGCCGCGGATGTAGGTCAGCGCCTCGAGGGTGATGGTCTCCTCGGCGATCAGGCGCTTGATCACGTCGTCGGGATCGCGCTCCTCGCTGGCGAGGAGGAAGTGCAGGTTGTCGAAGATCGGCCCCATCCAGTGCACCATCTTGTCGTCCTTGGTGCCGGGCAGGTAGCCGATGTCGGCGCCCAGCGGCATGATCGGACGCGACACCAGCAGCTTCTTGTAGCGCTCGGAGTCGATCACCTTGTTGAGCCCGCAGGCCAGGGCGAGCAGCGTCTTGCCGGTGCCGGCGCGGCCGACCAGGGTGACCAGCTTGATGTTGTCGTCGAGCAGCAGCTCGAAGGCCATGCGCTGCTCGGGGCTGCGCGGCGTGACGCTGTAGAGTTCGGGCGGTTCGTGGGCCAGCGGCTTGAGCATGCCCTCGGCGCCGTCGTAGCGCAGCAGCGCGGTATGCTCCTTGTCGGCGCGGTCGCGCAGCACCACGAACTGGTTCCAGATCAGCGGCAGGTCCTCTTTGCCGACCAGCTTGGCCGGATCGATGGCCGGCTTCTTGCCCAGATCGTCGACCTCGTCGCTGGCGACGTCCACAGTGATGTAGCCGGAATACAGCTCGTCGACGTTGACCCGCATCGCCTTGTAGTCTTCGCTGGGGATGTCCAGCGCATCGGCTTTGACGCGGGCGTTGATGTCCTTGGAGATGAACACCACCTGCTGACCCTTGGTCTTGAGGTGGTGAGCGCAGCCGAGGATGCGGTTGTCGTTGACGCCGGTGAGCATGCCATCGAGCGGCGGGCTCTCCATGACCACCTGGATGGTGCCGCCCTGCGGCGTCTTCACCCCTTCGCGCAGGCTGCCGAGCGCACGCAGGCGGTCGAGCGCGCGCACGACCTCGCGCGAGTTCTGGCCCAGTTCGTTGTTGGCGGTCTTGAAGCGGTCGAGCTCTTCGAGCACGACCATGGGGATGACGACGCGGTTGTCGGCGAAGGAGAAGAGCGAGGCGGGGTTGTGCAGGAGGACGTTGGTGTCGATGACGAAGGTCTTGGGACGGTTGGCTGGCGACATGCGCGGTTGGTCTTCCCGGTATGGGGCGGCGTGGAGCGGGTCGTCGCCCGCTGACAATGTGATGATCGGCGTCCGGCCCGCGAACTGCAAGAGCCGGCTGCTGCCCGGGGGCCTGCGGCCCGGGGGCCGCAGGCCCCCGAACCCCCGCCCCGGGCCCTTCGCCCGGGACCCGCTCGACACGCCGCGCATACGCGCGGCGATTCGCCAAGCGGTGTCGCTCGTTCCAGGCTCGCTGCGGCTCGTCGCTCGCCGGGCGCTCGCTCCACGGACGGTGTCCCTCCACGGACGGTGTCCCTCCACGGACGGTGTCCCTCCACGGACGGTGTCCCTCCACGGACGGTGTCCCGGGATCGTCCGCCGAGCGAACGCCGGAGCGAGCCGGGCTTGAGCCGTGTTGTCTGTGTGGCTCTGGCCGGCAAGCGACCAGAGAGCCTGGAACGAACGACCCCGCTTGGCGAATCGACGCGCGTCAGCGCGGCGTGTCGAGCGGGGCTCCGGGGCGAAGGCCCCGGGCGGGGGTTCGGGGGCCTGCGGCCCCCGGGCTACTGCCGATTGGGGCGGATCGGGAGGACGATCGCGCACTGGCCGGTGGCGAGCAGCGATACCGAGGTCACCGGTCGCTCGAGCTTCACGCTATGCAGCGGCACGCCGTTGCCGTCGAGCACGACCAGCGTGCCGGCGGCCCAGCGCAGGGTCAGGCGCTGCGCTTCGCCCGCGGTCAGCCTGACGTCGGCATGCTGGCTGCCGCCCGCGCCAGAGACCATCATGCGGAACATGCCCTCGCCCTTCACCTCGATGGTGTAGCCGACGGTGTTGGCCGGGACCTGGCAGGAGATGCCGGCGGTGGTGTTGGGTGCACCGCGCAGCAGGACGCTGCCAGCCTTCTCATCGAGCGCCGCATCGCCGTTCGGCTCCCAGCCCAGCTTGCGCAGGGCCTGGCGGCCGGGGTTGGCTGCATCGGCGCGGGTGAACACCACCTCGTCGACCTGCATCATCGCCCCACCGGCGGCGGCGAGCGAGAAGATGTCGCTGAGATCGCCCATCACCACGTCGCCGATGACCTGGCCATTCAGTTCGATGGTGGTGTGGTTGCCGTCCTCGGTGTAGGCGAGGTAGAGGGTGTTCGGCACGCGCTCGACGACGTTGCACGGCTTGGGCGGGGCCGGCTTGTCGCCGACCTGGGTGGCGAACTGCCCGCCGGCGAGATCGAAGGCGAGCTTCAGTCCCTTGAAGTCGAGGGTGATGGTGCCGCGCCGCGCTGCCGGGGTGAGGATGATCTGCACGCTCTTGGCCGTGCCGGCGTCGCGCCGGGCGAGCCGGGCGGGATCGCTGTTGGCGACGGCGCCAGCTGCGACCTGCCAGGTGCCGGCACTGTCAGGGAAGTTGGCGAGATCGGCCGGGGCCTCGAAGGTGACGCGGTCGGAGAGGTGCACCGGTCCGCTACTCCGGCCATCCTGCAGATCCTTGAGCGCCGCTTCCAGGCGGGGCAGCGCGGCGGCGATCGCCGGCAGGCTGGCGCGGTCGGGCTTCCTGAGCTCGACCAGGCAATCGGCGAGCGCCTTGGCCGAGCCGGACTTCTGCGCCTCGGTGGCGCGCGCCAGCAGCACTTGGCTTTCGCCGCGACGACCGATGGCGACCAGGCCGTCGAAGTCGGCGGCACGGTCGGCGGGCAGGGTGGCCCGCACCTTGCGCAGATGCACTGCGGCGAGCGCGGTGTCGCCGCCGATGATCAGGCCGGTTATTGCGGCCGCCTGCTCGTCGGGGTTGGCCCCGGGCGCGGCGGCGGCGTCGCCAAGCAGCCGGCCGAGGTCGCGGGCGCCGATCTGGCCCCAGGACAGCGACGAGGTGGCGCCGCCGGGGGCGCTGACCTCCAGCACCGCGGCGGTGGCGGAGACGAGATCGACCGATTCGCGGGTCGTCGGATGGGTCAAGCGCAGCTTGGCGCTGCGCGCCTTGGCGACGCGGTCGAGCAGGGCCGCTCGCTGCGCGTAGGACGACACGGCGAGGCGCAGCGAACGGCCATCGGGCAAACCTTCCGGCACGCTGGCGGCGCTGGCCTCGGCGGCGGCGACCTCGCCCTTGGCCAGGGCCGAGAGCACGGCCAGGGACGGGTCTGCGGGGCTGTCGGCCGGCGGCTGGGCAGGGACAGCGGGCGCAGGCGCAGGTGCTGGGACCGGGGCCGGCACGGGTTCGGCCGGCTGGGCCGGGGTGACGGCGCCCGACAGGCGAGCCTCGGCCTGGTCGAGCAGGCCGCGGGCCCATTCGCGGTCGCCGGGCATGCCCCAGGTGCCGTCGAGTGCGGGGCGTAGCACCGCCTGGATGGTGGCGAGTTCGGGCATGGTGCGCGAACGGGCCTCGAGGTCGGCACGCCGGGCGTCGCGCTTGGCGATGACCGCCTGGCGTTCCTCGGTGGTGGGCAGCTTCTCGGCCTCCACCAGCGCCTGCTGGAAGCGCTCCTCCAGCATCAGGTCAGCGATCGTGTTGAGCAGGTCGCGGCGCTGCCCCGGGCTCATCTCGGGCGCGGCGGGAACGACGGGCACCGCCGGGACGGTGGCTTGCGTCGGCGCTTCCGGCTTCGCCGGCACCGGCGGTCGCACCGGCTCGGGCGCCTGCTGGCCAGGCGGCACAGCGCCGATCGTCCCGGGCGAGACCGGCCGGGTCGGGGTCTGGGCCACCGGCTGCGGGCGCGGCGCCGGGCGCTCGCTCGGCAGCGGTGTCGGGACCGGTGGCGGTGGTTGCGTCCGCTGCGTCATCACCACGTAGGCCACCGCGCCGACCATGGCGAGGACGGCGATCACCACCACGGCCACCGCCATGCCACCACCGCTGCTGCGCCGCTGCGGCCGGACGTGCTCGCCGGTGGCGCTGCGGCGCGGGGGCGGGGCGCTGATCTGGCCGGTGGGTGTGCGCCAGTTGCCGGTGCCGGGATTGGCATGCACGCCGGTGCCGGCGCGCTGGTGGGTGCCGCTGCCGCTGCGCTGGTAGGTGCCGCTACCCGGCGAGTTGCCGCGCGCGCCTGGCGCCGGGATCGGCTGGGTCAGGCGTAGGTTCTGGCGCTTGGCTCCGCCGCCGAAGCGGTCGAGGATCTCGACCAGCTTGCGATAGCTTTCGAAGCGCTCGCCGCGATTCAGCGCGGTGAGCTGGCGGTAGAACAGGTCGAGATCGCGCGACACGGTGTTGCCGACCGAGCGCAGCGGCTTGCCGCCGCCGGCCATCAGCTTGTGCAGCGCCTCGTGGGCGTTGTAGCCGGTGACCAGCCCGTCGCCGGTGATCATGCGATAGAGCAGCGCGCCGCACAGGAACATGTCGCTGCGCAGGTCGCTGCGCGCATCCTCGCCGAGGTGCTCGGGAGCGAGGTAGTACTCGGTGGCGGCGCTGGCGCCGGCCAGCTCGCGGACGAGGAAGCGGTGGTTCTTGGGCACCGCGAACTCGTCGACCAGGACGCTGCCGTCCGGGCTGACCAGGATGCACTCCGGGCGCAGCCAACCGTGCACGACTCCGGCCCGGGCCGCATCCTCGAGCGCCAGGACGACCTGGCGGAGCAGGCCCATGGCGTGCGGCGGGGCGAGGGCCCGGCGCCGTCCGAGGACCACGCCGAGCGGCTCGTGCTCGGGCATGTCGGCCGAGAGCAGCACGATGGTGCCGTTGACCGGGCGCATCTCGAGCAGCGGCAGGACATGCGGGTGCTTGAGCGGACCGGCGAGGCGGACGTAGGCCTCGATGCCGTCGGCATAGCCGGGCTGCGCCATCAGCGAATTCGACAGCACCAGCGCGCGGCAGGTGCGGCCGCTGACGCTGTCGCGCACGCGCATGCGGCGGCCTTGCGGGCTCTCGTCGAGGAAGGAGATGACCTCCCAGCCGGCGAGCGGGAAGCTGCCTCCGCCTGATACCTGCACCCCCTGGTTGCCGGTGCGCGCCGGTTGCAGGGCGGACTCGTTGCTCACCAGCTCCTGCTGCACCGGCAGGGTTTTCATCGCGTAGTCGCTCGGCTCCTGCGGCTGCGGTTCCTGCCGCTGGCGTTGCGGTGCCGGGGTGCGTCCAGGGGTCGGCTGGCGGGTGAGGCCGCGATCGGGATCGACCACCTCGAGCGTCGCCGAGCACACGCCGCAGGCGTAGACCGCGCCGACCGCCGCGTCAGGCACCTCGAGCATGGCCTGGCAGCGGTGGCAGCTGATCAGCCAGGTGCGCGGCACGATCTCCTGCTGCGCCTCGGGTAGCGAGATCTCGGCGGCGGCATCGGCCAGCATCGCCATGATCTCCTTGGCGCATTCCGCCACGCCGTCTCCGTTCAGCGCGCTGGCGCCGCGGCTGGGCCAGCTGCGCACGTTCATCAATGGGTCGAGCTGCTCGGGCCGGACTGCGGTCGGCAGGTCCTGCTTGTTGTACTGCAGCACCACCGGGATCTGGCTCGGCATGCCCAGCTGGCGCAGGTTGTCGAGCATCTCGTTCATCGACGCGATGTTCTCGTCCAGCGCCTCGCGCCGGCTGTCGGCGACGAAGACGACGGCGTCGGCGCCGGTCAGCACCAGCTTGCGGGTGGCGGCGTAGTAGCTCTGTCCCGGGACGGTGTGGAATTCGACCCGGACGTGATGACCCTGGATCTGGCCGAGGTCGAGCGCGAGCATGTCGAAGTGCAGCGTGCGCTCGGAATGCGTGTCGACGGTGACCAGCTCGGAGGCGGTGCCGGCAGGAGCCTGGCTCTGCAGGAAGGCGAGATTGGTCGTCTTGCCGGCCATGCCTGGGCCGTAGTAGACGACCTTGAAGATGATTTCGCGGGCGGCCTGGTTCAGCTGCATGGTGGGCTCGAGGCAGAGGGGGCCGAGGCGGGTTTCGGGCTGGTGACGAAGGCGCGGGCGAGCAGCAGGACGAAGCCGACGCTGATGCCGCTGTCGGCGATATTGAACGTCGGCCAGGGATTCAGCGGCCAGAAGCCGAGATCGACATGGAGGAAGTCACGCACGCCGGGCCACACGCCGAACATGGCCAGGGCGCGGTCGTAGCCGTTGCCCAGTGCGCCGCCGAGGATCAGGCCGAAGGCGAGGTTCTCCGGCCAGCCGAGCTTGCGGTAGCCGCTCCACCACACCCACACCAGCAGCGGGATGAGGGCGGCGGTCAATCCGGCGACGAACTCGGGATGCTCGGCGAGCATGCTCCAGGCCACGCCGGTATTGTAATGCTTCTCCATCCAGTCTGGCAGGCTGGACTGCGGCTGGGCGAAGACGGCGTATTTGGTCACCAGGTCGAAGACGAGGGTGGTGATCAGCGCCGGCCAGAACCAGACGGTCCAGCGTGCAGGGGAGACAGGGTGGGGCACGGGGGAAATGTAGTCCCTGGAAATGCGCGAAGCAACAGGCCCTTAGCTCGGGGGCTTCGCCCCCGCGGCCCTGCGGGCCTGCCCCCACGGCCGATGTCGCAGCTCGGTTTCGTTCCGAAACCGCGGGCGGATGGGCTTCGCCCATTGTATCCGCCCATCGCCGCTCATCGGCCGGTTCTCGCCTGCGGCTGCGACCAGGGCTGCGCCCTGGACCCGGGAGCGCCGCACTCCTGTGCGGCTGCCTTGGGGGCCATGGTTTCTCCGCCATCCGCCGACCTGCCCCCGCTTGCCCCCACCCCCACTCACACGAATATCCGCGCCGCCATGCCCGATCCCGTCCCCGCCGGTCCGCATCTGGTCCAGA
>JALHRW010000055.1 GCA_022841245.1 Planctomycetota bacterium
CCAGGAGATGGCGATGATGGCGCTGCCGATGATGACAGCGGCGGCCGGCAGCCAGCGGCGGCGCCCGGCAGCCCGGCGCAAGGCCGCTTCGGCCCCCGTGCTGGCTTCGCCACTGACCGCGGCGACCGGCGCAAGCCCGTCGAGCACGCGGGCGAGGTCGCCGGCCAGGGCGTCGGCGTCGAGGTAGCGCCGGGCGGGGTCCTTCTGCAGGCAGGTCAGGCAGACGGCGAAGAGGTCCTTGGGGATCGCGCCGGCGGGCTGCGCCAGCGGGCGCGGTTCGGCGTAGTTATGCTGGAAGATCAGCGCGTCGGAGGTCTCGCCGTCGAACGGCGGCCGGCCGGCGAGCAGCTCGTAGAGCACCACGCCGAGGCTGTAGACGTCCCCGGCCGGGGTCGTGGCGAGGCCCCGGCCCTGTTCCGGGGGCATGTACTGCGGCGTGCCCAGCACCGTCCCGGTACGGGTCAGCGAGCGGCCGTCGACGAAGCGGACCAGGCCGAAGTCGGCGACCTTCAGCGTGCCATCCTGGGCCATCAGCAGATTGCCGGGCTTGAGGTCGCGATGCACCAGCTGCCTGGCATGTACCGCCGCCAGTCCCTGCGCGGCCTGCAGGACGAGCCGACCGGCCTCCATGGGCGGCAGCGGGACGTGCCCGCGCGCGCGCATCAGCTCTGCCAGGCTGCGGCCGGCGACATATTCCAGCGCCAGCCACATGCGGCCGGCATGGGTGCCGGAGTCGATGATGCGCACCACATGCGGCGAATCGACGCGCGCAGCGGCAGCGGCCTCGGCAGCGAAGCGGGCATGCAGGCCCCCTTCGCTGACCCCGGCCGACAGGACCTTCAGCGCCACAATGCGCCCCACCGCCGTCTGCCACGCGCGATAGACCTCGGCCATGCCGCCGCTGCCCAGCAGGTCGCCGATCTCGTAGCCAGGCCAGGTGCTGCCCGACAGCGGACCGCGCGCACCGTCCGTGGTGAGCACGTTCGGCATGCCTGGCACGGCAGCCGGGGCCGGCAGCTGTGCCGCCGGCGGCGGGATGATCAGGCTGCTGTCCGGGTTGCCGCCGATGTCAGCCAGGAGGTCGTCAGGCCGGCTCATCGCTCATGCCTGCTGGGGACATGTCGGCCAGCCTACGCCACCAGTTCGGAGGATGAATGGGCATGCGAGCGCTGCGGCGGCGCTGCGTGGTGCGCCGGGCGGTTCAGGCCGGACGCCGGAGGACCATATTGCAGACATTGCCCGAGACCCACTCGCGCTCCAGCGCCAGCCCCGCGGCGGCGACAGCGACCAGCACCTCATCGCGGTCATAGGGGCGATTGACGATGCCCTTGGCCGCGCCCCAGCGGTTGATGCGCTCGGCGATCCCCCGCCACGGCCAGCCGCCCCGCGGGTGGAGCAGGACGTTGGCCGCCAGGGTGCCGCCGGGGCGGAGGACGCGGCGGATCTCGCGCAGGGCCAGGCCGAGATCGGGGAAGCAGTGCATCGCGTTGGCGACATTCACGGAATCGAAGTCCGCGTCGGGGTAGGGCATGCGACCGACGTCGGCGAGGCCGAGCTCGATGAGCGGATCCTTGGCGAAGCGCCGGGCTGCCCCGGCCAGCATGCGCTCGGCGTAATCGCAGCCGACCACCCGCTGCGGTGCGCGGCCCTCACGGCGTGCCCGGCGAAGGATCATGCCGAAGAGGGTACCGGATCCGATGGCCACCTCGAGGTGCCGTGGGCCGATGTTCGCCGAGAACAGCCGCAGCTGTTCCCATAGCGTTGCCCGGTAGGCGAAGGTCAGGATGAGGAAACCGCGCACATCATACCACCACGGTTCCGAGTCGTAGGCCTTGGTGATCTTCTCCAGATCGAGTCGGGCCAGGCAGGCGGATGAGCAGGAGTCGGTGGTCATGGCGGGATTCCATCCGCCTTAACCAGCGCCGTGTCGGATCCGGAAGTCCGGAGGCCTGGGGCCGGCGCAACGCGGCTGTCCCCCCCGCCGGCATCGAGGTCGACTTCGAGCAGGAATCCCGGATGGACCCAGGCGGGGGCGCCGTCGATGCGATAGAGCACCCGCATCGCCCGGCCGTCCAGGCGCTCGCCCGGCCGGCCCGCCAGCGCCTGACGGGCTCCCGCCAGGGGCTCGGTGCGCTCGTAGGCGAGCTCGACCGTCCGCTCCGGGGCGCCGCGGACCCAACCGCGTCCTGCGGCACCGGGATGCAGTTTCCACGCCTGGGACTCGTCGACCTCGACCCGCACCAGCAGGCGGCCGAGGTCGGCCAGCACGACCAAGTCGCGGTCGGCGGGCGAGGCGCTCGCCCCGACGGCGATGTCGAGCGCGACCACCGTGGCGTTGCGCGGGGCGCGGATGGTCAGGCGATCCAGCCGCGTGCGGATCGCGGCGATGCGCGCCTGCGAGGCGGATATCCGCGCCTGCGCCGAGGCGACCCGCGTTGCGGCCGCATCGGCGCTCGCCCGCGCCACCCGCAAGTCCGGCTCCCAGGCGCCCAGCCGCACATGCTCGAGTTCGGCCAGGGCGCAGCCCAGCTGCGCCGCGGCCACGCTCTCCGCCCCATGGCGCAGGTCGACCTGCTCGGCGGTGGTCGCGCCCTTGGCGAACAGTCCGTTGATGCGCTGCAGATGCACCCGGGCGTCGGCGAGCTGAGCCTCGGCGACACGCCGGCGCGCCTCTGCCGGACCCACGTCCTCGCGCCGTGGCAACGATGCGACGCGGACCTCCTCCTCCGCCGCGTGGGCGGCATCGGCCTTGGCCGTGGCCAGCGCCGCATGGTCGGTAGCCAGATCGGCCTCGGCGACGGCCAGATCAGCGCGGACAGCCTGGTCATCGAGCCGGAACAGGATCTTGCCTGCGCGCACCGCCTGCCCGGAGGTGACCTCGACTGCGGTCAC
Source organism: Planctomycetota bacterium (assembly GCA_022841245.1). Classification (GTDB taxonomy): domain Bacteria; phylum Planctomycetota; class UBA11346; order UBA11346; family UBA11346; genus UBA11346. Next base: position 2,893 of record JALHRW010000055.1, read on the forward strand.
CAGGCCGGTCTCGGGCACGCCGACGCGGATCTCCGGGCCGTCGCCCTCGACCACCCCCAGGGCCGAGATGCGCCGCTCCCACGGACCGCGCTGCGGCAGCACCGGCAGCGCCGGAACCTCCTGATGCCGGACCGTCCTCCAGGCCACCACGCAGGCGGCGAACAGGCCGACCAACGACAGCAGTGCGAGGGGTGCCAAACGGGTAAGCAGTGGCGACATGGTTCCTCTCCTCAGCTCCGGAACACCAACGCGGGATCCACGCGCAGCACCGAGCGCAGGCTGAACAGCGCCGCGCCCAGGCTCAGCGTCAGCACCGCCACGGCCGCCAGGATCAGCAGGGCGGGTTCGAGTCGGAAGCCCAGGTCGGTCCCCTGCAACGCGGCGCCGAAGGCGACCGCACCGCCGACACCAAGCCCGAAGCCCAGGCCGGCCGCGATCAGTGCCTGCACCAGCAGCATTCCGGCCAGGTGCTGGTCGCGCATGCCCATCGCCTTCAGTGCTGCAAAGGTCCGTCGGTTGTCGTACACGAACTGGCTGAAGGTCTGCCCGGCAATGGCGGCACCGACCACGAAGCCGAGCAGCACGGCGATGCCGAAGTTCGGCACCAGGCCGGTCTGGGTGAGATAGTATTTGAGGACATGGTCGCTGAGGGCGGAACGCGTCCGGGCGGTCAGCCCGGTGGCCTGGCTGATGTCTCGGCAAGCCTCGTCCCCGTCGGCCCCCGGGACCAGGCCGGCGAGGATGTAGTTGAAGCCAGATCCACCCGCCGCATCCAGGGACCTGGCCTGCGACCGGCGCATGTACAGCGTCGGATAGAGCATCAGCGTAGAAGTCGAGCGGCAGATGCCGGCGACCGTGATCGAGGCACCGCCGATCAGCATGGTGTCGCCAACGCGGAGCGTCCGCGTCCCGCCGTCCGGCAGCGGCACGCGCAGCCTGGACTCGGTCGAGCGCTGGTCGACGATCATGCTGTAGGGAGCGCGCAGATCCTCGGCCGCCCCCTCCAGCATCGCCCCGGGCAGCGGCGCGCCGATCAGGGTGGCGTCGTCGATGCCCATGACCATCACCGGCAGCAGTTCGCCGGCCGGCCGGCGTGCCAGCAGCAGCCGGCGCGCCAGCGGCACCGCCCAGGCGACCGCCGGCTGGGCACGGACGGTCTGCAGCTCGCGCTCGTTCACCAGCTCGGTGGTATCCATCTCCTGCATCCCCGGATCGCCGACCCAGATGTCGGCCTGGGGCGAATCGGTGACATGGCCATAGGTCAGCACCAGGATACCGCGAAAAATCGAGGCCTGCTGCGTGATCAGCAGCGAAGCGAAGGCCAGGCCGAAGACGATGCCGAGAAACTTCGTCCGGTCGCCGACCAGCATGGTTATGGCAGTGCGGATCACGCCGCTCCGCTACGGGCCGAGCCGGTCGCTGGGAGGTTGGGCATGGCCATCGTGCCCGCCTTACACGCGCACGGGAGCGAAGCGGAAACGGGACCGGGGCCCGTCCACTGCCGAATCCGTCGCCGGCTTTGGTAAGGGGGTGGACGCCCACAAGGAGCACCCATGCCGACCGCGCCGATGACCGCCAGCGCCGATACCCTGGCCTGCCACCTGCAGCGGCACGCCGAGGTCATGCCGGGCAAGGCGGCGTTCAGCTTCCTCGCTGACGGCGAGACACCGGATGGGACGCTGACCTACGGCGAGCTGCGGACGCGCGCCGAGGTGGTGGCCAGGCATATGGTCCGCGCCGGGTTGTCGGGCGAGGCGGTGGTGCTGTTCCATCCGCCCGGCCGCGAGTTCATCATCGCCTTCTGCGGCTGCCTCATGGCCGGGGTGGTCGCCGTGCCGCTGCAGCCGCCAACCACGCGTCGGCTGCTCGACCGCGCCGAAGCGGTGCTGCGGGACTGCTCGGCCAAGGCCGTGCTTTCGACCACGGCCGGACTGCCGGCGGTCGAGAGCCTGGTGGCGGCGAACGGGCTGCGGCTGCTGGCCACGGACCGGCTCGACGAGATTGCGGCCGATGCACCACCGGCGCTGATCCACCCCGCCAGCCCGGCTGTGCTGCAGTACACCAGCGGCTCGACCGGATCGCCCAAGGGCGTGGTGATCACCCAGGGCAACCTCATGGCGGACTCTGCGCTCATCGGCCAGGCCTTCGCGACCAGGCCGACCGACATCGGCGTGAACTGGCTGCCACTGCTACACGACATGGGACTGATCGGCAACGTCGTCCACGTCATCCATCAAGGCATCTCCTGCGTCCACCTGTCGCCTCAGGCCATGGTGCGCCGTCCGCTGCGTTGGCTGCGGGCGATCGCCGCCCACCGTGCAACGCTCAGCGGCGGGCCCGATTTCGCATGGCGGCTGCTCGCCGAGCGGCTGCAGCCCGCCGATGTCGCCGGCCTCGACCTGTCCTGCTGGCGCGTCGCCTTCAGCGGCGCTGAGCAGGTCCGTCCGTCGACGCTGGAGCGAGTGGTCCGGCTGCTGGCGCCGACCGGCTTCCGCGAGACCTCGCTGCTTCCCTGCTACGGCATGGCCGAAGCCACTCTGATCGTCTCCGGCGGCCCGAGTGGACGGGCGCCGCGCTCGGCGCGCCCCACCGGCGCAGACCCGGCATCCCAGCCCTACGTCTCGTGCGGGCGTCCGGTGCCCGATGGCTCGGTCGCGGTCGTCGATCCGGCGACCTGCAACCGGCGGGCGGACGGGGAGGTCGGCGAAGTGTGGGTGAGCGGCCCGCACGTCGCCAGCGGTTACCGGGGCCGCGAGGCGCTGACCGCCGCCACCTTCCGCGCCCGCCTGCCCAGCGATCCGCGGCCCTGGCTGCGTACGGGCGACCTCGGCTTCCTGCGCGACGGCGAGCTGCACCTCACCGGCCGGCTCAAGGACCTTATCATCGTCAACGGGCGCAAGCACCATCCTGAGGACCTCGAAGCAACCGTGCAGGGCATGGTGCCGGCCTGCGCCCACGGCGTTGCGGCCGCCTTCCAGGCCGATGTCGGGGGGCTGCCCCGGCTGGTCATCGCGGTGGAATGCGACCTGCGTGCGCTCGACGCCCAGGCCAGCAGCCGCCTGATCGACGAAGTGCGCGCCGCGATCTGGGCCAACCATGAGGTGCTGGTCGACGCCGTGGCCACGGTCCGCGTCGGACGCCTGCCGCGGACGACTTCGGGCAAGGTTCGGCGCTCCGAGGCCTGCGCGCTATGGGCCGCGAACAGCCTGGAGAAGGGGCCGGACCATGCCTGACCGCATGACCGATCGACACCCCAGAATGGCCACCGTCGCCTGGCTGATGCGCAGCTTCCAGGACGAGCTGACGCATTCCGATCGCGAGCTGCTGGCACGCTACCTGGTGCTGCGCGCACTTGAGCGCATGGTCGACGCCGACGTCCAGGGCTCCGGCGACGTGGCGCCATGGCGCCGCGCCGGCCGGCGCACCGCGACCAGGCGCTAGCGGTGGAACCGGCGATCAGCATGCGCGGAGTGGCGAAGAGCTTCGGCTCGGGTGCCACCGCGATCCACGCCCTGCGTGGCATCAACCTGGAGGTTCCAGACGGTGAGCTGTTCATGCTCGTCGGCCCGTCAGGGTGCGGCAAGACCACGCTGATCTCCATCGTCGCCGGCATCCTTCGTCACGATGCCGGCGAGGTCCGTCTGTTCGGCGAAGACCTCGGTCGCTTGTCAGCCAGTGCCCAGGCCGACTTCCGGGCGCGCAACGTCGGCTTCGTGTTCCAGCAGTACAACCTCGTGCCGACACTGACGGCGCAGGAGAACGTCGCCCTGTCCCTGCTGATCGGCGGCATCCCGCGTCGGCGGGCGATGGAACGGGCCGCCGAGACGCTGTCCGAGGTGGAGATGGCCGATTTCCTCATGACGCTGCCCGGCCGGCTGTCCGGCGGCCAGCAGCAGCGCGTGGCCATCGCCCGCGCCATCGTCCACGATCCGCGCATCCTGGTCTGCGACGAACCGACCAGCGCCCTCGACCACGAGAAGGGCCGCCAGGTGATGGAGATCCTACGCAGCATCGCCATCCGGCCGGGGCGCGCGCTGATCGTGGTCACGCACGACAACCGCGTCTTCCGCTACAGCGACCGCATCGCCACGATGCACGACGGCCACATCATGCGGATCGTGCGGCGCCGCTTCACCGCGCCGGAGCGTGCAAAGGGGAGCGATCCCCAGGCGTCGTCCGGCGACGGCGCAGCGCTGGTCGAGCTGGCCGCCATGGGCATGGAGGGCCGGACCTGCGTGCCGGACTAACGCGTTGTGGCCGGCTCGAGTGTGACACTCCTTCCGAACTTCTGCATGCGCCGGGTAAGCAGGCAAAAGGGGGAAGCATGTTCAGGACCATACCCGATGCCGACATCCCGCTGGCCGCCATGGCCGGCTGCACCAGCCGGCCGCAGGCCGGGGCGATCGTCCGCGTCCTGGCGGAGCGCATCGCCGCCCTGCGTCGGCTCGATCCGGCCGACATCGACACCGAGCGTTCGTTCAACGAGCTCGGCGTCGACTCGCTCGACGCCATGACCCTGCTCGGCGACATCGAGGAGCGCTTCGGCGTGGTCCTCGACGCGGCCGAGATCTACGACCATCCGACGCCAGCCGCCCTGGCGCAGGCGATCGCAGCCAGAAGCAGTGCACATGCAGCGTGACGTCGTGGCCACGCCGACCCCGCTGGCCAACCGGGCATATCCGCGCTTCGCCTACCGCCACACCCCCACGGCCGAGCTGCCGCTGCCGGTGCTGCCCGAGCGCATCGTGCTGCCCGGGGCGGCCATCCACGACGCGTTCGTCATCGAGATCGCCTGCGACGACCGCACCGAGCACGAGGCCTACGCGCTGCGCTGGGAGGTCTACTGTCACGAGCTGGGTTACGAGGAGGGTTCGCCGGAGCACAAGGAATACGACGCAGCCGACCAGCGCTCGGTGCAGGTCGTGGTGCGCCACCGCGCTACCGGCCGGGTCGCGGCCTGCTACCGCCTGGTGATGGCTGATCCGGACCACCCCGACATCCCCTTCCATGTCGAGGAGGTGTGCGGCTCGATCGACCGTCTGGCCGTCCCGGCGCGGGGCGAGGCCCGCCGGGGATTCGCCGAGCTGTCCCGGTTCTGCATCGCCGCGGCGTACCGCAGCCACGACCTGGTGGCCGGTCCGCCGCCGGGGATCTCGGCACCACTGTGGTCGGCCGAAGCCGCGCACCGTCGCGGCCTAGCCGGTCTGATGTGGCTGAGCGCCGCCCACATCGCGGTCTCGATCCGTCTCGACTACCTGCTGACATTGATGGAGCCGCGGCTGCGCCAGCTCGGCACGGTGATGGGTCTCGGCTTCGCCGCCATCGGCGGCCCGGTCGAATTTCGCGGCGTACGGGTGCCGTACCGCATCGACCGGCGCAGCCTGCGCAGTCTGCTGGAGGCGCGGCAGACCGCTGCGCTGGTCGGTCCGCTGCGCATCGCCCTCGATGGGGGCATCCGCCGCCATCCGCTGCTTGCCGCCTACCTCGACAACCGCTCCGGTCGGTCGCTGCGGTGATCGCCGCGCTTCCGGCCTTCGCCTACGACGAGGCGTTCAGCCGCAACCTCGGCTGGGTCACACGCGCAGAGCAGCGCCGGCTGTCCGCCAGCCGCATCGCCATCGCCGGTCTCGGCGGCGTCGGCGGCCTCCACCTGCTCGCTCTCGCCCGTCTTGGCATCGGCAGTTTCAGCCTGGCCGAGATGGACGTCTTCGAGCTCGCCAATTTCAACCGCCAGGCTGGCGCCATGTGCTCCACCATCGGCCTGGAGAAGCTGCGCGTGATGGCGGGCCAGGCGCATGACATCAACCCTGACATCGACCTGCGCGAATTCCCGGAGGGCATCGACGAGGGCAACCTCGACCGCTTCCTCGATGGCGTCCACCTCTATGTCGACAGCCTCGACTTCTTCGCCTTCCCGGCCCGCCGCGCGGTCTTCGCCGCCTGCCGGCGCCGCCGCATCCCGGCCATCACCGCCGCCCCGCTGGGGATGTCCGCGGCGCTGCTCTGCTTTCATCCCGACGGCATGTCGTTCGAGGAGTACTTCCGGCTGGAGGCGCAGACCCCGCATGAGCAGGCCTTGCGGCTGCTCATCGGCCTTGCGCCGTCGCACCTGCACGCCAGCTACCTGGCCGACCGCTCGGCAGTCGATCTCGCTTCGCGCCGGGGCCCGTCCACCGGCATGGCCTGCCAGCTGTGCGCCGGGATTGCCGCGACCGAGGCACTGAAGATCCTTCTCGGCCGCGGGACGGTGCGCTGGGCCCCGCGCGGGCTGCAATTCGACGCCTATACCGGCCGCCTCTCGCGGACCTGGCTGCCTTGGGGCAATGCCAATCCGCTGCAGCGCTTCCGCCTGGCGGTCGCTCGGCGCATGCTCGGCCTGTGATCCTTGTCACCGTAGCTCGTCGTTCGTCGTTTCGATGGGGCCGGCGTGCTGGCCACTGCGATGACAAGGCTCAATTCAGCCGGATGGCTTCGCCCACGACTTCGACGTCGCCGCCAGCCTGCACGCCGACCGCGCCGCTGGCGCGGAGGGTGATGGATTCGGCCGCGAATTCGAGATGTCCGGCGACTTCGACGCGCTGATCGGAACGGGCCAGGCGGATCACCGGACCGGCGCTGCCGGGCACGATGCTGAGCAGGCTGCGGCCGTCCTGGCCGCGCACCTCCAGGGCCTCGTCGGCGCGCAGTTCGATCAGCGCCGCCGGCCGGGGCTCTGGACGGGCGGTGGATAAACCGTCGACCACGCCGGCGACCAGCGCCTCGGGCCAGTTGCCGGGCCGCAACAGCAGCACGCGGTCGTCGCGTCGCACCGCCAGGTGGGCAAGGCAGGGCAGCCAGAGGTCGAGGACGCCGGACGGCGTCGGCATGCGCACCAGGACGCGGCCTGGCCGCTGGGGATGACGGTCATCGAGCACCGTGCCGATGAGCATGCCGGATCCGGCCTCCAGCCCCGGCTGCCCGACCATCAGGCTGAGCAGGTCGGCTGGCGCGGCCGGCGGGTCGCTGGACATCGCCACGGTCTGCGGGGGAGCTGGGTCCATCATCGGTCCTTCTTGGTCATCGCTGCAGCCAGCTGCTCGCGCAACGGCACCGGAGCCACGAACGGCACGGATTCCTCGTCGTCGAGCTGGGCGCTGATCGGTATGTGCTTGTGGACGCCGGGGATGAACGGCCGCGGCAGATCGGCCTCGGCGGCGAACACCAGGCTGAGGCTCAACTGGTCGGGTTGGCAGATGATGTGGTGCAGACGCGCTTCGCGCTTCGTGTGCCTGCCTTCGATGACGAAGGTCACCTCCGCCGCGGTCGGCGGCAGCACCGTCTCCACGCGGGGATGCTTGGGATGGAGATTGGTGAAGACGATCGGCAGGCCGGTCTGCGGACGGGTGATCGTCAACCCAGGTGCTGCGCCCTGATAGAAGCGCTGATCGATGCCGCCATTGCGGCAGCGCCCGGCGAGGAAGTGCGGCGGCAGCAGGCCACGCGCGACTTCCGGCAGCTCGGGTCCATCCGGCGCGGGGAACCACGGGTCGCTGTCACTGCCGAACCACAGCAGGCGCGGGAAGGATACCGGGGAGGTCCAGTCGAGACCGGCCGGCAGCGGCTGACGCCACCACTGCCTGGCATCGCCGACCACCAGGCGATCCTCGCTCAGCGGGTCCGCCGGATCCTCCAGACTGGGCGCGAACAGCCCTTCGACCGCACCGGGCTCGACGATGTAGCCCCGCCCGAACGGGTTGCGTGGATACATACCGGGGTGGTCGAAGGTGGTGCGCAGGGCGGCCTGATGGCGCTCCTCGGCCGACATGCCGGCCAGGCCTGGCACGGCGACACGCCAGTCGATCCCGCCATAGGCCAGGTCCCAGGTCAGGGGCATGTCGCTGAATGGCTTGGGTTCGCCGAAGCGGGGACGCCCTTGGCGCCAGACGATGGCGCGCTCGCCCCACACCTGGACCTGGCGCGTGAGACGTCCGATCGCCATCCCGGCGACCAGCTCGCGCACCGGTGCAGCGGCATGCGCGCTGCCCTGGACGACCACATCCGTGGCGCCTTTTTCCAGCCAGAAATCGCTTCCGCCGAGCAGCGGCCGCTCGTCCTTGGTCGGGGCGCGCCAGTCATAGAGCAGCGGCTGGGCTGCGGCGCGCACACAGCGTCCCTTATCGATGGCGTAGGTCCGCTTGAACAACGCCACGACCCGTTCGGTCGCGCCTTTGAGCGGCATCAGCACGAGTTCGGCGTCGAGCCCGGCACGGAGCGGTTTGCGACTCATGAGCCCACCGGTGAACCCGCCACCTGCGTCGGAGCGGCGGTATCGCCGCGGACGAACGGGACAGAGCCGTTGCCGGAGATGACCGCGCCGCCCGGGTCCGGGTGCGGCGTGATGCTCACTCCCGCGCCCAGGAACGGCATGCCGATCGAGGCGGAGAAGGTGGCGTTGCCGGTCAGCCCGCTGGTGCCGAAGCCGACCAGGCTGGTGAGCAACCCCTTGGCGTTGTTGGTGACGACCGTGCGGACGAATTCGTTGGCGATGCGCCGTTCCATGGCGGCGCCCATGCGTCGGCCGACCCCGGTGCGGTCGCTGGCGATGTAGTCGATCGCCATGGAGGCGGCGACGTTGATCACCGCCACCAGGACGTCGAGCCAGGTGATCCCGACGGTGCAGCGGTTCAGCACGTTGATCGGCGACAGCGCGGTTGGCGCCGCCATCGGATCGCCGCAGGTCATCATCGGGATGGGCGGCAGGCCGATCAACTGCGCCGCCGCCACCGCCGTCCCATTCATCTTCACCGTGCTCGCCGACATCACCGGCTTCCGGCTGCTGAACAGCCAATAGAGCGGTGGCCAGATGTTCGGGGCCGGGGGAGTGGTGATGTCGGGCACCATCATGCCGCAGTCATGACCATCGAGTACCACCCAGGTGCCCTTGCAGAACACCGGCTTGGCGCCGTTGCTGAACTTGTTCTGGTTCATCGCGAAGCCGTAGATCCACATGAACGGCGCGACCATCTCGATCGAAAACACCGGGGCCGGCGCAGGCTGCGGTGGGACCTGGAGGTTGTGGGCGAGGAAGCCGAACGAGAAGTCGGTGACGGTGTTGACGCTCACCTGCATGGTTCGCTCCAGCCTTCCTCGAGGCGTAGCCGGGCCATCCGCGGGGTCCCGTCGGGGGGCGGCAGCACAACCGTGGCACGGAAGGTGATGGTGAAACCGGACTCCTCCGGCAGCAGGACCAGCATCTGCGGCACCGCCGCGATCGTCTGCTGCTTTCCAGCTGCGACCAGGTCCAGCTCCGGCCGCAGGCGCGGCAGGGGGAATCGCCATGGTCCGTCAGGAGTGGCTCCGGACAGCGCCAGGACGGCTCCGCCCGGCGGCGGGGCCGGCAGGACCCAGCAGGGATGCGCGCGATGGAACAGTCCGGGACCGGCCACCGGCTTGCCCGGCTCCACAGGCACGCGCAGGCCATGCAGCGATGAGGTCACGGGCACCGGCGCCCAGCAGGCCGGATCCGGGGCATCCTTCAACGTCCGCACCAGATGGGCCGGATCCTCGAGGTTGGGCAGCTGGCGCGCGGGATCGAAGCGCGGATAGCCCTTGGGGCACTTGAGCGCCTTGCCCAGCGCCTCGGCATCGGCTGCCGCATCCCAACCACGCCCGGCCGGATTGCGCACGTCGCAGGCATCGACGAAGGATTCGCGGTCAATTTCGACCACCGCCTTGCCGCCGAAGGCGCGGTCCCAGGTCAACGGCAGGCTGACGAATGGCGCGGGGTCGGTGATGTGCGCGCCGAACAAGCCGCGCTCCCAATGCCGGTCGCCGGTGACCTGCAGGACCCGTCTCGCCGAACCGACCTCCAGACTGACCGTCATGGACGATATCGGCCGCCCGCCCGGGGCATGCGCCTGGCCGAGCAGCATGACCTCGAAGGCGGGATCGATGCGCGGGAGATCGTCCCGCGGCAGCAGACCGAGCGGCGTCGGGGTGTCCTCGGCATGCATGGGATGCGGCTTCTGCCCATCCAGCACGGGAACCCCGCCAGGCCCGACCCGCCAGGTCGCCTTGACCACCAGCATGCCGACGCGGTCACGGTACCCCGGCACCGGAGCGACGGTGAAACGGGCCTGAGCCGGAGTGGCGTTGCTCAGTTCCATGTCTGCCCAGCAGGCTGTCGCGCCAACCTTTCCGTCCGTATCATATCACGACTCATATGCGACACCCCCTGGGGAGCAAAGGCAACCCGTTGGCGGCGCCAGAAGGAATTGGGGCCCCGACGTGGACTCGCTCGGCCCACGACTGGCAGGCAAACGTGCAGGATAGTTGGGCCGATGCGCGCTGGATCCCAGGAATCGGTTGATCATGGTACGCCAGCGGAGCGCCCATCCATGCTGTTCACATACGAGCCGCAGATGCACGCCACTGACGATGGCCTGGATCAGCTCACCTCGATCTCCCTGAACGCCCAGGAGGGTCTGTCCACCCCCTACCAATTCGTCATTCTCGCCCGCACCATCATCCCCACCGATCCGGCCAGCCTCGATCCGGGCACCTGGCTGCGCAAGAAGCTGGCCATCGGGGTTTCGCGCAATGCCGACCCCATCTGGTTCCACGGCATCGTCACCGCGGTCGAGCACCTCGGCGGCGACGACAAGCAGAACCAGCAGTACCGCATCGAACTCGCCCCCGCCTTCGCCCTGCTGCGGCACACCCGGCGCACCCGCGTCTTCACCGACCAGAAGCCGCTCGATGTGGTGAAGAGCATCCTCGCGGACGGCGGCGTCACCGTTGAGATGAAGGCGACCGGCGCAGGCGGGGTGATGCGCCACATCACCCAGTTCGAGGAGAGCGACTTCGCCTTCGTCTCCCGGCTGCTCGAGCAGGAAGGCGCCTGCTACTGGTTCACCCACACCAAGTCCGCCCACACCATGGTCATCGGCGATGCCGAGAACCACCACCCGGGTTCGGGCAACGCCATCCACGCCACCTACGACGGCTCCGCCTCGATGGTCGCCGTAGCGAGCAGCGAAGGCATGGTCACCGCGCTCTCGCGACGCTTCGAGGTGGTGGCCAAGGATGCCATCGTCCGCGACTACAGCGAGGGCCACCCGAAGCAGGCGGCGATGGCCCAGAAGAGCGTCGCCGCCGACAAGACCCCGGGATCGGGCGGCAAGCACCACGAGGCCGACTACCACGTCACCCAGACCGACGCCGACGCCACCGCCTACGCCACCCGCCTGGCCGAGAGCCTGACCAGCCGCTCCTGCCGCGTGGTCGGAGCCTCCAGCGTGGTCGCCTTCCGCGCCGGCGCGCGCATCGCCGTGCATGGCAAGGACGACTACGACGAGCACATCGTGCTCAGCCAGGTCACCCACAGCCTGGCCGACGGCAACTACAGCAACTCCTTCGACGGCATCCCGGTCGGCCGCCTGCCCTGGCGCCCGGCCCGCACCACCCCGATCCCGCGCATCGACGGCGTCATCCCGGCCGTCGTCACCGCCGCGGCTGGAGCCCAGGGCCAGGGCGAGGACGGCTCGTACAAGGTCAAGATCCTCAGCGAGGAGGGCGGCAAGGACCGCATCGTGCGCATGGCGCAGCCATATGGCGGATCCGCCCGCGGCATGCATTTCCCCCTGCCGGTCGACACCGAAGTAGTCCTCACGCACGAATACGGGCATCCTGACCGGCCGATCATCGCCGGGGCGATGTACAACGCCGAGGATGCCAGCCAGGTGGTCGAAGAGAACAAGTCGCAGTGCGTCGTGCGCAGCGCCGCCAACGCCTCGCTGGTGTTCGAAGACGTGGTCGACAGCGAGTGGGTCAAGCTGACCTCGAAGTCGGGCAACCAGTTGTCGTTCGAGGACGCCAGCGGCTCTGAACTGGTAGCTCTGAACGCGGTGAAGGACCTGAAGGTCACGGTCGCCAAGGCCGAGACGCGCACCGTCGGCACCGACAAGAACGAGAAGATCGAGGGAGCGGTCATCACCTCGGTGGGCAAGGACGCCACCACCACCGTCAAAGGCAACACCTCCGTCACCGTCGAAGGCAACCACAAGGGCTCTGTGGCGGGGACGGCCAACGTGACGGTCACCAAGGAGACCAAACTGCAGGTCGACGCCGGCCTCACCGCCACGGTCGCCAAGGACCTCACCCTGACCTGCGAAGGCCAGGGCATCTGGTCAGCGACCAAGGACATGGTGCTGGAGACCAGCGCTGCATTGAGCATCACCTCGACCAAGAAGACCACCTGGGAGGCGGACGGCATCACTGTCGATTCCAAAGGCGACATCGTCATCAAGGCCGGCCAGGCCTCGATCACCATGAAGAAGTCCGGCGAGATCATCATCAAGGGATCGAAGGTGAAGGTCGAAGGCTCTGGCGACGTGGTGATCAAGGGATCCAAGACCGCGGTCAACTGACGTGCACAGCCATCCAACCAGGCACTGAACGCATGCCCACAACCTCCAGAACCCGTCCTCCCGTCGCCACCCGCCCCCGCCGGGCCGCGGCCCCGCCCGCCGCCCGCAGCGTCCTGCTGGCGACCGTCGCCCGCTGCTCGTCGGACGGCCAGGTCTGGCTGGAGGGCCATGCCGCGCCGGCCCTGCTGCTGGCCTCCGCCGGGCCGCTGGCCAGCGGCATGCGCGTGCTCGTCCAGCAGGCCGGCGACGCACTGGTCATCCTTGGCCGCGTGCTCGACCGCCAGCCGGCAGCTGACGGCCGCCTCGAACTCGCGGCCGAGCGCGAAGTGGTCATCCGCAGCGGAGCAGCCAGCCTGACCCTGACCAGCGCCGGGAAGGCGATCCTCGCCGGCGAGTACGTGCTCAGCCGCTCGCGCGGGGTCAACAAGATCAAGGGCGGATCCGTCCAGATCAACTGACGCATGACCTCGCCAGACCTCATCCTGGAACACGCCGAGGAATGCTGCTTCCTCTGGCATCAGCGGCGGATCGCCGTCTACCAGCCGAACATCGGACTCGACGCCCTGGAACGGCTTGACGAGCGCCTGCTGGCGCATCTCGACGGGCTGCGCGTCGCCGGCGGCGAGGCCATCACCACGCTGCTGGCGTTGGCGCCGGGCGAGGCGGGCGCGGCCTGGGCGGCTGCCATCCTGTGCGCCGAGGACGGCCGCCTCGCCCTGCTCGACGACATGCTCAGCGGCACTGTCGGCGAAGCCGCTGCCGAAGCCGCCGGATGGATGGACGAGGCCAGCGCCGGCCGGGCGCTGATGCATTGGACCACGACCAGTGGCGCCGCACTGGCGGTGGCGGCAGCCGCGACGGGATTCCGCGGCCTCGCCGAACCGCGCCTTGCCGGCTGGGCAGCTTCGGCCGATACGTCGACTGCGCGTGCCGCCCTCGCCTCGGCCCTCCGCCTCGGCATCGCCCCGGTGGTCGAGGTCGCCCGCAAGCGCGCCAGCGAACCCGCCGTCGCCCAGGCCGCCCACGCGGTGCTCGCCCTGAGCGGTTCCACCGCAGCAGGCGAATCCCTCCTCGCGACGCTCGCCCCGGTGCGCTCGTGGAGCCTGCCGCTGATCATCGCTGGGCGGAGCTCGGCGCAGCAACGACTGCGGGAGCCTGGAGCGGGACTCGGCCCGTGGGCGGTGTGCATGCTCGCCGGAGCCGCTGGCGAGCCGAGCCTGGTTCCGCAGCTCATCGCGCGCATGGACGATCCGCGCACCGCCCGCTGCGCTGGCGAAGCCCTGTCGACCATCACCGGCGCGGACCTGCGCACGCTCGGTCTGACCCGCTCGGCACCTGCTGATGCTGCCAGCGGGCCAAGCGAGGATCCAGCCGACACCGACGTGGCGATGGATCCCGACGAGGACCTGCCCTGGCCCGACCGGGCGGCGGTCGAGGCGTGGTGGAAGCGTCAGCCGGCCGCTGGACCAGGCCGGCTGCTCGGCGGCTTGCCGGTGGCGCAGGCGGGCCAGCTGCTCGCGGCGGACAACCAGCGGTTGCGCTGGGCGGCCTCGGTCGAGCTGGCCAAGTCCGGCGAACGCCGCCTCTTCCCGGTCGATGCTCCGGTCGCCACCCAGCGCCGGCTGCTGCAGGCAGGCCGCTGATGCTGCAGCTCATCAACAAGACCACCTGGCCGGCCGCACTCATCGCCGGCATCGACCACCAGGACCGCCCGATCGTCACGGTCGTGGTCAAGTCGACGCGGCCGTGGGCCGCGGCCGCCGGCGCTGCGCCGCCGATCGAGGAGCCGATCCACTACGCCGCGCTGCCCTGGGAGCAGGCCGCAGCCAGCGCCCGCCGCCCCGCCGACGTCGCCTGCGCTGGCGCCGGCACCGATGTGCTGGTCTGCGGCGAGGCGGTCATGCCGCGACCGACCGTGACCCAGCTGGCGACAATCGCCCTGCCTGGCGCAGAAATGAAGTTGCGCCTGAGCGGACCGAGGCGTTGGGAGAAGGGGTTGCTGAGCTGGGGCATCAGCGATCCAGCCCCCTTCACCCGCCTGCCGCTGTGCTGGGAGCAGGCCGTCGGCGGCGTCGATGCGAAGGGCAGGCGCAGCCCCTGGAACCCGGTCGGCCGCGGCTGGGCCCCACCCAAGGACGGCGACCTGCTGCCCTGCATCGACGATCCGGCCAAGCCGTATCAGCGTCCGGGCGACCGCCCCGAGCCGGTGTGCACGGCCCCGGTGGCTCCCGGATGGCAGCCGCGCCTGGCTTTCGCCGGCACTTATGACGCGGCCTGGCAGACGAACCGTGCCCCGCTCCTGCCCAAGGACTTCGATCCGCGCTTCCACCGCCAGGCGCCGGGCGCCCTCGCCCTGCAGCGCCATCTGGCGGCCGGCGAGCAGATCCGGCTCGCCGGATTCACCTCCTCCCCGGCAGCGGCCTTCGTCGTACCCAGCGACGGGCCGCAGGTCATCGTGCGTCTCGCTGGTCGCGACCGCACGGTCGTTCCGACGCTTGATCAGATCGTCTTCATCCCCGACGCGGGCATCGTCACGCTGACCTGGCGCCATACCCTGGTGGCCGAGGCCACCGCAGTGCAGTTCGCTTGGGTCATGCCGCGCGGAGGCAAGCCGTGAGCCCATGCATCCGCGCCTGCGACGCCCTGACCCCGCTGGGCAACGCCGCCACCACCGCCGCCGCGGTGCGCGCCGGAGTCAGCCGCCTGGCCGGCGATCCGCTGCTGCCGACCCGCCCGCACGATCTGGAATGGGAGCCGTGGGAGGAGGCGACCAGCGCTCGCGTCCCCGCCCGGCCCGACCTGCCGCCAGCCGGTGCGGCGCGGCTGCTGGCGCTCGCCCACCTCGCCAGCCGCGACCTCACCACACTGTCCGGCGTGCGTCGCGCCGACCTGCCGCGCTGTGCGCTGCTCCTCGGCCTGCCCGAGGTCGACGCCGTGACCGCCTCCTGGGGGCTGCCGGCGATGGCCAAGGCCCTGGCCGGACGACTTGCCCTCGATGGCCTGCCGGTGGTCGAAAGCCACCCCCTCGGCCGTACCGCGGCCATCGAACTGGTCGACCGGGCCGGCCAACTGCTCGCTGGCGGGCAGGTCGACCGGGTGCTGCTGGTGGTCGCCGACTCGCTCGTCGATCCCGACCGGCACGAGTCCCTCGACACCGCCGGGCGGGTGCGCAGCTCGCGCAGCCCGGCCGGGATGATGCCGGGCGAGGCCGGGGCTGGACTGGTCCTGACCGCCGACGGCACTGGGCCACGCATCCTCAAGACCGGCCATGGCCGCGAACTGCAACCCATCGCCGGCCCGACGATCAGCACCGGCTCCGGCCTGCAGCAGGCGATCGGCGGTCTGCTCCCCGATGGACAGGTATGGGCCCTGCCCGACCTCACCGGCGAGGACTACCGCGCCCGCGAATGGGGCCTCCTGCTGTCGCGCCTCTCGCCGCGCTTGGACGTCGGTCGCCTGACCCATCCAGCCTCCAGCATCGGCGACTGCGGCGCCGCCGGTGCCGCGGTGCAACTGGCGATCGCCGCCACCGGATTGCAGCGCGGCTGGGCCGGCAGCGCGCACGCCCTGGTCACGGCGGCGGCCGATGACGGTCGTCGCTCTGCCGTGCTGCTCGGAAAGGGAAGCTGAATGCCCGCCACTGTCAGCGTCAATTTCCGCACCGTGGTCCATGCCAAGTCCAATGGCATCACCATGGCGTTCCCCGACGTCTGCAAGACGCCTGCCCCGCCGGCCGGCCCGATCCCGATCCCCTATCCGAACATCGCCCAGAGCACGGACACCGCCTCCGGCACCAGCCAGGTCAAATGCGACGGCAACCCGGTGTGCATCCAGGGCTCCAACTTCTCCAAGAGCAACGGTGACGAGGCCGGCAGCGTCGGCGGCGTCGTCTCCAGCTGCATCCAGGGCAAGGCCGAGTTCGTCAACTACAGCTTCGACGTCCAGTTCGAGGGCAAGGGCGCCTGCCGCCTGGCCGACCTCCTGGTGCAGAACAAGGGCGGCGGCCCGAACACTCCGCCCTTCCCGCTCATCCAGCCGCCCTCGCCGCCTGGCGTCATCCCCGACGATCCGAGCGAGGAAGAGAACGAGATCGAAGAAGTCGAATTCGACGACAGCGACACCACCGAGGACGAACCGTGAGGTGCAGCCATGGCGCGTAGCAAGCAGTGGGTGAACCTGCCCAAGGACGACAAGTTCAAGGGCGATGGCATCGACACCAAGGCCGACCTCGGCCCGGTGAAGATCAGCATCAAATTCAAGAACGGCAACCTGGCCGGATTCCGCGTGCGCCTCGACGCCGACGGCGGCGGCAACATCGTCTACAGCGCGGCGGAGCGCGGCCGCAACGCCAACTTCCGTACCGTCGTCGCCGGGTCGGCGACCAACATGGGCACGCCCAAGTGCCGCCTGACCAAGACCATCGCCCTGCCCGCCGGAGGCGGGAACAAATACAAGCTCACGGCCACCTACCGGAAAAAGGAGGTGGTAAGCGGCATCAAGGTCGAAGTGCGCAAGCGGCTGTTCTACCAGATCATGCACATGAAGGACCAGACCAGCCATGCCACCGCCACGCTGGATTCGGCCTTCCTCGACACCGCCCGCAAATTCTACCTTGAACTGAAGAAGAAGGGTGCCGACGCCGAGGTCCCGCTCATCCACAACATCGACGACGCCGATGCGACCCACAACTCCTTCATCCGCGGATGCGGAGCGGCCTACGAGCTGAAAGACCTGCATCCCTACTCGTTCGTGGTCTGCTACGTCCGCTACATCGCCGACATGGCCACGGAGAGCGTGTCGCACGAACTGGATATCGACGCCCCCTCGGTGTTCGCCAAATTCAACTGGGATGCCGGTTCGGTGACCATCGAGACCCGCCGCTACCTCGCCTTCGAACTGGAGGAGGTCGACGACTGGCTGCTCTCGGCGACCTGCACGTTCACCCCCGACGGCACCACCGACACCCGCGACATCGATCCGTCGAACTACACCGTCGAGGTCGACACGTCGAGCAAGGCGTTCACCTATGGCGGACGGCGCAAAGTGAAGGTCACCTTCACATCGGGGGCGGTCCGGCGATCGCTCATCGGCCGCACCAAGGGCAAATTGAACATCGACCTCGACGTGAAGGTGGTCACCGGCTGGACCAACGGCTTCGCCTACAACGGCATCAATCTGATCGCCATCGCCAACCGTGTGCGCTGGCGGAACATGACCGCCGCCTGCAGGCAGTACACGCTCAACCACGAGGTCGGACACAAGATCGGCATGACCGGCGCCGGCACCGGCACCTCGCCCGATTCGCATGCCGATTACTACCACCAGAGCCTTCCCGCGTACGCTGGCACCAACCATTCCGGACCGCACTGCAAGAAGGGGGCGACCTACACCCTGGCGACCACCAGCTGGTCCGGGACACCAGGCTGCGTCATGTTCGGTGCCAACGCCGCCTACGACGCAGGCGGGACGGAGCACGCCAGCCCACCTGAATTCTGCGACAAATGCGAGCCGATGGTGCGCAAGATCGACGTCTGCGGGGCGACCAACCTGACGAACGGCTTCCAGACATCCCTGGACGACTACTGAGGCACCATGAGCGACCAGGACTTCGAAACCGTCGAACCGAATTCGTGGATGCGCTGCGTGACTTCACCGCAGCCCGAGCGGACCTTCCGCGGCGTCCTGCTCAACGCCCCGCGCCGGGTGGTGGCCCGCGAGCAGCGGACTCCGCATGGCGTCTTCCACATGCGCCTGGTGGTCAGCGTCACCATCCGTCTGTCGCTGGCCGACGAACGCAGGCTGCGGGCCATGGGCCTGCGACAGGTCAACCTCGATCTGGTCCTTGCCGCCGTCGACCATGGCCGTGGCGAGGCGTGGAGCGGACGCCCCAACGACCTGCGTCTGGGGGAGGCCGAGCCGGCACACAATTTCGACGAGGCCAGCGACGTCGAGGCCGAGCGCGCCGTCTACACCCATTTCGCCAACCCCGATCTCGGGCGTCTGCTGCGCCTGCCCGCCCGTTCAGCCGTGCTGCACGTATCCGCCGTCCTGGGCCCCTACGCGACGCCGAGCCTGCCCATAGCGATCGAGGTGCCCTGACCATGGCGTATCCGTCGACCCTTCCGCCGACGGCGAAGCTGCCTGCCCTGGAGGCCGGCGAGCAGCTCGTCGCCGTCGTCCAGGCCACCGGCATCCTCGCCGGCCGCTTCGCCATCGCGCGCCCGGCCCTGCCGGCCCAGCCGCCCCCCCACCGCCTGCTCGCCCTGGTAGCAACCTGGAACTGCGGCTCGTGGCACGGTACGGCCTTCCCGTTCGCCCGCACCGCCCTGATGGTCGATGACATCGAGGAACGGCAGGGACGCGTCGTCGGTCACTTCCAGATCGACGTGCGCCAATTATTCGAACTGCCGCCACAGCCCGGGACGCTGCACGTCTCGGCCCGCATGCTGCACCTGTGGACGCCGCCCGTCGTCGTGGCGACGGCCTGACGATCAGACCTGGGCAGCCTGCGCGCGGAAGCGCTCGGGGCCGTCCCCGAAGCGGATGGCGAGCAGGGCCAGGCGCATAACCTCGACCCGGCGGGTCTGGTCCTCGATCCAGCGGGCTCCGGCGATGCGCACGGTTTCATCGATGGCATGGCCGTCGGCCCCGCGGGCGGCGGCGCGCAGGCCTTCGGCGAGGACCGGGTGGTCCACTGCTTCGGCGAGTTCGTTCAATTGGGCCGGGTTGCGGCCGGCAGCCAGCGCGACCAGGGCTGCCAGCGTCTCGACGACATCGTCGCCTTCGGCGGCGGGGGCCTGCACCGGAGCAGGCGGAGCGGGCGTGGAAACCGACACCGGGACCGGTGACGCAGCCACCGCGTCACCGGAGAACGACGTCGACACCTGCACCGGACGGCGCGGCGCTGGCGGCGCGGGTGCCGCGACCGGTCCTGCCGCCTGAGCCCGCGGGATCAAAGCCAACGCCTGGCGGGCAGCGTCGGCATGCGCCTCGACCGTGCAGGCCTCGATGGCATCAGACTGCGCGGCCAGCCACGCTTGGCTTTCAGCGTCGAGCAGGCCGACGACGCGGGTCGCCACCGGCACGCTCGCCCGGGCCAGCAACGGCACCACCGCCTCGGCCGGCAGGTAGCGGATCAGCCGGCGCAGGGCGCCGTCGTCCAGGGCCAGCAGCGGTTCCAGTGACGGCGGGGCAGCCGCATCGCGACGCGTGCCCTTGCCGCCCCCAACCGCTCGCGCCACCACATCGCCGAAGGTGCTGGCCGGCCCCGGCTGGGCACCGGCATCCGACAGCATGTCATCGAGCACACCCATGTCAGGCTCCGAACGCGAAGGTGAAGCCGGCCTCGTTGTCGTAGCCCACGGTCAGCTTCGGCGGCAGGTCGCCGGCGCCGAGCCGCGACAGCACCTCGGTGCTGATGCGCGGCAGCAGCGAGCCGGTGATGACGTGGTCGACGTTGCGCGCGCCGGTCTCGGCCTCGGTGCAGCGGGCGGCGATGGCGGCGACCACCTCGTCGGTGAACACCAGGTCCATCTTGTGGGTACCCTTCACCCGCGCGCTGACCTTCGAGAGCTTGAGCTTGGCGATGCCCTGCAGCGCGTCCTGCTTGAGCGGGAAGAACGGCACGATGGTCATGCGCGCGAGCAGCGCCGGCTTGAAATGCTTGCTCAGGATCGGGCGGATGGCGGCCACCAGCGCGTCGACCGGCGGCAGCTCGGGATCGTCGCAGGCCTGCATGATCATGTCGGTCGCGAGGTTCGAGGTCAGGAACAGGATGGTGTCCTTGAAGTCGATCTCGCGGCCTTCGCCGTCGCTCAGCGTGCCCTTGTCGAAGACCTGATAGAACAGGTTCATCACGTCGAGGCTGGCCTTCTCGACCTCGTCGAGCAGGACCACCGAGTACGGGCGCTGCCGCACCGCCTCGGTCAGCACACCGCCCTCGCCGTAGCCGACGTAGCCCGGAGGGCTGCCGACCAGGCGCGAGACGGTGTGCTTCTCCTGGTACTCGCTCATGTTGACCGTGGTCATGAAGCGCTCGCCGCCGAACATCAGATCGGCGATGGCGGTCGCGGTCTCTGTCTTGCCCACGCCGGACGGGCCGACGAAGAGGAAGATGCCGATCGGGGTGCGCGGATCCTTCAGCCCGGCCTTGGCCGAGCGGATGCCGGTGCCGACGATCTTGTGCACATGGTCCTGGCCCTTGATGCGCTTGGTCAGCTCGGACTCGAAGGCGAGCAGGGTCTGGGCCTCGTTCTTGACCATCGAGCCGACCGGCACGCCGGTCCAGTCGCCGATCACCTTGGCCACCACCTCGGGCGTGACCTCGACGTGCATCAGCGGCTTCTCGCCCTGCTTGGCCTTCAGCTCGGCCATCGCCGCCTCGAAGGCGGTGCGCTTGGCCGCGTCGGCGGTGTTGGCCAGCAGCTCGGTGCGGGCGGCGATGACCTTGTCGGCCAGGACTTTCTCGGCCTGCCAGGTGGCGGTCAGCTCGGCGGCCAGGGCGCGGTCGGCGACCAGCTGGGTCTCCAGCTCGGCCTTGATCTCGGCGTCGAACGACCCGCCGGCGTCGCGGTCGCGCTGCAGCGAGGCGACGGCGCGCTCGCGGTCCTGGATGCGGCGCTCGACCGTCTCCAGCTCGCCCGGCTTGGTCGCCAGCGCGACCTTCACCCGGGCGGCGGCGGTGTCGACCAGGTCGATGCCCTTGTCGGGGTGCTGGCGGCCGGTGATGTAGCGGGCGCCCATCCACGCGGCGGCGAACAGAGCGTCGTCGCGGATGACCACGCCGTGCGCCTTCTCGTAGGTGGCGCGCAGGCCGCGCAGCATGGTGTGGGTCGTGTCGACCGACGGCTCCTCCAGCTTGACCAGCTGGAAGCGGCGGGCGAGGGCGGCGTCCTTCTCGAAGTACTTCTTGTACTCGGCCCAGGTGGTGGCGGCGATGGTCTTCATCTCGCCGCGCGCCAGGGCGGGCTTGAGCAGGTTGGCCGCGTCGGCCGTGCCGGCCGCGCCGCCGGCGCCGATCAGGGTGTGGGCCTCGTCGATGAACAGGACGATCGGGGTGGGCGAGGACTTGACCTCCTCCAGCACGCCCTTCAGGCGGTTCTCGAACTCGCCCTTCACGCTGGCGCCGGCCTGCAGCAGGCCGAGGTCGAGGCCGATGATCTTGACCCCCTTCAGCACGTCGGGCACGTCGCCTTCGACCACGCGCAAGGCCAGGCCCTCGACCACGGCGGTCTTGCCCACGCCGGGTTCGCCGACGCAGATCGGGTTGTTCTTCCGCCGGCGGGCGAGGATGTCGATGATCTGGCGGATCTCCTGGTCGCGACCGAACACCGGGTCGACCTTCCCCTCCTTGGCCTTGGCGGTGAAGTCGGTGCAGAACTTGGCGATGGCGCTCTCGCCCGGCTTGCCGCCGCCGGGGGCGGGCTTGCCCTCGGTCATCTGGGTCGGCTCCTGCGAACCGACCACCAGGGTGTCGAGCTTCCTGACCACCTCGTCGGCGGGGATCGCGGCCCACAGCTGCGAGTAGTCGCCGGCGCACAGCCGCGCATCCTTCCGGATCAGCGCGGCGAGCAGGACGCCCGAGCGCAGGTCGGCGTGAGCGAGTTCCAGCGAGGCGATGATCCAGCCCTCGTTCAGCCACTCGATCAGGATGGGCGAGAACACCGGCCGGCCGGGGTTGCCGCCGCGGGCCTGGTCGAGGGTGCCCTGCAGGGCGCGGACGAGGCGGGCGTGGTCGACGCCGTAGTGCTTGAAGATCAGGCGCATGTCGCCCTGCGGATCGTCGAGCAGGACGGAGAGCAGGTGCTCGACCGTGACCTCGTAATGCCCGCGGGTGACGCACAGGGATGCCGCCGCCTCCATCGCCTTCTTCACGGTGGGGGAGAGTCGGGAGATCAGGGTCTTGAGATTGTCGCTCATGGGTGCGTTTCGTAGTCGGGGTTTAATTAGGGGAGATGAGGATGACCGCGTCGTCAGGCGGCGGGCCTTCGAGGCGCGTGTCCCAACCCAGGCGCGCTCCGCTGCCCAGGTTGGCCGGAGGCATGGCGTCGGGGGCGAGGCGTACTTCGACGTCCCAGTCGAGCTGGTCGGTGTTGTATTCAGCGACCAGCGCCTTCACCGCGGACATGCCGTCCCCACCGGGCAGGAAGCGGCGGAACACCTCGGCGCCGACCGGCCCGATGCGTACGCGGAAGGCGGTGGTGCACGAGAGGATGCGCTCGCCAGCCAGGCAGTCGGAGCCGATGCCGCAGTTGACGCTGCCGAGCACGCCGATGCGCTCGGGCGGCAGTTCGGTCCAGGTCGGGAGGCACTGCTCGATCTCGACCGGCACGCCGCCGAGCCAGCAGCCCAGGCCGGTCGCCAGGGCCGCTGCCGAACGCGGCTGCTGCGCCAGCAGACCGGCCAACGCCAGCATGCCCATCTCGCCGGGCATCTCGGGTGCGGGCTGGTCGGGCGGTGCCCCGACCAGGGCGCGCAGCCGGGCAGCGTGGTCGTGCGAACGGTCGACCCGGTACTTGGTCAGCACCCGGTAGGCGAGCGACAGCGCGCGGTGGTTGAAGATGTCGATGAAGTCGCGGACGACGCTCGAGTCCTCGGTGAACAGCGACTCGGTCGCGTAGTTCGGCAGCGGGCTGGCCTGGCCGTACAGGCCGAGGAAGGTCGTCTCGATGCGCAGCCGCGGCAGCTCGCCTTCGACCGCGGCCGGCAGCTGTTCGAAGCGCTCGATGTCGCTGGTCGGGAAGGCGAAGGACAGGGCCGGCCGCAGGCGGACCGACTCCTTGCCCGGCATGGTCGCCGTGCCGACCGGACCGCCGGCCGCCTCGGCCATGGCGACGGCGCGGACGAACGACCACGCCGGACCGTCACCGAGCAGGCGGTCGTCCATGTCAGAGCAGCCGGCGCCGTCCCAGGCGCGGAGCGAAGCGCAGATCGAGGCCGCCCTCGACCCCGCTGACCTGCAGGCGGGTGAAGCTGTTCAGCCCCGCGTACTGCGAGACGAACTCGTCGAGGACCATGGCGAAGAGATGCACGTCGCCCTCGCCGTCGAAATGCGATTCCTTGACCTGCAAATTGATGCGCATGCCGCGCATCAAGGCCCCGTCGGCGACCGTGGTGTCCGGCTCGGCCGAGACCGCCACCAGCCCGTCGAGCAGCCGGCGGTGGGCGCTGCGCGCCTGGTGGTCGATCAGGGCGCGCACATCGTAGAGGTCGAGCACGGAGCGGAGCGCCTCGATATCAGCGAGCGTGCGCCAGTTGAGCCCGAGATGGGCGAGCAGACGCCATTCGAGCTGGCCGCCGAGGGGCGGCGGCACGGTCGCGGTCGGCTTGGCCAGGTTGCGGAAGCGCACGCCGGGCGGGCACTTGTCGGTGACCAGGTTGAGGTCGCCGGGGGCGAGCGCCTGGGGAAGCCGTCCGTTGGTGCAGATGACGCTGAAGGACAGCGACTCGACCCCGGCCAGCTGGCCGCTGATCGCCACGTCGATGCGCGTGCCGCCGCCGACGATGGCCGGCCGCCGCCGCACCACGTGCCCG
>JALHRW010000056.1 GCA_022841245.1 Planctomycetota bacterium
GGCGGCGGCGGCGGTGGTGGCGGCGGTGGTGGTGGCGGTGGTGGTGGTGGTGGTGGTGGTGGCGGCGGAGGCGGCGGTGGCGGCGGCGGCGGTGGCGGTGGTGGCGGAGGCGGCGGTGGCGGGACGGGCACCGGCACCGGTGACCCCAGCGCCGTCGTTGTCCTCAAGAAGCGCCCGCCCGTGCTCTGGGAATCGCCGGCTCCGTTGGCTTACGGCGTGCCGCTGGACGGCACGGTGCTCCATGCGACGTCACCGGTGCCTGGCACCGTCCTCTACAGCCCGTCTGCCGGTACGGTCCTCGAACCTGGCGTGTATACGCTGCGTGCCACATTCGTACCGCTTGACCGGGCCAACTACATCCGCTCCTTCAGTTCGGTGCAACTGGTGGTGGCCAAGGAACTGCCGCAGATCGTCTGGTCGCCGGTGTCGCCCGTCCAACCGGGTACGGCGCTGGGCTCGGATCAGCTCCATGCGACGGCCAATACCGCCGGCACGTTCACCTACTCGGTGGCTGAGGGCACCATCCTCGATGCAGACCGTGCGGTGACGATGACCTTCACCCCGATCAACGATGCCCGCTTTGAAGCGGTGACCATGACGCGCATGATCCGCATGGTCCCCGGGTCGCGTATCGTGCCGGTGCTCACCGGCTCGACGCTGCTCGGGAAGCGCTGGGAGGACGGCAGCGTCATCACCCAGGCGGATGTTGAGGAAGAGGTGGCTGACCCCACCCGGTCGGGTGTGACGGTATCTGGTCGCTTCGTCTCGACCGACGTCGGACGCACGCTGGTTGCTGGTGCCCAGACCGTGCATGTCACCTTCCACCCGTTTGACCAGACGGTGTACGCCGATGCGTCCCTGGATATGGACCTGACCGTCTTCAAGCGCGTCGATCCGCCACCGTGGCTGGGCACGCCGGCGATGCGCCCGGACGCTGCTCCACCCGCCGCCGCTGGGCTCGTGGCCACCCTGCAGGCCGCCGGGGCCGGTTCGACGTTGCCGGTCGTGCACCTGACGTGGCAGCCACCGGTCAACGGAGCGGTGCAGGTGGAAGTCGTGCGCATGGCCGAAGCCGACGTGCAGGCCATCCAGCCCTTAACTGCCGCGACGCCCTACCTGCTGCTCACGACTGGTGCCGACGACGTGTTCCCGTATTGGGCCGCACGCACCGGGACACCGCGCCAGGTGCGTCAGCCGCAATGGACCACCATCGCCCAGTTGGCGCCGGATGCGGCCTCCTACGTGGATGCCGATGTGCGCACCTCCTGGATGGACCCGCTCCAGGATGTCACGCGCCGCCGGTATCTGTACCGGGTCCGCTCCATCGACGCGCAGGGTGGCGTCGCGTACAGCCCTGCGGCGGTCATGGCCATGCCGTTTGAACGTCCGGTTGCGGCTGGTCCGACGGAGCTGGCGGTGAGCAAGGTCGCGACCGAGGCCGGGGAGCGCTTCGATCTGTCGTGGCAGATCCCCGAAGATGCGTCCTGGGTGAAATCCTACGAGGTCTACGTTGCCAGTGCGGTCGAGATGACGACGTTCCCGAATGTTCCGGCCGAACTGCTGCGGCAGGGCTTGGTGGAGCAGCGGCACCGCTGGATCCGCATCGGATCGACGCATGGTGCCACCTTCAGTTGGACCGATGACGGCCACCCGGACCTGCTCTGGGCGACGATTCCCCACTTCTACAACGCTGATTATGCGATCAGCAGCCAGGGAACCGTGGTGTTCACGGACGCCTGGACGGTGGAGCACTGCCGGCCATCGCTGGTGTTCAAGGTGGTCGCCGTCGGCAGCGCGGGCCAGCAGCAACTCGCCGAACAGGGTAGCCGCATGGTGACCATCGATGCAGATCGGACGGCGCTCATGACGCCGCGTTTCAGCAACCGGCTCGATCTGACGGCGGGGGCCGGCAGCGCCCGGCAATGGTCCTACCAGGACATCGCGCTGACGGCGGACACCACCGGGGCGGTCACCATCGCCTGGTCGCCGATCGCCTACGATTTCTCACTGCCCGAGCACCTGGTTGATGGAGCCTATGGCGGCACCTACGGGCTCATGGACTGGGGGCGGCATCGGGCGATCATCCTGTGCGATGGGGCCGAGGTCGGCAGCACCCGCTTCAACAGCCGCACCACGACGGCACCGCTGACCTATGTGCATCGTCCGGGTCCAGGTCGCCACACCTATGCGGTGCGGATCGAGAACTATGCCAAGCTGGGGTGCGTGTCGCGTTCGGTTGCCGTTGACGTCAGCGGCGCAGCCGTCCCCGTGGTCGTCGCGCCCGATGTGACGCCCTATAATATCGAAATCGATCGCTCGGTGCTGGAGTCGTGGCGGGTCACCTGGTCGCCATTCGTCCCCCAGGTGACCGGCGCCACGTATGTCGTCGTCCTGGACGACCAGGATGTCGCCACGGCGACGACCGGCTCGGCGGCGGTCTCCGGCTCCGCCGGGACTGCCCATCGCCTGCGGGTCGATCTCCGCGCGGCATCCGGCGCCGTGCTTGCCAGCAGCCTGGCATATACCGTGCCGGCTGACCATGCCCCGGCAGGGTCGGAGGCGCCAGCGTCACCGGCTGCGCCGGTGCTGCAGGCGGTTGATCGCACCGGGGTGACCCTCACCTGGCCCATGCCGACGGCGGACGAGGTGGTGGGTTACGATCTGGATCGCGATGGGCGGGTGATCGCCCACCTGCCCCGGCGTGGGACCTTCACGGACCCATGGGCCAGCGCCACCGCACCGCGCACGTATCGGTTGCGCGCGGTGGCCGACGATGATCGGAAGTCGACCTGGAGCGACACCCTGCGGGTGCGGTTGCCGCCGGATACCGTCCCTCCCGCCGCCGTCACCGGCGTAGCGGCAACGGATGGGGCAGGAGGCGCCGTCCTGCTCTCGTGGCAGGCCGGGCCATCGGCAGACGGGATTACATCGTACATCGTCTATCGCGATGGCTCCTATCTGGCGACCACCAGCGAGCCCAGCTACCACGATACGACGGCCTCGGGCGGGGAACGCCATGTCTACGCGGTTGCGGCTGTCGACGGGTCCGGCAATGCCAGCCCGCTGAGCGCCGCCATCGAGCATCGCTCCCAGACGCAGACGCTGTCCACGCCATCCGCCCCGGCGGCGTTCCTGGTCCAGCGTCTGCGGGAGGCGAGCTTCCCGTTGGCGCCCATCGGTACGGTCTCCCACCTCAGCTATGCGGTCGAGGTCGCGTGGGAGCCACAGGCCGGCGAAGGTGGCGGCGCGCATCCGATTGCCGCATACCGTGTCTACCGTGACGATCAGCCGGTAGCCGAGATTCCGATCTCCGTGCTCATCGGCGGCCAGCCGCTCAGCCTGGGCTACGGCGATCATCTCTCTCGCGCCGAACTGATGATCCGCGGCAACGCGTACTACGATGCCAAGCGCTGCCGCAACGTCTGGGTGGATCTGGTCCTGCCCCAGCCCGGCGTGACGCCGCAGTACAGCCTGATGGCCATCGGCCGCACGGGGCTGACATCGGACCGGTCAGCGGTCGCGACGCCGCTCCTGCCGTCGGCGGTGGCGCCGCGGCGGCCCGAGATCCTGCGCGTACGCTCCGTGACCAGCCGGTCGCTGACCATCGAGATCAACGCCTGGCCGCTCCGGCGCGCTGATCCCTACCACAATGCGGACGTCCGGGTGAACCATGGCCCGGGAGCGCCGGGTTGGCCTGCGACGCGCATCGATGATCTGCCCTGGCTGCCAGATCGCAGCACCGACCGTGCCGGGACGGCGATACGTCGGGCCTGTCTGGATGACCGGCGCGTGGGCCGCCTCCTGACCTCCAACCTGTTCGGTGGCGGCGACGACGCCTGGCAGGGTGGCGTATACGCCTTCCCCAGCAGCGTCATGGAAGCCGCGCTGCGCGAACCGGAGGAGACCTTCGTCGGCAGCGGGGCGCAATCCTGGGCGCATGGCGCCTACGCCGAGGTCGATCTGCTGATATCGATCGATGGTCAGCGCCGCAGCGTCGCACGCGTGGTGCGGCCTGGCTGGGATCTGGATAACCTGCCGTGCCTCGTGCAGGAGGTTGGGATCGATGGCCTGGAACCGGGATCCACCCATGAGATTGCCGTCATCGCCCGGACACCGGCGGGACAT
Source organism: Planctomycetota bacterium (assembly GCA_022841245.1). Classification (GTDB taxonomy): domain Bacteria; phylum Planctomycetota; class UBA11346; order UBA11346; family UBA11346; genus UBA11346. The sequence continues at coordinate 4,126 of JALHRW010000056.1, forward strand.
GAGGCCACATCGCCGACCCGTCGCATCACCACGCCGGACGCCGCCGTTGACGGCTTCGACTTCGCCGAGCCGCCGCGCATGGTGCCAACCGCGACATCGAGTCTGGGCGCCTACACCCTGACGGCGCGGGCGGTGACGGTGAACGGGGACGACACCGGGGTCATCTACGCCTGGCGCCATCTGACGCGGACGGGGGACTTCGCGCCCAACGAGACGAGCGCGGCCAAGCGAACCACCTTCGCGCCGACGTTGGCGCAGTATGAACGGACCCGGACACCGAGCGATCGCTTCTGGTACTGGTCGGTGGTGCAGACGGTCCGTTGCTACATCACCTACCGTGGACGCACCAAGTTCATGGACGTCGATGTCCGACCGATCACGCCGACGATCGCCTTCGATCCAGCCACCTTCCCGATCTATCCGGGACAGCGTCCGGTGACCCCATGAACCCGCTGCACCATGCCGCCGCCGCGGTGATCGACTGTCTTGTCCCTGTGCCGGTGCGACCAGCAGCCGGACGCATCCGAGGATCGATCGCGATGTCGCAACTCCGTCGCTGTCTCGGCCTCCTGGCCATGCTCCTCCTGGCATCATCGGTGTGGGCGGAGGATCTGGTCGTTGGACAGCGTACCGAAGCGCAACTGCCCTATGACGGGACGACGCAGCAGTACACGGTGTCGATCGACACTCCGTCGACGTACGTGGTCACGGTGTCGGGGATGAGCACGAACAGCAGTCGCTGGGTGCTCGTGAATCCGTACGTGGTCGTCTATGCCGATTCCGGCGAGCAACTCGGCTTTGATGACGACACTGGTCCTGGGTATGATCCACATCTGGAACTCGAACTCGCTCCAGGCACCTACACCATCGAGGTCGGTTGCACCTGGTCTGGAAACGGTGGAGGCTACGCCGTCGCCGTGCATGACCAGGCAACCTATCTGGCGCAGTTGCCGGTCATCACGGTGCAACCGCAGAACGCCTGGGTCCTGGAGGGCACCCCGGCTACGTTCACGGTCGAGGTCCAGAATCCTGACGGGGTCTCCTACCAGTGGTTGCGCTACGACTGGCCCGTCTGGTATGGCAACGGGAGTACGCTCGAAGAGCAGAACACCTCGATATACAACAACTGGACGTCATATCAGGTGGTGGTCAGTAACGACACCGGTGCGGTGGAGTCCGACGTGGTGTACTTGTATGTCGAGGCGCTTCCGGTCCTCGACGTCGGGCAGATCATGGAGGGGAGCATCGATGCCAGTGAGGAGCGGGACGGCTACCGGATCTCTATTCCAGAGGGCGGCGAATACCGCATCACGGTCGAAGGCTACCCGACCTATCAACTGTCGTATCCCAGTTTTGAACTGAAGACGAGTTACGGCGATCGAGTGACGGATGCCTCTGACTATGATCGGGCTCTGTCGGTCGCCTACCTGAACCCAGGCGATTACCTCCTGTATGTGAACCCCTGGTATTGGCCCTATACGGGCTCGTATGCCGTCTCGGTCATCCGCAACGACATCCCGTTCATCCTGCACCAGCCGGAACCGGTGTCATTGGCGGCTGGGCAGACGGCGACCTTCAGCGTCGACGCGACCGGTTCGGCGCCGCTGCTGTATCAATGGACCCGCAATGACGAACCCATTCCCGAAGCGACGGATCGCGTCCTCGTCGTCCAGGCCGACACCACGCTTGATGGCGCCATCTATCGGGTCGTCATCAGCAACGAGATCGGATCGGTGACGTCGGATGGCGCGGTCCTACGTGTCCGCGCGGTTCAGACGCTCGCCATGGGGATGACGCTGGATGGGATCATCAATCCGCTCGGGGATGTGGATAGCTACCGGGTCGACATCGACCACCAGGGCGGCTATCTGTTCGATGCCATCGCCGCGAACCGCGATGCCCAACGAACGCTTCCGGGCGCTACGATCGAGATCACCGATCCGAATGGCGCGGTCATCACGTCGGCGTACGATTATTACACCTATTCGTATGCCAGGCTCTCCATCCCGCTGGCGCCAGGGACCTACTTTATCAACGTCCGGTCTTCGGACGTTTTTAGCCCACAGACGGGCACCTACCGCATTGCCGCGCAGGAAGTCGCTCCGCCGACCATCGTCACGCAACCTGTCGCCAGCACCCTGACCGAGGGACAGCGCGCCACCTTCCAGGTCGTGGCGACCAGCATCGCGCCGCTGACGTACCAGTGGACGCGCAACGACGTGGACCTCTACGGCGCCAACGCCAACGCCTACGCGGTGACGGCCACCGCTGCGCTCCATGGTTCGGTGTATCGGGTCCGCGTCAGCAACGTTGCTGGCAGTGTCCTCTCAGAACCGGTGACGCTCAGCGTGGTGACCGCGCCGATCATTGCGGTCGGCGAGACCACCGAGGGGACGATCAGTCCTGCCGGTGACGTCGATTGGTACCGCATCACCATCAGTGCGGCTGGTGGATACCAGGTTGCCGTCGCCGGCAATGGCGCCGACGCGACGCATACCCTTCGCTACCCCTACATCCAGGTCCTGAATGCCAACGGCAACGTCATCGGCAGCGGTGGTGGGACGATCTCGCAGGCGTCGCTCTTTCTCACCCTCGACCCCGGTTCCTACATCGTTGCCGTGTCGTCCTACTATTCCAGCTATGCGGGCACCTATGCCGTGTCGGTCCGGCCCGTTGCGCTGCCGGTCATCACCGCGCAACCCGTGGCGACGGCCGTCATCGAAGGCCAGCGTGCCACCTTCACGGTGACGGCGACCAGTGTCGCTCCGCTCACCTACCGGTGGTACCAGGGCGCGTCCCAGGTTGCCTACACCTCGTCGAACAGCTACACGGTCCCGACGACGGTTCCTGCGCTCGACGGCGTGGCCTACCGGGTCGAGGTCGTGAATGTCGCTGGCAGCGTCATGTCGCAGCCGGCCACGCTGAGCGTCGGGCCGGCGCCGTCGCTCGCCGTCAATCAGACGATCGAGGCCAGCATCAACCCGGTCAATGACGTCGACTGGTACCACGTCTCCATTGTGGATGCCGGTGTGTATCAGGTCGATGTCGTCGGATACGGCGATGGAACGCACAGCTTGAGCTACCCGAAGATCCAGATCCTGAATGCGGGTGGCTATGCGTTCGCCACCTCGGATTTCAGCTACAGCAATGCGTCGCTGCCGATCCAACTCGAAGCAGGCGCCTATGTCGTGGCCGTTTCCGCGACCTACAGCTACACGGGAACCTACGCCGTCTCGCTGCGTCGGGTCAACCCGCCGGTCATCACCACGCAGCCGACGGCTGTGGCCATCGCTGAGGGCCAGTCGGCGACCTTCAGCGTGGTTGCCACCAGCATCGCGCCGCTCAGCTACCAGTGGTATCGCAACGGGACTGCCGTCCCGAACGAAATCGGTACCAGCTACGCCATCGCCAATGCCGGCGTGTCGCTCAATGGCTCCACCATCCAGGTGACGGTCAGCAACCTGGTGGGATCCGTGACCTCGGAAGTCGCAACGCTTGCCGTCGCGACCGCACCGACGTTGACCGTTGGTCAGATGATCGATGGGGTGATCGATCCGGCTGGTGACCGCGACTGGTACCGCATCGTGATCCCAGCCCTCGGTGGGTACCGCATCGACGTCGCCGGGCGAGGGACCGACAGCGCACGCTGGAGCCTGGCCAACCCCGATGTGCGGCTGCTCAATGAATCGGGCGTCCTGATCTCCGCGGTTTCCGGTGGCGGACCGGGCCAGGACGCTCGCCTGCCAGCGCGTCTGAGTGCGGGGACCTACATCGTCGAGGTATTCTCCGGCACCGGAGGCGGGACGGGTACGTACGCCATCAGCCTCAACCAGATCCAGCCACCCACGATCCTCACCCAACCCGTGAACGCGGCGATCATCGTCGGCCAGTCGACGACCTTCACCGTCGATGCGGTGGGCGATGGGACGCTCTCATTCGCGTGGAGTCGCAATGGGACGACGATCTCCGGCGCAACCGCGCGCAGCTACACCGTGGTTCCGACGGATACCTCGTTGCATGGCTCGCTCTACCGGGTGATGGTCACCAACGAAGCCGGCAGCGTCACCTCACAGCCAGCCACCCTGCAGGTCACCGCCGGTATCGCGCAGGTGATCAGTGGTTTCGGTCCCTTCGGATCGCACAGCTATGGCGATGCGCCCGTGTCGCTCGCGAGTGTCACCGGTGGCGGGTCCGGCAACCCGGTTGTGTTCACCAGCAGCAACCCAACCGTCGCCACCGTCAACGGGTCGATCGTGACGCTCAAGGGTGCCGGCACGACCAGCATCACGGCCAACCAGGCAGGTACGGCCCAGTACGCTCCGGCCGCACCCGTCGCCCAGGTCCTGGTTGTCGATCGCGCGCCGCAGATCATCACCTTCGCGGAACTGAGCACCAAGGCCTACGGGAGCCAGCCGATCACGCTGTCCGCCAGCGCCTCCAGCGGTCTGCCCGTGACCTTCACCGTCGTCAGTGGACCGGGCAGCATCAGCGGCACGGTATTGACCATCGTCGAAGCAGGCGACGTGGTGGTGGCGGCCGGGCAGTCCGGCGACACCAACCGTCAGGCTGCACCGACCGTGCAGCGGGTGCTGACAGTCACGCCGACAGCACCGCAGTTCACCGTCCAACCCGCGAGCGTCAGCGTCGCCGTGGGAGGCTCGACCACCCTGGCTGTCACCGTAGGCAATCCGGTCAGCGCGTCCTACCAGTGGTTCAGGGATGACGTGGCCATCGTCGGAGCTGTCCTTCCCACCTGCACGGTGGAGGTGCCCGACCCAGTCTCGACGAACTACCATGTCGTGGCGACCAACCGGTACGGCAGCACCACCTCGGCTGTCGCCCAGGTGACCGGCATCCATGTGCCGGTGCAGATCGTCACCCAGCCCAGTGGTGCCGTGGTGCGCGTCGGCAGTGCAGCGACCTTCGTCGTCGCCGCCCAGGGTTCCCAGCCGCTGACCTACCAGTGGCTCCGCAATGGCGTGGCGATCCCCGGTGCCGCGGCGTCGACGCTGCTGCTGCCCGCAGTGGCCTTGGCTGATGACGGCGCGCGCATCCAGGTGGATGTCACCAATCCGCTGGGAACCGTCCGTTCCGGTGAAGCGATCCTGCATGTCTACGGACCACCACAGGTCACGGTACCACCGTCCGACGTGACGGTGTATGAGGGATCTCCAGCGACATTCACCGTGACCGCCATCAGCCCGGAAGCGATCAGCTACCAGTGGTATCGCAACAACCAGCCTGCGGTCGATGCGACCACGCGCAGCTACAGCATCCCGACCGTGTCCGCTGCGGATGATGGTGCGGCGATCACCGTCGTCGTGACCAACGGAGTGGGAGCGACCACGGCCGGTCCCGTGATGCTCCATGTCCTGCCACGCCTTCCCCAGGTCATTTCCGGCTTCGGCACCCAGGTGCCGCTGGCGGTGGGTGCGGATGTCGTGCTGCGCGGTGTGACGGGTGGTGGATCCGGTAACGCGGTCATCTTTACCAGCAGCGACGATGCCATCGCCCGGGTGACGAACAATGCTATCCGCGGGATCAGTGTTGGGACGGTGCTCATCACCGCCAGCCAGCCAGGCAGCACCCTCTATGCGCCCGCCACGCCGGTGGTGCAGGAACTCACCGTGGTGCGCGGATCGCAGACCATCTCGTTCGCCAGTCTGCAGGCGCAGCCCTATGGAGCACCACCCGTCACGTTGTCGGCCACCGCGAGCAGCTACTTGCCGATTGTCTTTGCCGTCACCGATGGTCCTGGAACCCTCGTCAATGGCCAGGTGTCGCTTGATGGCATCGGGACGGTCACCGTCACCGCTTCCCAGCCTGGCAACACGGACTACCTGCCTGCGCCCAATGTGGTGCGCACCCTGGTGGTCGAGCCCGCAGCGCCGATCATCACCCGGCAACCCAGGAGCATCACGGCGACGGTCGGCGCACCCTGCAGCCTGACGGTGGTGGTCTCCAACTACCGCTTTGCGACGTACCAGTGGTTCCGAAACGGGGTGGCGATCCCTGGCGCCGGTGAGGCGACCTACGTTGCAACGGCTCCTGGCCTGGGGGTCGTGGATGCGTACCGGGTCGAGGTCAGCAATAGCGTCGGCACCACGGTCTCCGCAGACGCGGTGGTGAAGGGCCAACTCCTCCATCCCAGCATTACGACTCAGCCGCAGGCGATCGCGGTCTACCGTGGTGCGACCGCCGCGTTCAGCGTCGATGCCCAGGGCTCGGCGCCACTGGCCTATCAGTGGTTCCGCGACGGCGTTCCCGTGCCAGGCGCCATTGCCGCTACCTGGTCGATGCCATCGGTGAGTGCCGCCGATGATCGTGCGCAGTTTCATGTCACGGTCACCAACGCGGTCGGCTCGGCCATCTCGAACGTGGTGACCCTCCGGGTGCATGATGCGCCCCGGTTCACACTGCAGCCGTCAGATGTGACGACCGATGTCGGTCTCCAGGCACGCTTCACCGCTGGCGTGGACAGCACCCTCCCGGTGACCTTCCAGTGGACCCGCGGCAGCTTCCCCATCCCCGGTGCAAACGCTGCGACCTACCTCGTGTCACCCACCGAACTCGGCGATGATGGAGCGGTGCTGCGCTTGGTGGCGACCAATGAACTGGGTACCGCCACCTCGGATCCGGCGACACTGCGCGTCGTGCTCGCGGCACCGGTCATCACCCAGCAGCCGACCAGCGTGATGCTGACCGACAGCGGCAGCCCAGCGGCGTTCACCGTGAGCGTGCGCAGTGCACTGCCGGTGACCTACCAGTGGTTCCGCGACGGTGTCGCACTGCCGGGTGCCAGTCTGGCGAACTACACGTTCATTCCGGCTGATGCGGACATTGGAGCCCTGTTCACCGTCATCATCAGCAATGACGTCGGCAGCATCACCTCGGCCAATGCCACGGTGTCGCGACTCGCCAAGCCGGTCATCACCCAACAGCCATCCAACCTCACCCTCGAACTGGGCGGCAAGGCCACCTTCACGGTCAAGGCAGTGTCGTTCGATCCGGCGCGCTCCCTGAGTTTCCAGTGGCGTCGCGATGGCGTCGACATCCCGGGTGCAACCGGGTCGACCTACGTCATCGGCGCCGTCGCCCTGATCGATGATGCGGCCAGATTCACGGTCCTGGTCAGCGATGGACCGGCCTTCCGGCTCTCGCAGGAAGCGATCCTGCACGTCACGACGACACCGCCGCAGATCACCGCGCATCCCCGAGCGGTGTCGATCGATCCGGGCGATCAGGCCAACTTCACCATCGGCCTCGTGGGGACACCGCCCCTCAGCTACCAATGGTATCGTGATGGTCAGCCCATTCCTGGTGCGACGGACATAGGCTACTCCACGCCGCCGGTGACGGACGCCGACTTCGGGGCGTCGTTCCATGTGGTCGTGAGCAACGCCTTCGGCTCGGCGACCTCGGAGGCCGCTGCCATCGTCGCCCAGCCTTCGATCGCCGGCACCATCGCAGATCCGACGGGCTTCGCTGTCGTTGTCGGGGATGTCGCCTCGCTCCGGGTCGTCGTGCACGGACAGCGCCCCATCGACTTCCGTTGGTACCGCGATGGCGTGCTGATCCCTGGTGCAGCATCCGAAACCTACGTCCTCCCTGCCGTCGTCTCCGCAGACCAGGGTGCCGTGTTCACGGTGACGGCCAGGAATGCCGCTGGCGAGACCACCTCGCTGCCGCGGTATCTCACCGTATACGACGCACCGCCCCGGATCTCCGTACAGCCGAAGGATGCGAGTGTCCCGCTTGGTCAGGATACCGCGTTTACGGTGTCGGTCACCAGCGAGGCCGGAAGCCCCAGCTACCAGTGGTTCCGCGATGGGGTCGCGATTGCTGGTGAGACGGGATACCGCCTGGTCCTGCCCCGCGTCACCGAGGCTGACGTTGCGGCCCGGTTCCATGTCGTGGTGACGAACCGGTTCGGCAGCGTCACGTCGCGTGACGCGCGGGTGACGATCAGCCAGCCGTTGGCGATCACGACCCAACCGCGGTCAACCACCGTCGATGCCGGCGCACGGGCCAGCTTCAGCGTAGTCGTCAATACCACCGCATCGGGGACGACCTACGCGTGGCGCAGGAACGGCCTGAACATCGGTGGGACGCTCCAGTCGACCTTCAGCACGCCACCGACCAGCATCGCGGACAACGGTGCCGTCTACGACGTGCTCGTCCGGGATGTGTATGGCGCGGAGGTGACCTCGGATGCCGTGACCTTGACGGTCATCGACAATCCCCCCGTCATCACCACCCAACCCGGCGACCTGCAGGTCACGGTCGGCCAGAACGCGGTCTTCCAAGTCGTCGCCACCGGGAGTCAGCCCATGCACTACCAGTGGTTCCGCGACGGGGTGGTGATCGATGACCAGGATGCCCCGACGCTCAGCGTCCCCGTCCTCTCGTTGGCGGACAACGGTTCGCGATTCCATGTCGTGCTCAGCAACCTGCGGGGCAGCGTGACCTCGTCGCCCGCGACCCTGACGGCTCGATTCGTCCCAGGCACGGTCGTGACCGACCCGGATACCGTGGCCGAGATCCACGGCGACAGCGTGCTCATCCATCCGCGTGCCGTGGTCAGCAATGGTGATCGCAGTGGCATCGCCTACACGTGGTCGCGGATCAGTGGGCCGACGCTGCCGCAATCGCTGCCGTACAACAGCGCGTCGGCGCGCTTGGAACTCGCCGGTCTGCTGCCGGGATCCTACATCCTGCGCTGCGGGGCGACCTACGCGGATGACCTCTGGCAGTTGCCGCTGGCTTCAACGCAGCACGTCTTCCGCTTCACCGTGACCCGCTCACTGGCCTGGATCACCCCGCCGCGGACGGTCGGCACGGTATCCGAGAGTCTGGTGGCACGCATGGAGGCCATTGCTGGATTTGGAACGACCGAGGATCCGGCGACCATCTACCACTGGACCCAGGTCAACGGCCCACCGGGAGCGGTCTTCGCCACCAACGATGCGTCGTCAGCCCAGCGGACCCAGATCCAGTTGCCGGAACGTGGCCGGTACACCGTGGCCTGCACGGCGTCGTGGCGGACTACGGCGATCACCCGTCAGGTGGTGATCGACACCGACGCCAGCACGGATGATGGTAATGCGCTGGAGACGCTGAGCGGACGGACGCTGCTCGTCGCTGCGGCGGCCTTCGACGCCGCTCGCTGGGGCAGAGACGCCGACTTCCGTGCCGCCTATGTCGCCGGGATCGAGCCTGGCCGCATCTGGCAAGCAGCGCCGCCGGGCAGTGGACCGCCGGCCTTGCGCAGCATCGATCCGCTGCGCCGCCGTGCCGCCGCTGGCGAGGTGGTCGTCCTGCGCGTGCGTGCTTCGGCTGGGGCGCCGGTGTCATGGGCGGCCGTGTACGGCGGTTCGTTCATCGGCAACGACGTGAACGCCATCACGGTGGCTGCGACGGAGGACGGTGAAGCCACCGCGAGCTTCCGTGTGCCCGGCCGATCGGGAACCTACACCGTCCTGGCCGCATCCCCGCTCGCCGTCGGTCGTCTCAGCTTCACCGTGGTGGTGCCATGAATCCGTTCTCATCCGACCGCATCTGGGGATCCATCATGCGTCGCGCGCTGCATGCCTGCACCCTGTTCGCATTGCTCCAGACCGCCGGACTCCATGCCGAGGATGGGGTTGGTCTGAATAACATCGAACCGCTGCTGCGCGCTGTGCAGGAGCGCTACTACACCGTGACGGGCGACTACATTCTCCTGCCGGCGAACAAGGATGGGAGACGTCCGTTCGTGCCGACGACGACGCCCGGTGAGTACGAGGAAGGCGGCAATCCGTTCCCCGAAGACGGGTACTATGCGGGTGTCAATCCGTGGCAGCAGATCGATATGGCCAACGATATCGTCAGTCACTGCCAGTTCATCGTATCGCAATACCAGGAATCGGCGGCACTGGATTCCGCCTTCCTGACCATGCCTGACGTGAAGGATCTGCCGATTGACCAGGCCCTCGCAACGGCGGTCGCGTCGCTACGGCAGTGCCGCTATGCGCATTTCGGTCCCGGTGGGCACACGTCTCCGCCGGTGCAGGGTCAGATCCGGCGCGTCGACATTGCGCGTCGAACCCTGGTCCCGCCGCTGGATGTCGAATGGTTCAACGCGGGTTTCGCCATGACGACGGCCGGGGTCTATGACAAGACGTATACGATCGCCCATGATAACGTCTATGCCTTTGGCCAGCGGACGAAGGGCGACATCGTGTTCGGGCTCAGTGGTGCCGGAACGCCGATGTATCGGACGATCGGCACCGGATTCGAGTATGGATTCCGTATCGCCTACAATCTGGCGCACTGGTCCGGGACATCCATCCGCCCATATTACTCCATTACCTGGTACAGCGGCCTTGGGAACTCAGGCCCGTCGACGCCGATATGGCCGACGGATGCCCGCATGCCGCCGATCGTCACGCCGCTGTGGATCCCTGCGGGTTGCGCGACGTCCGTGGTGTCAGCGCCTTCCGTATGGATGACCAATCTGGACCGGCAGCGTGGCGACATTCGGGAATCCGCGACGTTCGCGGCACCAGCATCCGTGGCATGTTCCGCTCAGACCGTGGTGTCTCAGAACATGTCCTTCGACGCGACGTCCATCGGGGACAACTGGCAACTCAACGCCGTCTACGCCAACGGATATTTCTACCAGATCGACTACCGCGGGTTCATGGTCGACCTGCAGAACTGCTTCACCAACCCCATACCCGTCCGCGAGCCGCTCACGCCCGCATACGTCTATCCTGGTAGTTGCCCGACCTGTGTCGGGCAGATCGCCGCGGATTTCTCCCTGATCGACAATGGCTCGATGACCTACTACCACGATGCCTGGGACTACCGTGTTGGTGCGGTGTCCGGTTGCAGCACCTGTGGTGGAGCCGCCGCGTCGGGCGCGTCGACCGTGGACCTGGCACTGGGTCGCATCCACCGCTACCGCGACCTGGACTGGGGTGCCAGCTTCGGCCCCGGCGTGCTTTGCAACCACGATCTGCGCCTCCAGCTTTTCGCCGATGCTGGAGGTGGGCTTGCCGCGCGCTTCTTCGATCCGCTCCAGCGCGTCGTGTGCGAACTGAGTGGTGCGGCTGGCGCATCCGTGCTGCACGATGCCGCCGCGGTATCCCGTGCCCTCACCATCCACGATGCGGCTGCTGCGGCTACATCGGACCTGGCGCAGGCGCGCAGCGCTCTCCTCGAACTTACCGACGGTCGCACCCTGGAGTTCCAGCTCTTCCCCATGCAGGCGGACGACGCCACGGCACTCGCCGGTCGCATCATCCGCGTGGCGGATCAACAGGGCCATTGGTTGAGCTACACGTACGCCGATGCGGATCCGATGGCGGTGCTGGCGGCGGCCGATGGTGATGCGTCGGGGGTGTGGCGCTTCACGGGCATCGCTGACCAGCGTAGCGTTGCCGCGACCTTCACCTGGCAGCAGTTGGTTGGGCAATGGGTCATCGACACCGCGAAGATGCCGGGCGGCGGCGTCTTCCAGTACAGCTACGGCGATACCGGATTGGTGTCGCTCCAGGGTGTGACCTATCCGACGGGCGAGCATTCGACCTTCACCCCCGGCTGGGACGATGTCGAACAGGTGGTATCGCTGGCCATCGACGATGCCGGAGCTGACACGACCCACCGTCGCAAAGCGGTGTCGCTGACACCGAGTATCGAGCGTGGCTTCGCCGGCGGTTCCCAGGTGCAGATGCCCAACCTGGTGCGCAAGGTCGTCAACGGATCCGGCGAGCTGAGCTACCGCAACTGGTTGGTGGCCAGTGGTGACAATCTCGACATTTACAACTACACGGGTGGTGGCGTCGATGGGGCCGGTATCCTGCGCTGGATGCGCTACCAATCCGGCCGTCCGGTGTCGTCCAAGATCGCGATGCGCTACTTCCCTGGCCAGCCATTTGCCAGCCACACCTGGATCAGTGAAAGCGACTACGCCACCGACACCCACATGCGCCCGTCGGAGATGCACGATCCCGACGGCACCTTCACCACCTACGAGCGCGACGGACGCGGGAACATCACCGCCCGGATCAAGCACCGACCTGATGGCAGCGAGATTTCTCGCGAGACCACCACGTGGGATGGATTCGGTAACCCAGTGCTGGTGACCGATGCCTTGGGCCGGGTGACCCACAACTTCTACAACGGTGCTGGGTTGCTTACCAAGCGCACCGTTGCTGAGGGCACGGCCGATGAAGCGGGTTGGGGATATGACTACGATACCCAGGGCCGGTTGTCCACTGCGACGGACGCCAACGGGAATGTCACAGACTACACGTACGACCCGGTCACGGGTCAACTGGCGTCGATCATCGAGCCCGGCGATGCCCCGAACACCCCGATCGCGCAGCGCCCGACGCGTCGGTTCACCTATGACTCGGCAGGACGGCCGCTGACGGCGTCAGATCAAGAGGGGCGCACCGTCACCTTCGATTATGATGGCCGCGGACGACTGACCACGTCGACGTATGCGGATGGCACGACGGAGGTGACGGAGTATGGGACCGGAGGTGATGCAAATCTGGTCACCAAGCGGAAGGATCGCAACGACGTCTGGGAGGAGTTCGGCTACGATGGCAATGGGCGCCAGACCTCAGCGATACTCAACCGCGGCCAGCCGGATCAGGTCGTGCGTTCGTGGACCTACGTGCCGGGCAAGAGCCTCGTGGCCAGCGAGACGGTCAACGGCGCAATCATGGCCTATGGATACGACGAGCATGGCCGCGTGACGACCGAGACGTCGTGGTCCACCCCAGCCGTTGCCCACATCAGCGCCAGCGACGTCTGGGATGCTGAGCGCGTGACCGTGTCCACCGATGTGCAGGGGTGCCGCACCTTCGCGCTGGAGGCCATCGACGGGTTGCGCTCCCGCGTCGTGCGTGAGATCACTCCTGGAGCACTGGAGTCCCGTGCTGGCGCTGAGATTGGGGCACGTCCGCAACGCGCGCAGGCGCTCTGGGACCTTGCTCGTCCTGCAGGTATCAATCCGACCTACAGTATTGAGGAAACCGTGCGCGATGCGGCCGGGCAGGTGCTCGCCCGAATCGATGCGGCTGGGGTGTCCAGTGGCACGCTTTATGATCATCAGGGCCGTACAACGGAGACGCTGGTCACGGATCGAGTCAGCGGTCAGATCGTCAAGACCGAGATGGCCTATGACGCGCAGGGCAATCGCACCAAAATCACCTCGCCGAGATCCTTCGCACCGGATACACCTGGAACCTTCGCGTCCGTCTTTGCCTATACCGGGCGTAATCTGGTGGCTAGCCAGACGGAATCTTTCGTCCCCAAGGCGGGATCACCGCTGCCTGCCATCTCCGCAACGACCTCTTTCGTCTATACCCTGACCGGTAAGAAGAAGAGCGAATCAAACCCGCGAAATCCGACATGGGTAACCGAGTTCACCTACGGCAGTTGCTGTGATCGCCTGGAAAAGGTGACTGACGCTGCCGGCCATGAAACCCAGTATGATTATGATAATCTCGGTCGCATCACGGCAACCATCGACGCCAATGGTCACGCTGTTGGAACGAGATTTGATGCCCAGGGACGTGTGACGCAGCGCATCGATGGAAACGGCAAAATCACACGCATCAAATACGATGACAACTTGACCGACCAGGCCGGGTTGGATGCCGATTTCGCCACGGCGGTCGCGGGACTCGGATTCGGCCCTGGTGCCGTGGGTTCGGCTGATCTGACCACGGCTCCGACGGGGGAGCAGACCCTGGTGATCCGCGATGGCCTGGGGCGCACTGTGCGGCAGGTTGCTGGCGCTGAGTCGGCGATACCGACAGTGACGACCACTCGATACGATCTTGCGGACGAAGATGGATTGCAGGTGGTTGAGATGGTTGATGGGAAGGGGGCTGTCACGCGCCAATATCTTGATGGTGCAGGACGCGCGGTCCGTGTTGTTCTGCCTGGTGGGGCTGAGACCGCGGTCAGCTACGACGCGAGCGGCAATGCGGTGGCCCAGACTGATCCCAATGGGGTCACCACACGGATGGATTATGATGATCTTGGCCGTGCCGTTCTCGTGACGGATGGCGGCGGTTCCACAGTCCAACGTTTGTACGACGAGCAGGGTAATGTCGTATCCGAGACAGATGCCATGGGTGGCACTATCTCGAGAACGTTTGATGGCCTGAACCGCAAGAGCAGCGAGACGGACCGACTCGGGCACACGACCCGCTTCGCCTATGATTCCGCCGGCAATCTTGAAACGATCACTGACTCTGAAGGCGGAGTGACCAGCTACGTCTACGACGAGCGCAATGCCCTGGTTAGCGAGACCTTCCCCGGCGGCAGCGGCGGCATGCGCAGTCGCACCAAGGATGCAGCGGGAATGCCGAAGACCTCGACGGATCAGCGCGGCATCGTCACCACGCTGATCTATGACTCTGCCAACCGGCTGAAGACCCGCCAATACTCGACGGGTCACGAAGACAACTTCACGTACGATGATGCAGGCCGCTTGCTGACCGCGCGTTCGGGGCGCTACGGCACCACGATCACTCGCACCTACCAGGACGGCCTGCTGCACAGCGAGACGCAGCAGCGCCCGGACGGCAGTGCGACCCTGACGTGGCGCTACGATGCGTTGCGGCGGCCCTACCAGATCGACCTCGATGACGGCACGTCGATCTCGTCTGCCTTTGATAACCGCGGCCAAGTCAGTGGCGGAAAGATTGACGATGTCTCGGTGTTTACCCGCGCTTATGATGATGGCGGGCGCATTTTGGACACATTCTTCGCGAATGGCCTGTCTGAGCACCGGACCTATACACCGGCGAACCAGGCGAAGGATCTCACCGTGGCGACAGCGCCGACTGCACCAGCTAAGGTGGTCGACATCACCTACACTTACGACGACAACCGCCGCAAGAAGACCAAGCAGGATCGTCGGCTGAACGGCGAAGGCCAGACATTCGATTACGACGCCAACGACCGCCTGAAGACCTGGACGCGCACGCCGGGCCGGATCGGCGAGGCGGTCCCTGTGGCGGACGAGCAGACCTGGAAGCTGAGCCCGGTCGGCGACTGGCAGGAGACGACGGTCAACGGCGTGACCCAGGTCCGCGAGCACAGCCCCGTCCACGAGGTCACGAAGGTGGCTGCGGTCCCCGTGACCTATGACGCCAACGGCAACATGACTCGCGATCACCACGGCCGCGCTTCGGCCTGGGATGAGGACAACCGCCTCACGTCGGTACGAGTGCATGATGCGGCTGAGAATATCTCCAGCACAGCCGTCATGGTTTATGACGCACTGGGCCGGCGACTCGCTCGCACCGCCTACGGCCGCACGACTGTCTTCGTCCTCAATCAGACCCAGGTGATCCAAGAACGCGATCTGCCGCAGGCGCTTTCGACGGCTGACATCGCCAGCGATGGCGCTGCTCCGGCCGCTGATGCACCAGCTCCCGAGGGCGCGATCCTTGACGTTCCTGGCGCGTGGCACATCAACTGCCAGCCCGAGACAGCGCTGATCCCGACGGGTTGGATGGCGGACAAGGGCCGTGCCCGCGACGTGCGCACCAACGGTCTGACCTACGGCTGGGAGCAGGGTTCCTCGCCCAAGGCTCTGATGGCCGGCAACAGCTTCCGCCGTGATGCCATGCCGCAGCCCGAACTGGATACCCTGCATCGGTTGACGGCTGACGACGTCACGGCGACGTGGCGCTGCGCGCTGCCCAATGGCAGCTACGCCGTGGTGATCGTGTCGGGCGATCCGATCTCGCGCGAGCACAGCAACCACTGGTCGCTGAACGGCCAGACGCTGACCGATCCTGATCCCTACGACCCCGCAGCGAACCCGGGCTATAACCGGGGCGATTACGACGGCTGGGCGGTTGATGTCGAGGTGACGGACGGCTTCCTCACGCTCGCACCGGGTGCTGGCGCCTTCGACCCGGCACTCTGTCTGATGGAGGTCGGCCCACCCGGTAGCGCTGTCGACGACGACCTGCGCACCAAGCTGGCCGGGATCATCGAGCGGGCGAGCAACCGGACGGCGGGGAACCAGAACCTGCATCCGCCGACACCGCGCACGTATGCATACGGCGGCGACTACATCGACGCCCCGCTGGCAATGAAGGCAGGGCAGGGTGCCACTGCGGCCATTTACTTCATCCACGCGGACTCGTTGTTCTCGCCACAAGCCGTCACGAATGAAGCCGGGCAGGTTGTCGAAAGATACTCGTTCACGGCCTATGGGGAAAGAACGGTCTTGGGTGGGTATTCTAGTACGACATCTCGGATTGGCCTGAACTTTGGCTTCACCGGACTACGCGATGAGGATGGGCTTCTGTTCGCCAGGAGTCGCTACTTCTCGCCGGAGCTTGGGCGCTTTATCGGGCGTGACGGCGCAGGCTACGTCGATGGATACAACCTCTATGACGGGTACTTCGTGCCGAACGGCGTGGACCCGGATGGCAAGTTCATGTTGGCGGCTGTGCTTGGGAATATGGCCTTGATGGGCGGGATATCTGCGGGCGTTGAAATCGTTCATCAGGCAATAACTGGGCATTGGGACATAGGAAACATTGGTATAGCGTTCGCAGCAGGCGCAGTCCTTGGGCCAGTGGGAAGTTGGGCATGGAAAGCGAACATGGTTGGAAAGGTTATCGTGACAGTGGCGGTTGGAGGAATGACAACATGGCAGGGGATAACTACTTGGGATACCGCCCAAGAATATGGGTGGTTTAGCCGTGAAACATTTGGCGAGTTGTTTATGCTCGGTGTTGGATCGTATGGCACGTATGCAACAAGCCGAGGGGTGTGGAGTGCAATAGTTGCACGTGGTATTGCAACGCGCAGTGCGCAAATCGCAGCACTCAATGCTATGAATGTAAATGCGGCTCAAGGCAGGCCAACCTCCGACTATATTCGTCCGCCACCAGTTCCTCGATGCCGGACAAGGTTGGTCACGGACACGGTATCTACTAATCCGTTGTCTTACCGCCTTGCTGCTATTCGTGAGCGCTTGGGAATACCCTGGCCCAAAAAGAATATCGCCATGGCAAAATATGAAATCGAGGGAGTTTCGGGGGAACTAGTTGGCGTTAGCGGAGCGCAGGAGATTGCGGGCACAGTGAAGGCGCCAAGCGTGTATATGTTCACGACATGGAAGACGGGCGCTAATGCCCGAACGCTCGACTCGGAAGTCAAAATCCTAATGGAAATCGCTAGTCGCCTTTTGCCGAATGCGCAAGGTGTGATTTACCTTCATACGGAGAGGCCACCGTGCGTATCCTGCTCAAGTGTTATCCGTCAGTTCATGCTTCTGTTTCCAAGGATACGTATAGAGGTTTCCTCGGGAGTTCCGCCAGAATGAAAACTATCGATTTAATCCAAGGCCTTGTTTCTACGGGAGCCTTGAATCCAAAACGGATTCAAGGGTGTGGCCCAAAGGAAATGGATGCGCTGCAGCAGCACTTTGGATGTGCGTTACCAGAAGAGTATGCTGCATTTATGCAACTTGGCGGTTGTGGTGTGGGGAACCTGTTTGTCGGTACTGATATTTACTATCCTAGGGTTCTCGGGTTGAAGGCGGAGGCGGAGGAGTTGATGACTGAGGACGGTGTTCGCGATTTACTGGCCGCTAACGCAATCGTCTTTTGTTTGCACCAAGGATACGAGGTCAACTATATGCTTCCTGGGTCTCGCGATCCTGCCGTTTGGCAGTATATTGAGGGGTCTAGTAAATGTGTTCTTGGCCATAGTGCATTCTCCTTGTTTATTCAGGAAGCCATACAGTCTCATCTCGAAGAAATCGGGACATGTGATTGAGTCTTCCCGTCAGGGCGACTATTGTGAGTATTTCCCGAATAGGAAATAGGTGACGGTTTTGCAATATGTACAAGACCATCTGCGCAGAGAAAGGTGTCATGGGACCATTTCGATAAGTGCACTTGGATCGTACTTGAATGTCATGCTGAGCGACGCTTCGGGAAGCGAAACACCACCGGATCTTGATGCCTTGCGATTCGCGGCGTCGAGAATGCCCGATTATGAACTAGTTGTGATGCGCGTGCGTGATTGGATCGACTCTCGAATAGGCGACGGCCGTGCACTTGGTGTTGCGGCGTTTTTTGTCGGCAGACATCAGGAGGTTGCGAGACGCGTCGATGTGCCCCTCCTATTGCGACTGCATGAACTGACGTGTATGTGCCAAGACGTCCCAGGTATTTGTCCAGATGCAATAATCTCGGCGGTTAGCGTCGGTTGGATATTGACCAGGGATAGCAGACTGAGCGAGATAGTGCGTTCTATAGACACAGCAAAAGGCGCCCGCATTCAGCTCGCCATTCAAGATCATCAATCCGCTTTGGCTATTATGAGGCGAGAGGGTTAGGAAGTGCATAAATATCGGACGTCTCTCTATTCGTTCAAGTCTAGGTTCGTGGTAACCGTTCAACCGCTTGAATACAAGTCATGAAAATAGCACCTAGACTTGGGTACGCCCTCGTTTTTCTCTGTGTGCTCTGCAATATTTTAAGCGTTGTGCTGGTTCTGGTGACTGAGATTGCTATTTGTAACGGCGTTATTAGAGCGCGCGAGGACATAATACCAAGTCCAACGGGGTATATTGTGCTTCTATCGTTGTTCAACTGTATCGTTATGGCATTACTGACTTGCCTTCATCGGCAACAACTAAAAATGAAGCATACTCATGGCACCAATCCAGAGGCTACGCCAAAGCCTGCGGATACCATGACATGACTGAGCTATTTTTCCATTTGGTGCCTACCGCACGGGACAATGCCGAACTAGATCCTGGCGTTGTTCGAGCCCTGCGACAAAAGGAGGCATGCGCGTCCTGCGGGAACTACCCTGCGGCCCATGTCTTGGATGGATTTGAACTCGTGTATATGTCAGGGGTCGACATGCAGTGTGTTAGTGGCATGGATGCATGGGTAGTTTCGGAACGTTTCTTTGATCAAATCCGACGCATTGCAAATGCTGCAGATTTGTCGTTTGCGTCGGTTTTGGTGCCCAAGGGAATGAATGGGAAGTTCGTGCTTTTGAGCGCGGCAAAACAGATCGTCATTCGAGGCGATGCGACATCAACGTTTAGGCAATGCGATGTCTGCGGGCGAAACCTATATTATCCCTTCGGGAAGCACTGTCTTTTCGGACTACCGGACCCGAGAGCGTCCCTCTACCGAAGTCAACTTGCCACTTTGGTGTTACCCATTTCAGCATACGCGAAGATTGGCGCAGTCGTTAAGGGGTATCAGAAGGTAGTCGCTCGCAAACTACCGACCATGGTAACGCCAACGGATGGGCGCGGTGAAATACCACTGCGGCATATCGGGCCAGTCAGGCCATTGTAGGAAGACCCAGCGTGACTTCGCGAATGGAGACATGACCCCATGAACAACCGAAGCGTTTACCGGTATCGAATAATGTCCGCTAAGACTAAGCCGTTACAATGCATTGGTTGCGTGGACGTTGATCACATCGAAAGTACTTTGTTGTTTTCGCAATCTGGCACCGTGGAGGAGAGTCAGGATATCTGTATTCTGGCCATGGCTGGAAGGTTGCCTTTGATACCTAGCGCTGGTGGCAATCTAGTTGTACAGCATCCCTTGTTGGGGAACATCGTGTTAAAGAGAGACTTTGTTTGGGTCTACAAGGGCGGGGAACACTGGCGTATCATTGGAGTGTACCTGGACGAGAACCAAGAATCAGATGAATCAGATGAAAGAAGCAAAGGTGGGCATCCTACACAGTCCCCAACGTAGTCCGATCCCCGACGTATGGAATCCAGCATGCCGACGTGTCTCGTTATTAGCGATATCGTCAATCAGATTGGCGGTTCGTCCGGTGGAAATAAGTTCGAGAAGGAGATTGATATTTTCAAGAAATACGTCTACAGTCTGATTCAAGATGTTGTACTCGGTTCGGATATATCAGTAGTTTATATTCAATATGAATACAATGCTGCTCATCTAACTGGCAGAAGTGGCAGGCGATTGGGGAGGGTGAATAGAAAAGCCAAGACTGTTTCTGCCTACATAGAGGTGACCATTCAGGGCTTTGATTCAAATGAAAACCCGCAACATCTGCTCATGTCATATCTCGTCGAGATTCTTACCCAACTTTGCCAAAGGCCGGATATTGAAAACAATGGAGTGCGGTTGTTAATAGAGCGCCTGTGCGGAGGCCAGCGGCCGAGTACCTCTGCATGATAATGCGGTCATGGAGGGGTGGATTCGAGATGCCACGGTGGGCTGGGATGTCGTCGAGGCCTGCGAAGGCGAGGGCAAACGTGTCCACTGGTGTCCAAAGGTGTCCGTCTTTGTCCACGATTGTCCACTCTGCGGGGCCGGATGAATGAGTCGTAAGTAGTTTGTATTAAAGTATATACGAAATATGACGGGTCGGTTTTGAGGTGCTAGCGAGGTAAAACTCATGGGGGTTCAAGTCCCCCCCCGCGCACCAGATAAAACCCCGGCGAAAGCCGGGGTTTTTCGTTGGGCAGGTGAGCGGGATTCTCAACAGCGCTAGCCTCTTCCGGCTCATTCCGGCTCATTCCGGTTCATTCAGTGTTAGCGCGGTAGCTGGGCAGGACAGGGCAGTGATACCTAAGAGGGAACCGGCGGGGGCCCCTTCCGGAGCCCCCGCGGACATTCCGTGTTGGATCACGCCGGCTTCACAGCCGGCTGCTGGACGACCGCCTTCTCGGCAAGAGCTGGGCTGTTGAGACGCCCGATGTCGTCATCGTAGGCCGTGAGGTGGGCGTAGAGCTCGGTCACCTGGGCCGTGCTGTGGCCCATCCAGGCCGCGATCTTGAACAGGCTAACGCCCCGCTGGGCCAGGATCGAGGCGAAAGTGTGCCGCATGGCGTGCGGGCTGATGACCCGGACATCCAGCTTGGCTGCGATCACCATCTCCTCGAAGCCGTCGCGGAACTCCCAGCGATAGCGGGCCTTGAGCCGGTACCGCTTCCTCGGCGCCAGGACGAAGCCGCCGACATGTCGATAGCGATTGAGGATCACCAGCAGTTCCTCACACACCGGGATAGTCCGCGGCTTCCCCGACTTCGTTGTGAAGTCATCGGTGTTCACGACATGGGCGACCTTCTTCTCGAAGTCGATGCTGGCCCAGGACAAGGCATTCAACTCGGCCTTGCGCAGTCCCAAGTAGACCCCGCAGGCAACGAGGAGGTGGTAGTCGCGGCCTTTGGCTTCGGCCACCGCCAGTAGGCGGTCCCGTTCTGCAGGGCTCAGGAAGCGTGGCATCCGCTTCGGTACCTTTGGCAGCTTGATGCTGGTTGATGGGTCCTGGATCAGCAGGCCCTCTTCGACGGCGTAGGAGCACAGCTTCTTGATCTGGGCGATGTGCTTGCGGATCGATTCTGAGGAGAGTCCATCGGCCTGGAGCTTGCCGATGGTCGCCAGCAGGGTTGAGGTCGTGATGGCGGTCAGCGGGGTCTGCGGCGGGATCATGCGCAAGATCGCCTGCCAGGCGAACTGGTAGGTCCGCAGCGTTGTAGCCCGAACCGAGATCGTGGCGTGGGCCTCCAACCGGGTTACCAAGTCGGACAGCGTGACGGTGACCTCATAGCCAGGACTTGGGCGACCCCCACCGGCACGGTGACATCCAGCCAGTGACGAACGCAGGTAGTTCTTGGCCTCCAGCACATCGAAGATGGGCGCCCAGTCTGCCATCTTCGGTAGGTCCCGGCAGCGCAGGGACTGGGCAATCTGATTCTTGGAAACCCAGGCCTCGCCCTGCGCCTTCAGCCACGCCACGACCCGGTGGGCATGGTAGAGCGTGCGGTCATCGGCACCGTGGCCGACGATGATCGCCTCGGTGTGGGCCGCGAAGTAATCGATCCAGGCAATGGCAGCGGTGACCTCTTCGATGCCGATCTCAGTGGCGTCCTCCTTGCCGAGGAGTGCAAGGATGCCGGCGATGCGAAGTCCCTGACCATGGGCCTTCGCGTACCACTGCGCCATCAATGGCGAGTGCGTGCCGTTTCTCCGTTCCGCCAACATCCGCGTCGCAAAGGCGGAATACGTGACCATGGCCTCGGGCGTGAGGCGCAGCACAGTCTTGGCGACATCCTCTCCGCGAGGTTTGGCGAGGAGCGTGCGCAACCGCTCGTGTCTGACCGGTTGAGGACCACGAGGCGTGGGGTTGTCATGGCGGTGGTGTTCCCGACATGGATCATCGTGATCTCGCAGCACCGATACAGGTATTGGCGTCTGCTGTGGCCCTATTTGCGGGCGCGTCGGCGCACAATGTACTGGGCGCTGCCCAGGTCCCACTTGAGGTCGCCGTTTGGCTGCGGGGTTAGGCGCACCGCGATTGATCGGCTCTGTGCATCCATACCAGCGACGATCAGGGTTGTCCCTTCGCTGCTGAGCGATGTCACGGTGAAGCGCATGAGGATCGGTGTTCTGGTGCGGGTCGAGTTGTTGCAGATCGACACTTGGGCCTTGCTGTCGGAACCCAGGAAGTGCTTGGCTGCCGGGTCGATCTCAAAGGAGTAGGACTGATATGTCCCGTCCGGGTCGCTGGTTGGCGGCACGTTGTAGACGCCAACGAGTCGCGCATAGGCATCCGCTGTACCCTCCGGCGTATTGGGTATGGCCGCAGGATTGCC
>JALHRW010000057.1 GCA_022841245.1 Planctomycetota bacterium
GAACTGCCGGGCAAGCGCGCGAGCCGTATCGCTGCAGCCCGCGCTGGCGAGCCGGTCGCCGAGCACGAGGCGGCCCAGGGCTGGCTCGAACTCGAAGCCGAGGTCCGCGCCGCCGCGGCCGCGCTCGGCGTCGCGCAGTCCTCGCTGGCCCGCGCCGAGTCAGGGGCCGAACTCGCCGCTGCCTTGCGCCAGACGGTCGAGCACCGCACCCGGGCCGGCGAGCTGGCCAAGGCGGATCTGGCGCGCGCCAGCTTGGAAGAGGCCACCGCCTCCATCGCGGTCGCGACGCGACGGCGCGACGTGCAGGCCGCGCTCGGCGCGGTGCGTTCGTGGTGCGGCGGCGGGTTGCCGGCGAGCTTCACCATCAGCGATGCGCTGCCCGAGGCGCCGCCGGAGATCGCGCTGGACGAGGTTCTGCGCCAAGCCCAGGAGCGCCATCCGCGCCTGCGGCTGCTCGCCGCGGAGGTCGGCCAGCGCTCCGCCGAAATACAGCGCGAACGCGATGCTTGGCAGCCCGACCTGACGCTCGGCATCAGTGCCGACCGCGGGGCCGACACCGATGATCTCGGCCTGTCGCTCGGTCTCGATCTGCCGCTGTGGGATCGCGGCAGCGGCGCCATGGCGGCCGCCGAGGCCGAGCGCTCGCGCGCCTCCGCCGCGCTGCGACTCGAACGCCAGGCGCTGGAACGCGCCGTCCTCGGTGCCTGGAACGCCTACGAATCCGCGCGCCTGGAGCTCGCCGCCCTCAGCACCCAGGCCCTGCCGGTCGCCGAGGACGCGGTGCGCCTGCGTCAGGCCGCCTACGCCGCCGGCGAGGACTCCCTCGCCGATCTGCTGGAGTCGAAGCGTGCCGCCCAGGACGTCGCCGACGCCATCCTTGCCGCCCGCCGCGCTGCGGCCGAGGCGAGTATCGCCCTCGGCCGCGCAGTCGGCGCATTTACCACGTCTCAGGAGTCCCAGCCATGAAGACCGCCTGCCTCCTGTCCAGCGTCCTGCTGCTCGCCGCGTGCGGTGGCACGCCGCCCCCGCCGGTGGCGGAAGCGCATCCTGATCATCCCGTGGCCGAGAGCGTGCCGGGCCGCGTCGAGCTGTCGGCGGTCGCGCGCGAGAACCTCGGCATCACCTTCGCCAAGGCGGAATACCGCGTGGTGCAGGGCGTGCTGCGCCTGCCCGGCCGCTTCGCCGCGGCGCCGGGTTCGCGTCGCATTTACCAGGCGCCACTCGATGGTCGGGTCGAGGTGCTGGTCAAGCCGTACCAGCAGGTGCAGCCGGGCGAGGTGCTGTTCCGCATCATGTCGCCGCGCTGGCACCAGCTGCGCCTGGAATTGGCCGAGGGCAGCGCTGATGCCGGCGGCACCCTGGCGGCGCAGCGCCTGGCCGCTGGCGAGGAGCAGGCCGCCGCGACCACCCGGGCTCTGACCGCGTGGAAGGAGCGCCTCGCCACGCTCGAACGGCTCGACCGCGAGATCGGCGGCAAGGCGGCCGAGCGCAGCGTGGCGGCGACGCGCATCGCCGACCTCTCGCTGCAGGCGGTCGAGGCCAACGCCCGGGTGGCGCGTCTGCGCCGCGAGGCCATCGGCCCTGACGGCACGGCCGAGACCGGTTTGGCCGCGGTGCGCCTGCGCCAGATGCTGGCCGAAGCCGCCTCGATCACCGGCTCCACGCCGGCCGAGCTGATGGCGCTGGATGCGCAGGGTCGCCCGCGCTGGTCGCTGATTGAGGCGCCCGAGGTGCGCGCCACCGCGCCCGGCGTGGTCGAGGGCGAGGTCGCCGGCGCCAACGCCTGGGTCGAAGAGCACGCCCCGGTGCTGACCATCACCGATCCGACCGGCGTCCGTTTGCACGCCGCCGGCCTGCAGGCCGACTTGCCGCGGCTGCGCGACGGCCTGCCGGCGCGCATCGTCGCCTACGATCCGGCCGATCGCACCGCCATCCCCGCCACCGCGGTGCTGGGGCCGGTGGCCGATGCGATCGACCGCTCGGTGGAGCTGATCGCGCATCCCGCCGCCGGCTCGGCCCTGCCCGCCTGGGTGCGGCCCGGCGTCACCGCCTTGCTGGAGATCGCGGTGCGCGGCTCGGCCGAGGAGGAGCTGGCCATCCCGCTCGCCGCGACCGTGCCGGACGGTCTGGTCAGCGTGTTCTTCCGTCGCGATCCGAAGGCCCCCGACGCGGTGCAGCGGGTCGAGGCGGACCTGGGCGTCAGCGACGGGCGCTGGGTGGTGGTGAACAGCGGGCTGAAGGAGGGCGACGAGGTGGTGCTGGGCGGGGTGCATCCGCTGAAGCTCAGCGTCCAGGCGCCGGTGGCCGGCGCAGCCAAGCCCGACCCGCACGCCAGCTGCGGAGGGCACTGAGGTGGTCCATGGCCTGATCCACCTGTCGCTGCGCCACCGCACCGCCGTCCTGCTCTGCGCCGGGCTGCTGATGGTCGCGGCCGGCTACGCGCTCAGCCGCCTGCCGGTCGACGTCTTCCCCGAGCTGAATGCCCCGACCGTGGTGGTGCTCAGCGAAGCCGGCGGGCTGTCCGCCGACGAGGTCGAGGCGCAGGTGACGGTGCCGATCGAGAACGCGGTCAACGGCCTGCCCGGTTTGCGCAAGCTGCGTTCGTCGTCGGCCCTCGGACTGTCGATCGTCCGCGCTGAGTTCGGCTGGGGCGAGGACATCGCCCGCGCCCGCCAGCAAGTGTCCGAGCGCCTGACCTCGGCACGCGAGATCCTGCCGCCCGGGGTCGATGCCGAGATATCGCCGCTCTCGTCGATCACTGGCGAAATCATGCTGCTGTCGGTCACCGGCACGGATGATAGCGCCAGTCCATTGGAGCTGCGCTCCTACGCCGAGTTCACCCTCCGCCCGCGCCTGCTCTCGGTGCCTGGCGTCAGCCAGGTGGTGG
This sequence comes from Planctomycetota bacterium, assembly GCA_022841245.1. Lineage (GTDB taxonomy): Bacteria > Planctomycetota > UBA11346 > UBA11346 > UBA11346 > UBA11346. The sequence continues at coordinate 2,888 of JALHRW010000057.1, forward strand.
CGATCGGTGGACGCCTGCCCGAATACCAGGTCGAGTGCCGCCAGGACCGCCTGCGCCTGTACAACCTGACCCTGGCCCAGGTCATCGACGCCGCCCGCCAGTCGCACTCCACGCTCAGCGCCGGCTTCCTGCCCGATGTGCGCGGCGAGGAACTGCCGGTGCGCCAGTCGGCGCAGGTCTCGTCGGTGGACGACATCCGCCGCACCGTCGTCGCCTGGCATGACGGGGTGGCGGTGACCATCGGCGACGTCGCCGAGGTCAAGCTGGCGGCGACGCCCAGCCGCGGCAGCGCGAGCGAACGCGGCAAGGTCGCGGCCATCCTCTCGGTGCAGAAGGCCCCGGGGACCAACACCCTGACCCTCACCGCGGCGATCGATCACGCCCTCGACCAGGCGGCCGGCACCGTGCCGGCGGGCATGAAGATCAATCGCCACGTCTTCCGCCAGGCGGACTTCATCGGCCTGGCGGTCGACAGCCTGCTGCATGTGCTGCGCGACGCGGCGATCATCATCGCCATCGTGCTGGTGCTGTTCCTGCTCAACGTGCGTACGACGCTGATCACCCTCACCGCCCTGCCGCTGTCGCTGGGCTTGGCGCTGATCGCGCTGTGGGGGCTGGGTCTGACCGTGAACGTCATGACCCTGGGCGGCCTGGCCGTCGCCATTGGCGGCCTGGTCGACGACGCGATCATCTATGTCGAGAACGCCTTCCGCCGCCTGGGCGAGAACCACCGCCTGCCGGCGGCGGAGCAGCGTCATGCCTTCGCCGTGATCTTCGACGCCAGTCGCGAGATCAGCGGCCCGATGGTCTTCGCCACCGTGATCATCGTGCTGGTGTTCGTGCCGCTGCTGTTCCTCGGCGGCATCGAGGGTCGCTTCTTCCGCCCCTTGGGCATCGCCTACATCATCTCGACCCTGGCCTCGTTGCTGGTGGCGCTGACCGTCACCCCGGCGCTGTGCCGGCTGCTGCTCTCGCACCTGCCGGCGAAGCATGAACGCGAAGGATTCCTGGTGCGCTGGTTGAAGGCTGCCTATGGCCCCTCGCTGGCCTGGGCCCTGCGCTGGCGGCGCAGCGTGGTGCTGACTGCAGCGGCGCTGACTGCGCTCAGCCTGTGGCTGGCGGCGAGCTTCGGCACCAGCTTCCTGCCCAGCTTCCGCGAAGGTACCTATACCGTCTTCGTCATGGCCCCGCCCGGCGCCTCGCTGGCTGAGAGCGAACGTCTCGCCGGCGGCATCGAACGCCGCTTGTCGACCGTCGATGGCCTGACCACGGTGGTGCGTCGTACCGGCCGCGCCGAGCGCGACGAGCACGCCGAGCCGCCATCGAATTCCGAGATCGAGGTGACGATCACGCCCGGCCACGACGCGGATGTCGTGCGCAGCGCGATCGACCGCGTCCTCGCCGACACACCAGGCGTCACCGCGATCATCGGCCAGCCGATCGAGCACCGCCTGTCGGCGTTGCTCTCCGGCACTCCGGCGGCGATCGCCATCGACGTGGTCGGCGACGACCTCGAACGCCTGCGCGCCGCGGCGAGCACGATCGAGGCCGCTCTGCGCGGCGTGCCCGGCGCGCGCGATGTCGCCGGCAACCGCGAGGTGCTGGTCTCGACCCTGCCGATCCGCTACCGCCATGAGGATCTCGCCCGCGTCGGCCTGACCCCGGCGGCGGCGGCCGAGCAGGTGCAGCAGGCCCTCGACGGAGTCGAGGTGGCGATGGTCAACCAGGGCTCGCGGCGCCTGGCCCTGACCGTGCGCCTGCATCCCGAGGAGCGTGAGCGCATCGAGCAGGTGCGCGATCTGATCCTGGTCAGCCCGACGGGGGCGCAGGTGCGGCTTTACGAGGTCGCCGACCTCGGCGTCGAGAAGGCGGCCAACCGCATCAGCCGCGAGGGCGCGGCGCGCAAGGTCACGGTGTCGTGCAACGTCGCCGAGGGGGCCAATCTCGGCCACCTCGTCGCCGCGGTGCGCGAGGTGGTCGATCCGATCGCCCTCGACGCCGGGGTGACGGTGCGCTACGGCGGCCAGTTCGAAGCCCAGCAGGAGGCCAGCCGCACCATCCTGGTGATGGGCGCTGGCGTGGTGCTGGTGATCTTCCTGCTGCTGGCGGCCGCTCTCGGCTCGCCCGGTTCGGCGGCGCTGGTGCTGATCAACCTGCCCCTGTCGCTGATCGGCGGCATCCTGGCCATCTTCATCGCCGAATCGGCCCAGCCGCTGGGCAACGCCCTGGCCCTGGTCGGCCTGGGCGGGACCTATGTCGCGCCGGTGGTCTCGATCGCCAGCCTGGTCGGCTTCGTCACCCTGTTCGGCATCGCGGTCAGGAACGGCATCCTGCTGGTGCACCGCTGGCAGGCCCGCATGCAGGCCGGCGAGGCGGTCGCCGAGGCGGTGCAGGGCGGATCGCTCGACCGTCTGGTGGCGATCCTCATGACCGCGCTCACCGCCGCGATCGGCCTGGTGCCGCTGGCGCTCACCGCCGGCCAGCCGGGCAGCGAGATCCTCGCCCCGCTCGCGGTGGTGGTGCTGGGCGGCCTGGCCAGCAGCACGGTGCTCAACCTCTACGTCGTGCCAGCCGCCTTCAGCTGGCTGTTCGCCCGCCACCGCCCGGTGGAGGTCAACGACGACACCCCATCCGGCGGGACAGCCGTCCCGCCTGCTCACACCTGAACCCACGGAGTCCACCATGAAGCAATCTCTCATCCCTGTCACCGCCCTGCTGCTGGCCTTCGCCTGCGGCCTGTCCGCCGCCGAGGGCGCTGCCGCCCCGACGGTCGAGATCGGCGCCTGGAAGGTCGCCGTGACCATTCCCAAGCCGGCCGAGGCCGGCAAGCCGCTCGACGTCGACCTCGTGCTGACGCCGGCCGCCACCGCGCCGAAGGCCGTGCGCCTGTGGGTCGGCAAGGCCGACGCCCGTGGCTCGACCAAAGTGAAGGCCGAACCCGAGGCTGCTGGCACCTACTGCGTCGGCGTCGAGGTTCCGGATCCGATCCCCGCCGAAGCGCAGGTGTGGATCGCCATCGAAGCAGCCGACGGTACGACCAGCAAGGCCTCGGTCGCGCTGCCTGCGGCGAAGTAAGGTTAGAAATGCGAAACCCCCGGCGCTTTGGCCGGGGGTTTCGCGTTGGTGCCCAAGATAGGAATCGAACCGGAGTGAGGTGGCGCCGCAGGCGCCAGCATGCCACTTGCGTGGCATGCGGCCGAGCGACCCGGTCGCCGTCCCGGGCGGCCGGAGGTGGCGGGAATTCCTCTCCTGGGCGCCAACGCAAAACCCCCGGCGCTTCGGCCGGGGGTTTCGCGTTGGTGCCCAAGATAGGAATCGAACCTACGACCTTCGCATTACGAATGCGCTGCTCTACCGCTGAGCTACTCGGGCGTGGACAACGAGCCGCTGCGCAGGGGGCGGGTGGAAGCCCACTCCGTGCGAGGCGCGCAACGTTCCGGACCCGCCCTGGGATTCAAGTGGCAGATCAGAGCATCTGCCCGAGCTCAGCGACGGCGTCCAGCGCCGCGGAAGCGGCCATCCGCAGCGGAGTCCAGCGTCGCGGGGAGGTTCTCGCTCGCCGTCGGGTGGCGGATGATCCAGCCGTTCGGCGCCGTCAGCTTGTCGCTCTTCATGTCGCAGACGAATTCGGTGTCGATGGCCAGAGTTGGCGAAGCGAAGGTCATGCGGATGCCGCTGAGCAGGGTGATCGCCACGTCCGGTGCCACGGTGCAGGTCCAGTGGGCGGAAGGATCCCCTTCAGCCTTGGTCCAGCGGTCGAAACGCAGCAGATTGCGCACGCCGCTGCGATCGAGGATCCAGTCTCCCTTGCCCAGGGCGGCCTTGAGAACGTCCTCCGGTGGGGCGGCCGCACCAAGCAGATCGATGTCCCTGCGCTCGACCGATTCCAGCCGCTCCTGCAGTTTGCCCGCGTTCAGCTCCTCGAGCACCGCCTTTACCGCGGTGGCGGTATCGAGGTCGCCCTTCTTGGTCGCGTCGGTCATGGCTCGCTGCAGTTCCTTGGCCGTGCGTTCGCTCGACTTCTGTACAGCGGACCGGTAGCTGGTGTATTCCTTGGCGATGTCGCGCTGGAGCGCATCGACAGCGGCCGTCGCTGCCGGCGGCAGCTTGGGCTCGGCGTCGCCGGCGACCAGCAGGGTGGCGGAAGACAGGCAGAGCGCGAGGGCGAGGCGGAGCATGCTGATCATACGGCCGCGGGATGGCCGGAGTTGGCGTGGGATTTTCCCACTCCGTGGGCCTCAAGTGGCGGTATTTCCAGCATTTTGCAGGATCCTAGCCCGCTCGTAGGACGGATCTTCGCCGCAGGCTGATGCCAGTTCCGTCATCGCCTCGTCACGTAGGCCCAGTTCGCGCAGCAGCTCGGCCAGTCGGCAGCGCAGGCGCCCGCGCCGATGCGGCGGACTGGTGGCGATCGCCTCACGGAACAACCGGCGGGCTTCGGCATGGTCGTGCTCGCGCCAAGCCCACTCGGCGGCGGTCGACAGGCAGGAGGGGGGATGCACCGCTTCGGCGGCGATGCTGACCAGCAAAGCTCGGGCCTCGGTCCGTCGCCGCGCCGCGTGCAGGGCCTGGGCGAGCAGGCTGCGCGCCTCCCAGTACGGCGCAGGACCTTCGGCTGCCGGCGTCAAGGCGTCGACCGCAGCGCCGGCCTCGCCGAGGGCGAGCAGGGCTTTGCCGCGCATCAGTCCAGCGATCGCCGGAGGCGGCGCGACGGCGTCGATCAGGCCGAGCAGGTCGCGCCCGGCGCCGGCCCGCAGCAGGTCGCTCGACAGCGGCAGCAGCACCGCCACCGGATCGGGACAGGCGCCCAGCAAGCTGCGCGCTGTACTGACGGCGGCGGTGAGGTCGCGGGTTGCGAGCAGCGCCCGAATGCGTTCGACCTCGGGCCAGGGGAACGTCGTTCCGCTGCGCCGTTCGGTCGGCGGCAGCAGGGCGAGCAGTTCGCCATGTAGCGCCAACGCGTCCTCCAGCAGCGCATCCGGAACCCCGCTGGCCAGGCCGTCGTGGTGCAGTTCGCGCGGATCGTAGTGCGCCGCCATCTCCACCATGTCGAGCGCACCGGGCAGGTCGGCAGCGACTGTGCGCATGCGTCCGAGGAACGCCTCCGGCGCGGCATCGACATCGACCAGCGGAACGGCGCGGCTGCGCGCCAGCTCCAGCAGCACGCGGCAGTGCGCCAGCCACAGGCGCAGGCCGTCGGCCAGCTCCAGCCGGCGCCAGGCCGACATGCTGCGCGCCGCTGCCAGCGGGTGTCGCACGCAGCCGATCAGGGCGAGCGGCGCGTCGCCGCCACCCCAGAACGGCCAGCACAGCAGCATGCGTGGATCCTTGAGCAGGGCCGGCCTGCCGTCGATCGATGCCAGCAGGCGATCGCGCTCGGCCTCTGCCTCGGCATCCCAGTGCAGCGCGGTCGGGCCCTGCATCCACGAACCGCCTGACATCGACAGCACGCGGTCGGACAGGCGTACCGCGGCGGTTGCCTCGAAGTGGCCCTTGGCATTGTCCCAATTGCGCACCATCGGACCCGGCACGCGCGCCCCGCCGGCCGCCAGCATGCCAGCGACGCAGCTGGTGCCGGTGCGCGGCGCCCCGAGGACGAGAATGGGCGCGATCAATGCAGCCGCATCCCCGGTTCGGCGCCGGCATCCGGTGTCAGCAAGAAGGCGTTGGGCGCTTCGCCAGCGGCGATGACCATGCCTTCGCTCACCCCGAAGCTCATGGTCCGCGGAGCCAGATTGGCGACCACGACGATCTTCCGACCGACCAGCACCGCGACGTCGGGGAACGCCGCCTTGATCCCGGCGAAGATGGTCCGCTCGCCGAGGCTGCCGAGCGACACGCGCAGCTTGACGATCTTCTTCGCCTTCGGCACGTCCTCGGCGGTCAGCACCTGGGCGACGCGCAGATCGACCTTGGCGAAGTCGTCGAAGGCGATGGTCGCGGCGAGCGCCTCGGTCGGAGCGGCGGACGCGACCGGGGTCGGAGCGGGCTCGGCGACCGTGCTGGAAGCGATCATCGCCTGCAGCTTCTCGGGATCGACGCGGCCCATGAGGTTCTGGTAGGCGGCGATGGCGTTGCCGGTCACCGGGCGCTGCGCGTCGCTCCAGGCCGTGATCGGCGCGTTCAGCAGCCGGCCGGCTTCGGCCGCGACCTGCGGCAGCACCGGCGCCAGGTAGACGCAGATCTGGCGGAACAGGTTCAGCGCCACGGTGCAGACGCGGGCCAGCTCGTCGGCCTTGGTCGGATCCTTCTTCAGCGTCCATGGTTCGGTGCGCGCGACGTACTCGTTGGCGCGGTCGGCCGCGGCCATGATCAGGCGCATCGCGGCGGCGGTGTCGAGCCGCTCGTAGGCTTCGGCGATGGCGCCGGACTCGGCCGCGGCACGGGCGAACAGTCCACCGTCATCGGGATAGGCGTCGGTCAGCCGCGGGACGAAGCGCGCGGTGCGGCTGGCCAGGTTGACCACCTTGCCGACCAGGTCGGAGTCGACCTTCTCCTTGAACTCGGCCAGGTTCATGTCGAGGTCTTCAGCCGTCCCGTTCAGCTTGGCGGCGTAGTAGTAGCGCAGCCAGGGGGCTTCCAGGTGATCGAGGTAGGTGCGGGCGCGGACGAAGGTGCCTTTCGACTTCGACATCTTCTCGCCGTTCACGGTGAGGAAGCCGTGGATGTGCACCTTGGTCGGCAGGTTCCAGCCCACCGCTTTCAGATTCGCCGGCCAGAACAGGGTGTGGAAGTAGGCGATGTCCTTGCCGATGACGTGATGGATCTCGGCCTTCCCGCCCTGCCACCACGAGGTCCAGTCCTGCCCGGTCGCGGCGCACCAGTCGCGGGTCGAGGCGACATAGCCGACCGGCGCGTCGAGCCAGACGTAGAAGAAGTGGCCCGGAGCATCGGGGATCTCGAAGCCGAAATACGGGGCCGGACGCGAGACGTCCCAGTCGCGCAACGGCTCGCCCTCGCGCAGGAAGGTGTTCTTCACCCACTTGGCCATGTCGGGGTGCAGATGTCCCGCTTCGCCGACCCAGTCCTCGAGGAAGCGGCGGAAGTGCTCCAGCTGGACGAAGTGGTGCGTCGCCGAGCGCAGCTCGGGCTTGGCTCCGGACAGCGTGCTGACCGCGTCCTTCAGCTCGGTCGGCGAGAAGGTCGAGCTGCACTTGTCGCAGGAGTCGCCGTACTGGTCCGGCGCACCGCACTTCGGGCAGGTGCCCTTGACGAAGCGGTCGGCGAGGAAGGTGCCGGCCTTGGGATCGTACAGCTGGGTGACGTCGCGGCTGGTGACATGCCCGCCTGCGCGCAGCGCGGCCCAGATGGCGTGCACGCTCTCGCGGTTGCTCGCGCTGTCGGTCGAACCGTAGTGGTCGAAGCGGATGCCGAAGTCGGCGAAGTCCTTCTGGTGGGCGGCGGCCATCTCGCCGATGATCGTGCTCTCCGGCACGCCGCGGTTCCTGGCCGCGATCATCGTCGCGGTGCCATGCACATCGTCGGCGCAGATGAAGGCGACCTCGTGGCCCTGCAGGCGCAGGAAGCGGACGAAGATGTCGGTCTGCAGGTACTCGACGAGATGGCCGATGTGGATGTGGCCGTTGACGTAGGGCAGGGCGGAAGTGACGAGGATGCGGCGGGGCATGTGGTGTCCAAAGCAACCCGTGTGCGGGCAGCGGGGTCGCCTTGTACCCCACGCAGGGGGCCGGGCAACCTGGCACGCCGTTCGCCTCCTGACCTCGCAGCGGTGCCGTGCCGTCGCATTCCGCGACGTCGCTGTCGCGGTGGACCATGGCCGAGAACGAGAACGGGGCAGAGAAGTCGGAGATGCCGACGCCGAAGCGCCTGTCCCAATCCCGGGACCAGGGCCAGGTCGCCTACTCGCACGAGGCGAGTACGGCGATCGAACTGCTCTGCGGCTTCACCGTGATGCTGATGATGGCGCCGTGGCTGTGGTCCTCCTGCACCAGTGCGCTTCGCTGGTCCTTCGGTCCGGGCCTGCGCAGCGAACTCACCGTCGACAACACCATTGAGACGATGATCCAGGGGCACCTGCCGCTGATCTGGATCACCGCCATCTTCATCGGCTGCATGATGGTGGTGGCGGCGCTGGTCGGATTCGCCCAGGTCGGTTTCCATCCTACGCTGCAACCGCTAGAGCCGAAGCTGTCGAAGATCAATCCGATGACTGGTCTGGGTAGATTGTTCGGCATCCGTGGCATGATCCGTTTCGCCACCAACGTGGTGAAGCTGGTTCTTCTCATCGTGCTGGCCTGGTCGCTGATCTCCTGGCGGCTGCCCAGCGAGATCGTGGTGACGACTGCGCTGGAGGCTCGCTTGGCCGACGACGCGATGGCGATGTGGAAGCTGAGCATGCTGCTTGCCGCCGCCATGCTGATCATCGGTATGGGCGACCTGATGTACCAGCGTTGGCAGCACACCCGCGACAACATGATGACCAAGCAGGAGCTGAAGGAGGAGTTCAAGCAGATGGAAGGCAACCAGGAGGTGAAGGGCAAGATGCGTCAGATGGCGCGGCAGATGGCCCAGCGCCGCATGATGCAGGAAGTGCCGAAGGCCGACGTGATCATCACCAACCCGACCCACGTGGCCGTCGCGCTCAAGTACGACCAGAAGGAGATGGCCTCGCCTGTAGTGCTGGCAAAGGGTTACGACGAGGTGGCGCAGAAGATCAAGGCCATCGCCGCCGAGCACGGCATACCGATGGTCGAGAACGTCACCCTGGCCCGCGCCTTGGCCCGAGAGGTGCAGGTGGGGCAACCGATCAAGGCCAAGTGGTTCAAGCCCGTGGCAGAGATACTCGCGGCGGTATACCGGCTGAGGAGAGGCGCGGCGTAGGTCCAGGTCGATGACGGGGGCCGAGGACTTGCCGCTAGGCGCCCGATCAACCTGAGTATCGCTTCACAGGGAGCCACCGTCCGGCCGATGTTGCGTATTCCCTGCCGAGCAGATGGATGTCCGTGTGTGGCAGCCCATCCCCGGCATCGCTTCTATCCGCGCCCCTCTCGTTCGAGAGGGGCGACCTTGGACCACGCGTCGGCGCTTATGGGCTCATCGCTTCTATCCGCGCCCCTCTCGTTCGAGAGGGGCGACGAAGACCAGTCCGCCGGGGACGATGCGGGGGTGGCTTCTATCCGCGCCCCTCTCGTTCGAGAGGGGCGACCGGCGGGCAGCTTCACGTCGAGGTTGTTGCGCAGGCTTCTATCCGCGCCCCTCTCGTTCGAGAGGGGCGACGCCGCACGGGCAACAGCGCGCCAACCCAGGAGGCTTCTATCCGCGCCCCTCTCGTTCGAGAGGGGCGACCTGATGCCGCCGGCTGCATCAACCAGAGCGCGGCTTCTATCCGCGCCCCTCTCGTTCGAGAGGGGCGACTGGCGCCCTCCGAACAGCTGCCAACCCTGGTTGCTTCTATCCGCGCCCCTCTCGTTCGAGAGGGGCGACCATGCACCAGGAGCTCAAGAACTGGTACGACCTGCTTCTATCCGCGCCCCTCTCGTTCGAGAGGGGCGACGTCGTACTCGTTGAAGCTCGCCAGCATGTGGAAGCTTCTATCCGCGCCCCTCTCGTTCGAGAGGGGCGACACCACGGCCGGGCCGCTGTAGCCGAAGCCGGAGCTTCTATCCGCGCCCCTCTCGTTCGAGAGGGGCGACCAACAAGGCCGTGCTGATCGGCTACCGCAGCCAGCTTCTATCCGCGCCCCTCTCGTTCGAGAGGGGCGACAAAGCCGACTGGCAGCGCGGCTATGATTGGGCGCTTCTATCCGCGCCCCTCTCGTTCGAGAGGGGCGACAACTCGGGACGGGCGGTGATCTCGGCCTCAGTGCTTCTATGAGCAATGGGTGCTTCTATCCGCGCCCCTCTCGTTCGAGAGGGGCGACCCCTTCATGCGCCGCGGGGAGTTCGAGTAATGGCTTCTATCCGCGCCCCTCTCGTTCGAGAGGGGCGACTTGGTCAGGGCTCAAGCGGCTGAGGCCAACGAGCTTCTATCCGCGCCCCTCTCGTTCGAGAGGGGCGACAGGGCGGAACCCGGTGGTGGTCGACCTGATGTCGCTTCTATCCGCGCCCCTCTCGTTCGAGAGGGGCGACTCGCGGCCGACCTCGGCCCGGGTGTGCCGGATGCTTCTATCCGCGCCCCTCTCGTTCGAGAGGGGCGACGTGAGGGCCAGGAGGCAGACAACGGCCAATCGGCTTCTATCCGCGCCCCTCTCGTTCGAGAGGGGCGACCATGCCTCGGGGGGTCCCGTTGGCCGCAAGCTGCTTCTATCCGCGCCCCTCTCGTTCGAGAGGGGCGACGACGATGCTCGCTCCATGGCGATCAGGGCGCGGCTTCTATCCGCGCCCCTCTCGTTCGAGAGGGGCGACCAGCGCCGCATCGACTCGATCAAGACCATGCTGCTTCTATCCGCGCCCCTCTCGTTCGAGAGGGGCGACCGGGCCATCACCAGGCGCCGGCCGCGCAGGACGCTTCTATCCGCGCCCCTCTCGTTCGAGAGGGGCGACTGCCGGGCGGAAGACGCAAACGCGCCGGATCGTGCTTCTATCCGCGCCCCTCTCGTTCGAGAGGGGCGACCTGGCACCAGGCGGCGACGGCGAAGCGCCGATGCTTCTATCCGCGCCCCTCTCGTTCGAGAGGGGCGACCTCGACCACGCGGCCGGTATCCTGCTCCAGATTGCTTCTATCCGCGCCCCTCTCGTTCGAGAGGGGCGACCCAACCGCAGCGGTGTTACCGCCGTAGACGTTGCTTCTATCCGCGCCCCTCTCGTTCGAGAGGGGCGACGCCGAAGTAGTACTCCTGAGATGCGAGCTGGCGCTTCTATCCGCGCCCCTCTCGTTCGAGAGGGGCGACAAGGTGGGATCGACCGGCAGCACCTCGACATCGCTTCTATCCGCGCCCCTCTCGTTCGAGAGGGGCGACTGCGCGACGTCCACGCCGACGGACGCCTCGTTGCTTCTATCCGCGCCCCTCTCGTTCGAGAGGGGCGACCGGCGCCGCCGCCGGGCCGCGCTGCTGCTCCAGGCTTCTATCCGCGCCCCTCTCGTTCGAGAGGGGCGACGCCACCGTCGATGCGCTGGCTTCTGTGGTTGAGCTTCTATCCGCGCCCCTCTCGTTCGAGAGGGGCGACTGGAGTCCTCTGCGCGGATCGCTCCGTTCTCTTGGCTTCTATCCGCGCCCCTCTCGTTCGAGAGGGGCGACTCCGGCTATCGCAACCCGGGTGCAAGACACGGGTTACATGCGATCAATCGCGCATTCGCCGGGATGGGTGCGCGACCGGCGCCAGAAGCGCCAATGGGATTCTCCACAAGTATTGAATTGTCAAAGGGATGCTGCGTACCGCGAATGGTCCGACTTGAACTGAGCATTGGGGGTTCGCGGTCACAAGACCAGCGGCCCTTCCATATCCAGACTGGGCTTGGTGCCATGGTGTTCGCTGCGCGCAAAACCATCCTCGCCGAGAAAGTAGAAGCGCAGGCTGTCCTCGTCGACGTCGAGGATGTCGAGGAGCCGCCCGCGCAGGCCGGTCCAGGTCGCATCGTCGACCTGACATTCGAAGACCGAGAACTGCACCCGGTGGCCATGGCCCTGGCAAGCCTTGGCGATGCGACGCAGGCGGCGTCGGCCTTCACGGCTCTGCGTGCTCACGTCGTAGGTGATCAGGACCAGCACGTTCAGTCCGGCAGGCAGGGGGGATAGGCGTCGAGGTCGCCGCGCAGATGCCGGGCCAGCAGGCGGGCCTGGACATGCGGGCAGAGGCCCCACGCCGTTGCCTCGCCGAGGAGCGGATGGGTGAGAGCTTCGCGCTTGCGCCCGTGCCAGGCGGCCAGCACCAGCCGTCGCCCGTCGTCGGTCAGCGACCAGGCGCCAGCGTCCTCACGACGCAGATGCCCAGGCTGAATCTGCCGCCGGTTGACCAGAGTGAACATCAGCCGATCCGCCAGCAGCGGTCGGAACTCCTCCATGAGGTCGAGGGACAGGGCCGGACGCCCCGGCTTCTCGACGTGCAGGAAGCCGACTTGGGAATCGAGGCCGACCGCCTGGGCCGCCGCTCCGCACTCGCTCGCCAGGATGCTGTAGAGGAAGGACAGGACGGCGTTGACCGGATCGAGCGGCGGGCGATGGCTGCGCCCCTCCCACGTCATGCCGGGATCTCCGCGCAGCAGGAGCGGAAACATGGCGAAATAGCGCTTCGCCCCCATGCCTTCGTGGCCGCGCAAGACGTCAATGTCGCCGACGCGGGGCAGTTCGTCGATGATGCGGGTGAGGTCGTCCGCGGCACCGCTGATGGGGGCGGCCGACTCGGCATCGGGGTGTTCGCGCGCCCAGCGGCGCAGCAGGGTACGGGCGTTATGCAGCTTGCCGGCGACGATGGCGCGGGCGATGGCGAGACGGCGTGCCGGGTCGTCCGCGGCGTGGTACTGGGCGCGGCGCAGATGAACGTTGCCATCCTGCGGGCCGACTACGCGGGCGAGGAAGCGGCCCTGCTCGGTGCAGAAGACGATGGCGATGCCGTCCTCGGCGCAGGCCTGCATGAGTGGCGGACTGACCGTGGCCGGCCCCAGGCAGACGATGGCCTGGAGGTGGTGGCGCGGCACCCGCACCGGGTCCTGGCCGTCGCGACGCACCTCCACCGCCTGGTCGTGCAGGCAGAGGTAGGCGCCGGGCGTGGTCAGGTAGAGGACGTTGTGGTGTTGGCGCATGCGCCTCCCAGGTGGTGCCGCGTCCAAGCGGCGGCCGAGCTGCCGTTGGTAACGTTCGGCAGGCAGAGCGGACGTAGGCTGCAGGCGTCGCAGTGCCGGCCGGGTACCGCCGTCGGTGCACGTGCTGCGGCGAGGCAGGTGCGCGCCTGAGCGACCAGGTCAGCCGCCTCGTCGCGCAGTGGCTGGTCGATGGCGATGCTCTCACGCCGACGGCTCTTCCCGTGCCAGATGCAACCCTGTGGCACCAGCACGCCCAGCATCTCTTCCAGGCACATCGCCTGCAGGGCGAGCTGCACCTGCTCACAGCGCCGGCCGGTGCGGGCGCCGCGCTTGTATTCCACCGGCAGCGGCACGCCGTCACGGAACTCGACGACATCGGCGATACCGCGCACGCCCAGGCGACGCGACACGAGATGTAGGCTGCGGCAGATCCGCACGCCCGGCCGGCTTTCGTCCTCGCCATCGGTGACGCGCCGGTGCAGCAGGTCGCCCTCGACGGTGAAGCGGTTGGCAGCGAACTGCCCCTCGGCATGGATCAGGTAGACCTGCCGGGGGCAGAAGGCGAAGTGCTCGACTGCCGAGAGCGCAATGCTGTCATCGTCTTCCACCTCAACCGCCGAAGCACGCCTTCCACTCGGCCGGCTCGGCGAGATCGAAGCAAGCCACGCCGGCGGGCAGGCCGGAGCGGTCGATCTCCAGGCGGTAGTCGCCGAAGGCGCGCGGCGGTTTGGCCGGATCGACGCGCTGCACCTTCACCCGTTCCAGCAGGCGGTGGGCAGGAGCATTGCCCAGAGCGGAGTCGTGGCGGAAGGCGACCAGCGCCCGCGTTGCCATCATCCCGCGCGCAGCCGAGCGGTCGAGTTCCCACATGCGCAGCAGGGCCTCGCACAGGACCTTGAAATCCTCCTGGCTAAAGCCAGTGCCCAGCTCGGTGCCATCGGCGGCCGTGTTGGTGGCCAGCATCGGGCTGACGAACCAGGCGCTGCGGTAGAGGCCGTAGGGGATGAGGTTCTTGCGGCCCATGGTGCCGGTGACGGCACCGTCCTTGGCCATCTGCTCGTCGGCATCGTCCTGGTTGGTGACCGACTTGCGCGTGATGCATGCCTCCAGGGACAGCACCGGATCGATCGAGCGGGCGAAGGTACACTGTACCGGACCGCGCACCTGGCCGGCGTTGCGTTCCTTGTGCGCCAGGACGGCGCCGAAAGTGCGGACGTCGAAGCGGCTGGCGCACAGGCGTGAGCGGGCGTCGTTGGCGTGTCCCTTGGCGAACTCGTCACGCAGTTTCGCGGCCTCCTTTGCGTTGGCCTTGCCGAGTTGCTTCTTCTCGTCGGCGGACAGGGAGGCCTCATGCGCCTCCGCCAGTTGCGGCTGGATCACCTGCCGCTGCGGCAGGCCGGAATGCCCGAACAGGATGTCGTAGCCCAGCGCCGGCTGGCCGGCGCTGGCCTTGGCCTGATAGACCCAGTCGCGCACCTTGCGCTTCTGGCACACGTCGCTGACCAGGCCCTGGAGGGTCTCCGGGTCGGTGCGCGGCATGTTACCGGCGTCGGGGTCGCCGTTGGGATTGCCGTCGGCGCAATCGAAGAGGAGGACGAGATCAAAGCGGTTGGCGATGGCGGTCACGGCTGGTCCTTGGCGGGAGTGGAGGTGGAAGCGTCGCTGCCGGGCTTGAAACGCTCGGCGCGCTGATGGTGGTAGCCGACCATGAAGGTGCCCTGGTCGGCGAGGGCCTGGGTGGCGGGCAGTTTGGGCGGCAACCGGGCGACGATCGCGTCAATCTGCTTGCCGAAGTGCACCGCCAGGCCTCCGCCGATCTTGGCGAGGTGATGGTGGTGCAGCTTCAGCAAGCGCGGAAAGACCAGGGCCGGCGTGCCCATGGCGGCGCCAAGGTAGCGTTCAGCGATGCCGGCGGCGGCGCCGGTCGCCTTGTCCTGGATCTGCTCCAGCAGGGCGAAGAGCCGGCCCAGGTGGTAGGCGGGATCGGGGTGGGCGGGGTCGAGGGACACAGGGGTCTCCTTCTGGTATGAGCGGATGAGGGTGGCTTTGATTAGGGCGATGCGGGAAGGCGAGTCGGCGTCCTTGTCGTGCGCACGGATGCGCCGCAACACGGCTGCCATGGCCTCGGTCGGCAGCGGCGCGCCGGTGATCGCCGCCAGATAGAGCCGGGCCATGAGGTCGTGGACGGGTTCGGCGTCGTTCGCCTTGGCCGACACCGTGGCCTTGGCCAGGGCCCAGATCGCTCGGTAGGGCCGGCCATCAACATGACCGAGGTCGAGGTCGGCGAACCAGCGGAGGATGTGCTTGGCGACGTCTTCCGTCGTGGAGAGCAGGGCACTGCGGACCGAGACGCGCCCTTTCTCGCGCGTGACCACGAGCGTATGGAAGGGCGTTGCTCCCGTTGTCGGAACCGGACGACCGTCTTGGGGCGCGGCATAGAGCATCTCAATCCGACGCACCGCCGCCGGATCAGCATCGAGACATGGGCCGAACAGTTCATCGATCGCGGTTGTTCCCGTGGCCGCATCCGACCAGAACAACACCGTGGTCTTGGCGTTCAGCCGCTTGAGGTTGTCGCCGTTCGGGCGGCACAGGTGCTGTAACGCCACGAAGACCTGATCTGCCGCATCGACCGAGATCGGCGCGTTCTCGTTACCTGTCCGGCCCAGATGGCAGAAGGCGTCGGCGTTGAAGCTGATGAGCTTGATCGGTCCGCCGTCGCCAGGTGGCCCAGGCAGGCTGAACGCGTCGATGAGGTCCTTCGGAGCGGACCAGCGGCCACTCACCAGGCACAGATCATTGCCGTCCGCGTCAGGGTCGACCGCTCCGGCGGAGGCGGCCTCGGCCGCTATACGGGCCCGAAGCGCGGGACTGGCGGTAACGAAGCGTTCGCCTTCGATCCGGAAGACAAAGAGATGGCCAGCCGCCCAGGCCTTGGGAACCATCACGTCACCAGCCACGCTCGATACGGGTGACGTCTCGCTGCCACCCACCCATTTCTTACAGAAGGCGTGCACATTCTCCACGATACGATGCAGGGCGGCAATCTGCGCCGCGACCTCGGGGATGTCCTTGAACCGGGCGAGTTCTGCTTGGAACGCAGCGACCGCCTCCTGGCGCCGGTCCTTCTTGCCAGCGTCGCCGATCCCGAAGAGGTACAGGGCCTTGTCGACCAGCAGGTCCGCTGCGATGCCCGAGGTGCGACCGCAACGCTTCGGAATCGACAGCGAGAGAAACGCATCCTTCTTGGCCCCTTCGGGACGCTGTCCGGTCCAAACCACGCCCAGCACTTTGCCCCGGTTGTCGATGTCGATGATCCAATGCACCGGTTTCGCATCGAAGCCGCGTTCGACGGCCTGTCCCTGCCGGGCCGCTTCCTTTCCCTGTCGTTCCGCCAGCCGCACCAGGGATTGCAGGATCACGACAGTTCCTCCTGTGGGCGTAGTCGTTCGGGCAGCGCGGTCAGCACCTCGGCGCGGGGCGGCACCTGCACGACACCATCGACCAGCTTGGCGTCGAAGTAGAGCGGGCGCGGCTTCTGCTTGGGTCGCCAGACGCGGTGCTCGCCCTTGTCGCCGTAGTCCACCGGGAAGAGGAAGTCGTAGAGCATGGTGCCGTGATCCATGCTGATCGGGCAGGCGGCCTCCGCTCCGCTGGCAGGGCCAACATCAGCGGCGAACTCGCGGCAGCCGAGGTAGGGCCGGTGGAAGACCTGGCCCTTCTCCAGCCGGCGCAGGAACATGTCCCGGTACTTGGCGTGGTTGTCATCGGCGCCGTCGCGCGACACCGCGGCGTTAAGCCGGAGGTCGGCAGCGATGACGTAGTCGACCTTGGTCAGCGCCGTGGTCGTGCGCTGCTGGCGGTCGTCATCGGTCAGGCGCGGCGGATCGCTCTCCTTCCAACGCTCGGGCACCACGCCGCCTACCTCGTTGCGCCGGAAGCTGGTGAAGCGGATCGGCTTCAGCACGCGGATCTCGCGCACCTCCCAGCGGATGCGCGGCTTCCATAGCACAGCCTCGAAAAGGGCGCGGGCAGCCGAGGGGGTGATCCAGGGGTAGCTGGTGCGCTCGACTGCGAACTCAGGCCGGCTGAAGCAGGCCAGGTCGCCGGTGGCGCGCAGATGCAGACGGGGCGGGGTTTCGCTCATGATCGTCCTGGATGGTGATGGGCGGGAAAGGCTCTGCGTGCAACGTTCATTGCATGTTGCGACCAAGGCGTCTCTGCCGTCGTGATGGCGTCATAGGATCAACTGTTCCGTGCTGAGACTCGGCTCGTCCCATATCCGCAGGCCATAGGTCGTATCATATCGATCTGGCCAATCAGCGAGCGAGAGGATCGGGATGGGATGGTTCCGGGCCAAACGCAGGACGTGGTCGACCAGCCAAGCGGTGGCGACCGAACGCGGCACCTGCACGCTGGCCCGGCGCACCAGTCGGAAGGCCTCGCTGTCGGCGAAGCCGGCCGCCAGTCGATCGATCGCCGCCAGTGTCGCCGGCCCCAGGCCGGACCAGCGTACCACGACCGGGATCTGGCCCCCGTCGTCGATCAGCTTATAGCGCTCGGCGATCTGCGGAAAATCACGCTGGATGCGCAGTTCGCCCAGGCCGCGCGCATCGGTGGCTGAACTGTCGTAGAGACGTGCGTAGAAGCGTGGGTACAGCTGCGGATCGGCGAGATCGAGCGGGCCTGCGCGCAACATGGTTTTCGTCACCTCTGCCGCCCTGGCGAGGATGCCCGGTGGTGGCGAGCTGGGTGCGACGAAGACGGTGAAGCGTCCGCCGCGCGGCCCGAGCCTGCCCTCGCGATTGCAGCGGCCGGCCGCCTGGGCAAGCGAGTCCAGGCCAGCAAGGGCGCGGAAGACCACCGGGAAGTCGACGTCGACACCAGCCTCGATGAGCTGTGTTGCCACCACGCGGCAGGTTTTTCGGTCTTTCAGCCGCTGCCGGATGTCGGTAAGGACCCGATGGCGATGGTCGGGGAGCATAAGCGCCGACAGGTGCAGGCAGTCCTCGCCCACCAGCCGGGCGAGTTCCCAGGCATCCTGGCGGCGGTGGACGACGGCCAGGGCCTGCGGCTCGGCGCGCAGCTGTTCGGCCAGGTTTCCCCACGGCAGCACCGTACCGAGGTCGTCAGGCCAGGTCACCAGCACGCGGTCGAGGGCGGCGAAGAGCGGACCCGGTTCGGCGATGATCGGAACGGGCGCGCCCAGCCCGGGCCGGTGGCGGCCCTGGGCATCGGTGCGGGCGTGCAGGGCCGGCTGAGTGGCGGTGCAGCATACCAGCGAGACACCGAATGCGCGAACCAGCCCGCGCAGTGTGTCGAGCGTGGCGTCGAGCAAGTGGGCCGGGATCGATTGCGCTTCGTCGAGGATCACCACGGCGTCGGCCAAGTTGTGCAGCTTGCGGCAGCGGCCCGGCTCGTGCGCATGCAGCGATTCCAGGAACTGTACGCTGGTGGTGACAATCACCGGCGCGTCCCAGTTCTCAGCCACCAGCTTATGGCGACGGGTATGCTCGGCGCGCGCCAAGCCATGTTGGCGGCACCAGGCGGCGATGCGCTCGGACTCGCCGTCGTAGGCGCCGTGGTGCTCCAGCACCTGGTCCTCGCCGAGGATCCCGGCGTAGACACGGGCGTTCTGCTCGATGATGGCAGTGAACGGCAGCACCACGATCACGCGACGCTTACCGTGCCTGGCGGCATGGCGCAGAGCGAAGGACATGGCTGCCAGCGTCTTGCCGCCGCCGGTCGGCACCGTCAGGTCGAAGATGCCGGGCGGCTGCTCGGCGGCAGCCCGGCAAGACGCGAGGATGCTGCTCCGTTGGCGGTTGACCGGGGTTTCTTCGGCCTTGCCCGCCAGAATGTTGAGGTGGGCGTCGAGCAGGTCACGCAGCTCGGCCATGCTGTGATGACTTGCCGCAGCGGTTGCACGACGGGCTTCGCTCGCTGGATCGTAGAAGGCGGCGGTGTCGCGATAGTCGGCATCGACCAGGGCGCTGAACACGAAGCGGGTGAGCAACTCACGCAGAACAACAACGTCCTCGGGGGCGACCACGTTCGGACGGCCATTCCAGGACGTTGGCGGCAGCTGGGCGAGGATATCTGCGGGAGCGCCAGCCGCCACGGCTTCGGCGAGTTCGCACTCGGCGTCAGTTCGGCGGGCATCCAGCGACGAACCCGCTCCGCATAAGCTCGGAATGCCGCCGTGATGCCCGGAGATCGCCAGAGCAATGAGATCGCCGATCCCGGTGCGCATGCGCAAAGCCAGGGCAGCTCCAGCCAGCTTATGCGACTTCTCCAATCCATGCGCGCCACGAATGTAGCGCTGAAACGAGGGCCGGTATTTGCCCAAATCATGCCATAGCCCTGCCAGGGCGGCGATGTCGCCTGCTCCGAACACGTTTGCAGCCTGACGTGATAGATTCGACACGGATGCGAGATGATCCGCAAGACGATGCGCTTGCGTCCAATCAGCGTTGTCAGGTGGGCTATGCGCGAAGGCCTGGTCGGAACTCATGCAGCCCGAATATGGATGTGCTGGACTGGCAATGCAATGCAGGAGAGTGTCGTGTTTTCAGGACAACACCGTCGAGCCGTGTTGGTGGCTTGCCGGTGCGCATGTCTCCAAGGGTCTCACGCTGCAACTCGGCAATAGAACATCAGCAAGGCTCCCAATCGCTGCCGACAGACGATTGGTCCTGAGCGATGCGCGACCAGCGGTTCAGGGTCAACGAGTGGTCCGCCCAGCCCGGCGTGTGGCCGCTCACCGTCTAGGTCACCGCAGCAACTCGACCCGTTGCACCCGCCCGATTGGCACCGCCAGATGGGCGCGGCTGAACAGCGGCCGGAGGTTAACCCGATCGGTGTGGCCGACGGAGTCGATGTGGCAGTCGACCGCCCGGGGACGCCGGCAGCGGGGCGGGACACAGGTCACCCGGCAGGGCCGGCCGCGGTAGGCGTGCTCGCGGCAAAGATCGAGGAGGAACTGCAGGTGGCTGAGCATTGAGCAGGGAGACGCCGGAGGGGGGTCAGAGCTAACCGGATCCTGGGCGCGTTGGGACGATCTGGGCAGAGACGAGTCACGGGGTGGGGTGGAACGCGAGGGACTGGAATCACCGCGACATGGCCGTCCCGGTGGTGCTGGCCAAGGGCTACTGGGGGCAGACGTTTGCCCAGGTCATGCCCATCACGATGTTGAGCAGTCTCGCTGCACCTGTTGCCGCCGCAGCGCCAGTTTCCGCAAGTCGATCCCCTGTTTGCGCAGGATTTGCTGCACCCGACTGCCGGTGATGCCGTAGCGCAGGCCGATCTGGCGATAGGTCTGACCGCTGGTCGCGTCCTCTACAATCTGGCTGTTCCGGATGCGGCGCGTTGCCGGTGTCCCCTGTGGGTACGAGCGCACTGGGATGTCGAGGCGCTTCATGACTGGGCGCAGCCAACTTTTGGCCACCTGCAGCGCGGCAGCGGTTGCGCGGACAGTTCCGAGCCGGGCGAAGGTCGCTCGGATGGCATCATCGTCGGGAACCTGGATCAGGTTGCCCAGCGCTGGCAAGAGGCGGGTCAGCGGGGCGAGCGTGGATGCATGCCGTGAGCGAACCAGCTGCGCCGCTGCCTGCGTGGGTTGGATCAGGACCGGAGGATCGGGGGCGTCCCAGGGCCGATAGCGGACGGTCACGGCATACCCCATGGGGCGCATGAACTGCGCCAGGGTGGATATGTCAGGGCCATGCTCCGCCGTCAGGAGCGACGTTGGCTTCGTGGGGCTCAGGTGCGCCGCTCGGGCAGCCTGGCGGAGAGACCAGCCGCGTTCGGCCAGTCCTATGAGGAGGGCGGCGGCAACATGATCGCGCATGGTCGGGACGCAGTGCAGGACAGCGGTGGCAACAACTGGCTCAGGGGGGAGATGGCCACGCCGTGTAGGCGCGGACATGGTCTGAGCCGGGCAGCGCGACAGCGGGGCGATCACGAGGTCCATACGCCAGCCGGTGGCGGCAGCGAGGGCGATGGCGTTGGGCCAGCGGGGGAACTGCTGCTGGGCCAGGATCGCGTAGTAGGAGCCGCGGGCGACATGGGCGCGCTTGACGATGTCGCTGACCGACAGGCCGTGGAACGCCCGCCCACACCGCAACGCGGTCAGAAAATCCTGGGCGAAGCGAGCGCTGTGATCGACATCCTCGGCCATGGTCGTAGTATCCGGATGCAGCGGACCAGCCAATCGAGGACTGGGTGCCTACGGCTTGGTCGCCGGCTCCCGTCCGTGCTGAATCTTCGGCCAAGCCAGTTCCCGGCGGAACGTCGGGTGGTGCTTGGCGTCATGGCAGGATCGGCAGTCGGCTGTCCCCGCGGTGCGTAGCTTCCCCTGGCTGGCCACGTGAGCGTCGCCGCCCTCATGACATGACTGGCAGGCTACGGCAGGTGCGACGACCTTGGCCGCCACCGGCGTGACGTGGCAGGTGATGCAGCCGTCGGTTCAATCCTCGGGCTTGAGGCTGTCGAGCGCCTGCGCGTGCCGTGACTGCGCCCAGGCCGCCCCAGCCGTGGCATGGCGGGTGATGCAGCTCTGCGAGGGGCTGCTCGCCGGGTCGATGCGGCTGGTCAGCACGTCGCGGAACTGTGCGGCAACAGCGGGGTCATCCGGCAGGCTGTCGTCCATGGGCATGGTGCGCCGCTCCCGGAGCCGTCCGGCGGCATCGACCAGCAGCAACTCGACCGCCAAGCCGCCATCCAGGACGGGACGCAGGAGCCGCTGGTGCTGCATGGCAACCGCTGCGTTCGGGATGATGGCGATGACGCCTGAGCGGGTCAGCAAGGGAGACGGATCAGCTGACACCACGATCTCTGGCGCGCCAAGGGACCACCCGTGCGTGACGAGCGCCGCTCCCAGGCCGGGCCTCTTGCTGTCGATATCACCCGTGAGGATCCAGCGCACCGGGACATCGCTGGCCAGCGAAGCAGCGAGAGCGGGCAGCGCGGCCAGCCGGCCGGCTCCTCCTAAAGGACCTTGGGAACATCCACAATGGCGTACCTGGCTCCGCAGATCGTGGACCACCGCCCAGACCGCCAGTCGTTCTCGACCCGCGGTGGCCAGCGCCTGAATGAGGCCATCGCGGCCACGCCCGGCCCCAGGGCCTGCGATCTGCAGCTGGGCACGGACAATCCCGCGGCTCGTGGCGACGAGGATGTCCACAGCCACCGCGGTGACGAGGGTGCCTGGCTCCGCCTGTACCGCGTAGGCGGTTGTCACAATGCCTTCTGGCGCGAGATCGACACGTTGGAACGGCGGCGCGATTGATAGCGCATCGACGCCCCAGGCCACGTGGGAGCCGTCGGCGTCCACGCAACCCGCTGGTTACGCGAACTTAGTCTATCCTGCGTATGTCCTGAAAACTGAACGATAAAAAACATTGAACAGCGCCGACGTGCTGCTACTCAATTGCCGTCTCAACCCTCATGCCGCCCCGGCGCCGGAGATCGACGTGCCTGTCAGTCGTAAAATAGACGATAAAGTACGGCATAAACACGACTGTCGTCGCGGATACGCGTTCGTGTCGGCCGTCGTCCTCGTGCTGGCGGCCTGCAGCCACGAGTCGCGACCCGCTGGGGCGCCAACCGTGTCTGCTGCGCCAGCGGCCCAGCCGGAAGAGCATGTGTCGTCTACGCAAGACCAGCATATCGGTTCCCCTGCGGCGCCGGCTCAACCCGTCACGTCGCTCGGCTCCGCTGCGCCCGCGCCGGTTCGGATCACCCGCGTTGCTGCCGGCTTCGACCTGGCGGCCTACCGTGCCGACCCTGCGGCCTACTGCCGGGTCGTCGATGGCAGCCGCTACATGCAGGTGGTCGATCCGGGCCCGGACGTGCCGGTGGTGACGGCGATCGGCGCCGGCGCGGTGACGCTGCGACCCGGTGAGCGGGTCCGTCTACAGGTTCAGACCGACCCCATGTGCCCTGTCAGCTGCACCTCGCAGGGCCTAGGCGAGTTCCCGGCCAGCGGCCAGAGCGCCATCACCGTGCCGGCCGACGCGCAGGGCGTGGCCACGATCGAATTCCTGGCCAGCGCCGGCACCGTCGGCCATTGCCTGCTCATCGCCGGTTCGCCGGTACGTGCCGGCCAGGTCCAGTTTCTCATCACCATTCGCGAGCACTAGCCATGTCTATCACTCCGAGCCGCCTATTCCGCCTAGCCTGCCTCCTCGCCCTGCTGACGACCTGGCATAGCGCCCTCGGTGCGGGCGAGGCCAGTTCTCCGGCCCCGGTCACCGAGGCGGCGGCCCGTGCCGCCCTGGAAGGGAAACTGGCCGGCTGCAGCAATATGCAATATTGCTGCAAGATCTGCTACGAGTGCCCGCAGTCGCCGTGGATCTGCGTTGGAGACACGCGCTATCCAGTACAGGATCTCGGCGAATGCCGGTCGAAATACAGCGTCATCGGCACGTCACTGCGCTACCGCCACATCGCGCATGACTACCGGGCGCCGACGGAGCCGACCGGGTGTGCACCCTGCGGCCAGGCGAGCGCCTCGCCGGGGACCGGGATCCTGGGGCTGTCACTCGACCGCATCCACTTCCAGGACACCGACATCCGCAGCTCGCTGGGGGTGAAGACGGGATTCACCTGGGATATCTGGGTGTGGTGCTTCCCGCCCGGCCAGGTGGCCGGCGGCCATCCGACGGGCCAGCCCGGGTGGCAGATCTACGTCTCGCAGCCGCAGCCGCAGCCGCTGGACTTCCTGGTGCTGACCGACCCCACCACATCCGGCCTGTTCAAGCCCGAGCAGGGCTTCGAGAACCGCGGTCTGGTCTTCTATGCGGTCGATGCCCTGGGGAATCGAACGGTGGTGACCGATCCGCGGAATGCCCAGCTGGCGATCCTGGACCAGTTTGGCGGCGGCCGCCTGGAGTTCGAGAT
>JALHRW010000058.1 GCA_022841245.1 Planctomycetota bacterium
CGCACCGCGTGCCGTTGTTCGGCTTCACCGCCCCGGCCAAAATCCGCCCTGTCGTCCGCGCCGAACTGGTCGAGGCCGCGATCCTCGCCTCGGTGCAGGCGAACACCGCGCCGCAGCCGCTGCTCGCCGGCCCGGTCGAGCTGATCCGCGACGGCGGCGCCGCCGGTCGCTCGACCGTGCTGTTCACCGCCCCCGGTGCCGAGTTCGAACTCGGCTGGGGCGCCGAGCCCGAGTTGCGGGTCAACCGGCACGCCTGGCAGAAGGACGAGGAGCCGGGCATGCTCGGCAGCTGGCGCACCAGCGAACGCCACGTGCGCGTAGGTCTGGCAAACCTCGGGGCCGCGGCGCACGCGGTCGAGATCGAGGAGCGCATCCCGGTCAGCGAGGTGGCCCAGGTGAAGATCGAGTTCGACGCCGAGAAGACCTCGCCCAAGGCCACGCCCGATGCTGACGGCATCGTGCGCTGGAGCCTCATCGTCAGCGCCCGCGGCCAGGCCAATGCCGATCTGCAGTGGAAGATGAGCAGCAAGGATTCGGTGAAGTCGGCGTAGAGTGGCTGGTGGCTGGTGTGGCAGGTGGCAGGTGGCTGGTGGCAGGTGGCAGGTGGCAGGTGGCTGGTGGCTGGTGGCTGGTGGCCCGCAAGCGCGTGGCTGAGAACGGCTTTCGGCTCCTTGTTCCGCCTACCGTACCATCCGTGCTCGCCGTCAAGGCGGACCGAGCTTCGCCCGGCGCTGCGCGGCCTTGACCGCTGCGCGCGGATGGTGCGGCAGGCTGCACAAGGAGCCTTCCAACCATGGCGAACTTCATGCAACTCCGCGTCTGGCACGCGGCCAATCAGCAGATCGCGGGCGTCGCGACGATCACGGTCAGCTTCGGCGACCTCGGATCACAGATCCGTCGGGCGGCGATCTCGGTATCCAGCAACATCGCAGAAGGGGCCGGACGAGGCAGCGACGGCGATTATGCCCGGTTCCTGTCCATCGCGCGCGGCTCCAACCACGAGATCGCGGCACAGTTGCACATCTGCCAGGCCCTGGGACACGACGTGACGGAGCTACTCGAACAGAACGGCAGCGTCGGCAAGATGCTGACAGTCCTCATCCGCCGCCTGCGCAGCGGCGGATGAGACCTCAGCTTCCAGAACTCAGCTTCCAGCTTCCAGCTTCCAGCTTCCAGCTTCCAGCACGTCTCTCGTGTCACGCTGGCCGCTGGCCGCTAGCTGCTGGCTGCTGGCCGCTGGCTGCTGGCTGCTGGCTACTGGCCGCTGGCTACTTCGCGCTCAACGCCTTCTCTACGGCCTGCTTCAACTCGTCGCTGTCCGGTGCCACCTTGGGGTGCAGACGGGCGGCCAGCTTGCCGTCGCGGCCGATGAGGAACTTGGCGAAGTTCCATTCCACCTCGCCCTTGCCTGAGGCCGCCACCAGCTGCTGGTAGAGCGGGTGGATGCCCTGGCCCTTGACCACGATCTTGCTCATCATCGGGAAGGTCACCTGATACTTGGTCGAGCAGAACGTCTTGATCTCGGCTTCGGTGCCCGGCTCCTGGGCGCCGAACTCGTTGGCCGGGATGCCGATGATGACCAGGCCGCGGTCCTTGTTGGCCTTGTACAGCTGCTCCAGTCCGGCGTATTGCGGGGTCAGTCCGCACTTCGAGGCGACGTTGACCAGCAGGACGACCTTGCCGGCGTGCTGCGACAGGGCGTAGGGCTTGCCGTCGATGTCATTGAGGGTGGTGTCGAGGAGCTCGGCAGTCATGGCGGATCCGATCAGGAGGAGGGCGGCGAACAGGTGGAGAGAACGCATACTCCATCGTTCCCGCAGGCCGGACCGCGAACAAGGACTGCCGCCGCCACCTTCGGCAGAGCCCAGCTACCAGCGATCAGCGGCCAGCTACCAGCTACCAGCTACCAGCGGCCAGCTACCAGCTACCAGCCAACAGCCAGCCACCAGCCTCTGATCAGCCCGGCGCCAACCGCTTCGCCAGCGCTTCCAGATCAGCCCCTTTCAACGCGCCCGAAAGAAACTCCGGCAGCAACCCCGGCGTGCAGCCGAAGCAGGGGATGCCGAGGTTGCGCAGGCGCTTGGCCAGGTGCTCGTCGTAGGTCGGCACGCCGGAGTCGGACAGCGCCAGCATGACCATGGCGCGCACGCCGTCGCCGCGCAGCGCCTCCATGCGCCGCACCAGCTCGGCCGAGTTGCCGCCTTCGAAGAGGTCGGTGATGAGGATGAAGATGGTGCGTTGCGGGTCGTGGACCAGGCTCTGGCAGTAGGCGACGGCGCGGTTGATGTCGGTGCCGCCGCCGAGCTGGACGCCGAACAGCAGGTCGACCGGATCGCTGCACTGCGCGGTGAGATCGACCACCTCGGTGTCGAAGACGATGACGTGGGTCTCCAGCGCCGGCATGCTGGCGAGGATCGCGCCGGTCACCGCGCCGTAGACCACCGACTCGGCCATCGAGCCGCTCTGGTCCATGCACACGATGACGTTCCATTCCTTGCGCCGGTGCTGGCGGGCGAAGAAGTGGAAGCGCTCGGGAATGACGGTGCGACGGGTCGGATCGTAGTTCTTGAGATTCCCGCCGATGGTGCGCTTCCAATCGAGATTGGGCAAACTCTTCTGTGGCGCGTGCCGCGAGCGGTCGAGCGAGCCGCGCACCGCCGTCTCCAGGCTGCTCTGCATCCGCTTGATGATCTCCTCGACCACGGCGCGGACGACCTGGCGGGCGGTCTCCTTGGTCTGGTCGGGGATCATGCCCTTGAGCGACATCAGCGTGCCGACCAGCTCGATGCTCGGCGTCACCTGGCCGAGGGTCTCCGGTTCGAACAGCAGCTGGGTGAGGCCCTTGCGCTCGATCGCGTCCTGCTGGATCACCGCCACCACGTCGCTGGGGAAGTAGCTGCGGATGTCGCCGAGCCAGCGCGCCAGGCGCACGCCGCTGCGCGGTCCGAGGCCGCCGCTGCGCGATCCGCCCTGGCCGGCCGGCTTCTCCTCCTCGTCGTAGATCATGCCCAGGGCTTCATCGAGCGTCGACAGCTCGCCGGCGAGCGGCCCCAGTTCGTCCGCGGTCTTGCCCAGGATCAGGCGCCAGCGTTCGTTGCGATTCATAGCAGGTCCAGTCCGTCGAGGTCGGCGGCGGCCTGCTCGACCTCGGCCTGGTCGAGCTTGCGTTCGACCGCCTGGGCCAGCTCGGCGCCGCCGCCCTGCCACAGTTCCCCGAGGATGGCGACCACGCGGCGGACCTCGCCGGGCGGGAAGGTGGCGAAGGCGCGGCGCAGGTAGAGCAGGGCGCGGCGGAAGGCCTCGTCGTCGAGGCCGTCGACGTAGCGAGCCAGGCAGGCCCACAGCGCGCGGCGCAGGAACAGCGCGGCGCGGTTGCGCTGCACCAGGCCCTCGAACCAGGCGACGCCGATGTCGGCCTCGGTGCCGGGCGAGAGGCGGCGGGCGACCTCGCGGTCGAGGTCCTCGTCGTCGATGCGCCCGCGTTCGATGAGCAGGGCGGTGGCGTAGCCGGAGAGGAAGGGGTGGCGCGAATCGCTGTGCGAGACCTGCGCAACCGCCTCCAGCCAGCGCTCCGGATCGACGCCCTCTTCGCCCAGGAAGGTCGCATCGTGGATGCGGTCCATGGCCAGACGGATGGCGCGGGACGCGTCGTCGTCGCACACCGTGGCGCCGTGCAACAGCAGGCAGGCGCGCAGATGCAGCTGCGCCAGCACCGGGCGCAACGGCGCCGGATCGACTGCCCGCACCGAGCCGTAGCGCAGCAGGGTGGCGAGGTCGGCGATGCCGGCGGCGGCGGCGGCGAAGGCGGCCTCCTCGACCGCCAGGGCCTGGACCCGGCCAAGCGCAAGGGTCAGGGCGTCGGCC
Organism: Planctomycetota bacterium; assembly: GCA_022841245.1. Taxonomy (GTDB): domain Bacteria; phylum Planctomycetota; class UBA11346; order UBA11346; family UBA11346; genus UBA11346. The sequence goes on from JALHRW010000058.1 coordinate 3,865, forward strand.
AGCGCGCATTCGGCGGCGCGCAGCAGCACCGCGGTCGCCTGGCCGACGTCCTCGGCCGCCTCCAGGCGCGCGGCGAGAGAGAAGGCGGCGGCGTGCTCGACGCTGTCGGCGATCAACGAGGCCTCGGCCAAGCGGATCTCGCATTCCGGCGACCAGCGCAGGCGCCACAGCTCCTTGCTGGTGCCGGCCTGGTCGCGCGCGGTGGTGGCGCCGAAGCCGATGCCGAGCACGTCGAGGCGGTGCAGGAAGGTCGAGCGGTCGCGGTCGCGGAAGGCGGCCTCGGCCGTCTTCACCGAGCGGTCCTCGCGCAGGTCGAGTTCGAGGCTTTGCTCCTTGTCGGCGCGCCAGCGGTCCAGGCGCAAACGCTCCAGCTGGCTAGCGAAATCGTCCTGCAGCGCGGTGCGGCTGACGCCCTTGGGCAGGCTGCCGACGGCGTGGCCGACCTCGACCGCGCGCAGCGCCTTGGCCACTACGCGCGCGTCGCCCTGGCCGAGGCAGGTGGTGGCGGCGTCGCGCAGCTCGGCCAGCACCGCGGCGTGCCCGCCCTGCATCGAGGCGAGGCCGTCGGCCAGGCGCACCGCTTCGATGACCTCGGCGCTGGAGCGCATCTGACCCTCAAGCCTCAGCTGCCGCGCCGCTTCGGCGAGATAGCGCGCCGGGGCGGCGGACAGCTGGCCGGCGAGGCCGAGCCAGTAGCGCTGCTCGAACCAACGCGGGGCCTGGTTGCCGGCGCCGTAGCCGCTCTGCGACGACAGGCGTTCGTAGCTGAACGGCATCAGCGTCAGCACGCCTTCGGCCTTGGGCAGCGCGGCTATCTCGTCATCGCTCATCGCCTGCGCTGCCTCCAGGGCCGGGGCATGGAAGGCGCCGCAGACCACCGCCACCACCGGCAGGCGACCCTTCACCTTGGTGATGCGCGCCTCGTCGAGGGCCCAGCGCATGTGGCGCTCGCGCTGGCTGGTCAGCGCGTCGTCACGCGGCGCGACCACGCGCAGCTGCTGGCCGAGGGCGAAGGCGGCCTGGCGGTAGGCCTCGGGATCGTCGAGCGATTCGAATTGCCGCTCCCACCACGAGGCGTGGTCGAGGTCGCCGGCGATGCGCGCGATGGTCTCGTAGGGATCGTCAAGCAGCGTGCGGGTGGGATCGGCGGGCGCTTCCGGCGCGTCGTCCTCGTCCTCGTCCTCGTCCTTATCGTCCTCGTCCTCCGCCTCCTCGTCCACCGGCTTGAAGTGCTCGAGAAAGGCCAGCGCCGGCAGGTCGATGCCGCGCACCGCCTTCTTGTGGTCGAGGGCCCAGCGCACCGCCACCCACTCGGGCGAGTAGACGGCGAAGGGGAACACCACCGAGCGCACCGGGCGGACGGTGGTGAAGGCCAGCACCGCCACCGGCGGCTTGGTGTGCTCGTGCACGAGATGCTTGAACAGCCCGCTGGCGTCGGCCGGCGCCTCGATCAGCACGACGTCGGGGTTGCGCGCCTCGAGCCAGCGCTCGACCAGCACGGCGGCCGCCGGTGAGAAGTGCCGGACCGGGAAGCAGAAGTCGGGGCAGGACATCGCCGGACCCTACTTCGCGTCCTTCTTCTCCGTCGCCGGCAGCAGCTCCTTGCACGCCTGGTAGAGCGGATCCCACTCCTTGCCGCGCTTCTTGGCGATGTTCTCGAGGTACTCGGTCCACGCCGCGACGTCCTTGGCGTCCTCCTTGACCACCGCGCCATGCAGGCCAGCCGCGATGTCGCGGTCGGTGACCGTGCCGCTGCCGAAGTGGCCGGCCAACGCCATGCTGCCGCCGATCAGGCTGATGCACTCCGCGGTCGACAGCACGCCGGACGGCGGCTTGATCTTCTGCTTGCCGTCGAGGGTCTGGCCCTTGCGCAGCTCCTGGAAGATCTGCACCACGCGCGCCACCGCGACCTCGGCCGGCGGCGGGGCGGGCAGCTTCAGCTGGCTGCCGATCTCGCCGACGCGCTTCATCACGATGCCGACCTCCTGTTCGAGGTCGTCCGGCACCGGCAGGACGACGATGTTGAAGCGGCGCTTGAGCGCGGCCGACATGTCGTTGACCCCGCGGTCGCGGGTGTTGGCGGTGCCGATGAGGTTGAAGCCGCGGCGGGCGTGCACGTGCAGGCCCAGCTCCGGCACCGCCAGCACCTTCTCCGACAGCAGGGTGATCAGCGCGTCCTGCACCTCGGCCGGGCTGCGCGTCACCTCCTCGAAGCGCACGATCGAGCCCTGCTCCATCGCGCGGTAGACCGGGCTGGGCACCAGCGCCTTGGGCGAGGGTCCCTCGGCCAGCAGCACGGCGTAGTTCCAGCTGTAGCGGATCTGCTCCTCGGTGGTGCCGGCGGTGCCCTGCACCAGCATCAGGCTGTTGCCGCAGATCGCGGCGGTGAGGTGCTCGGACAGCCAGCTCTTGGCCGTGCCCGGCTCGCCGACCAGCAGCAGCGCGCGGTCGGTGGCCAGGCTGGCGATGGCGATCTGCACCAGGCGCTGGTTGCCGATGTATTTCGGCGTGATCTTCATCCCGCCGGCCTCGCCGCCGAGCAGGTAGGTCTCCACCGCCTTGGGCGAGAGGTTCCAGCCCTCGGGCTTGGCGCCCTTGTCGGCCTTGGCCAGGGCGGCCAGCTCGGCGGCGAACAGCACCTCGGCCGGCGGGCGCAGCTGGTCGGCGGTCTTGTCGGACTTCTCAGGGGCGGGGGATTTGGCCATGGGCTCTCACTTGCCGGGGAAGCGGGATTCGAGGTTGCGCAGCAGATGGCGCAGGTGCCAGTTGTCCGAGGATTCGGGATCCTTCTGCGCGGCGTAGACCGTGCGGACGTGGTCGACCACCGAGGGATCGTCCATCGCCATCAGCGCATGCTGCACCGCCCAGCGCACCGACCAGACGTTGCTGCTGTGGTAGGCGAGGATCGCCGGGATGGCGCTGGGATCGCCGATCCGGCCGAGGGCGCCCAGCGCCTGCTCCAGCACCTTCGACTTCTTGTCCGCCGCGATGGCGAGCAGCGGCTTGAGCGCCTTGCGCTCCTTGAAGCGGCCGAGCAGCGGGATGGCGTAGGCGGCGACCGGCCCGTCGAGCTGCTTCAGCGCGACGCCGGCCCAGCGCGGATCGGCCTCGTCGGTGACCGCATCCAGCACCGCGTCGAGGCGGGCGAGCCCGACCTTCTTCTCGCGGTCCTTGACGGTGAAGGCCGGCGACATGCGCTGGAACGCCTGGTCCGGACCGAGCCGGATCGCGGCCGAGGCGGCGGCCGGGAAGAGGTCGGCCTCGTCCTCGGCGAGATGGTCGGCGATCGTGGCCAGCTGCGCGGCGTTGGCGCTGTCCAGTGCCGCCCGGGCCGCGACTTCGCGGTAGTCCCCGATCAGCGGCATGGCCGCGGCGGCGATGCGCGGATCGCGCCGCCTGGTCAGGGCCTCCAGCAGGATGCCGGCCATGTCGGCGGGATCGACGCTGTTGGCCGGCGGCTTGGCCGGCTCGGCGTCCTTCTTCTTCTTGACCTTGCGCGCGGCGGCGGCGGCCAGCACCGCCTGGTCGAGGCGGGCCAGCATCCACTCCAGGGCTTTGGGATGGCGCGAATGGCCGAGCCCCTCGGCGGCGGCGTGCACGGTGCGCGCATCGTCGAGCGCGGCGGTCAGCGCCTCCAGCGTGGCGTCCGAGCCGTAGCCGGCGAGGGCGCGCAGGGCGGCGCGGAACACCCCGCCGCTGCGCTCCTTGGCGACCAGGGCCAGCACCGGCTGCTCGAACTCCGCCTCGCCGCGCAGGTGGTCGGCGATCGAGTCGAGGGCGGACTCGCGCAGCTCGGCGTTGCCCTCGGCGAGGGCCTTGGCCAGCAGGTCGCGCGAACCGACCGGATCGGCGGCGACGACCGCGCGCAGGCGGCGGGCGTCGATGCGGCGGCCCTTGGCGAAATCGATGCTGCCACGGATCGGCCCGACGATCGCCGCACCCAGGCGGGGGACGGCCTTGTCGGCCACCAGGTCGCCGATGTAACCGTCGTTCATGGCGTGGATCAGCGGCTCGACCAGGCGCAGGTCGGCGATGTCGCCGCGCTCGATCGACTGCTGCACCCGTTCCATGCGGCCCTTGCCGGTCTCGACCAGGGCAGTGTACAGCTCGCCGAGCTCCTTGGCGTTGCACGGCGTGCCGATCACCGGCCGCGCGGTCAGCGGCTGCAGCCCGGTGGCCGGCGCCGGCTGGGCCTGGGCGGCGCGCACCTGCGCCGTCATGGTGGCGAGCGCGACGAGCTCGCGCGCAGCGTCGGCGCCATCGGCGCCGATCGCCTTGCCGGCGGCGGCGGCGAGCTGGCCGAGCACCGGGGCCTTGGCCCCGAGCTGCGCGGCGAGGCCGTCGAGCGCGGCCTTGTCCTTGGCCAAGGCGGGATCGGCGGCGGCGAGGTGGGCGCCGGCGACGAGTACGCGCTCGACGTCAGCGGAGAGGCGGCGGATGGTTTCGCGTGGCATGGGTTACATTCCGAGCCGGACGTGATCGGAGCCGGCGACCAGCGCGAGCGGCTGGCCGTAGATGGCGTCGTCGGCGAGGCCGAGGTGCAGGCGCACCAGCAGCGAGGCCGGCTGACGCAGGGCGGTGCCGTCGAGGCGCGCACCGGCCGCCATCGCCAGGTTGTTGAGCGTGCGGCAGCGGGCGAGCGGCGAGTCGCGCAGCACCAGTGTCGCGCCCTTGGCGTCGACCAGGGCGAGGCCCTCGCCGGCGCGCCGGATGTCGGCGGCGCGGACCAGCACCACCGCGTCGTCGGGCGCCAGCGGGTTGCGGATCTGCTCCTTGTAGCGCTTCAGCGCCTCGTCCAGCCCGGGCAGGGCGCGGGCGTGGATGGCGGCGAAGTCGTCGGCCACCGCCGGGCGCGAGGCCAGGGCGGCGATCTCCCAGCGCACCCGCCGGTTGATGAAGCCGGGGTAGATGCCGGCCTCGCGCAGCGTCACCGGCTTCTCGTAGGAGTCCTTCTCCTTGATCTTGTCGATGGCGGCGAAGGGGCGGAACTTGCGGTCGACCAGGATGTCGCCGCGGTCGAGGTCGAGGAGGAAACCCTGCTCGATGCGCTCCTCGCGCACGTTGTCGCGGTGGCGCTCGTCGGCGAGCTCGAACAGGCGCAGGTCGCTGCGCGCGTGGCCCTGGGCCTTCAGCGCCGCCAGCTCCCAGACGTGGCCGAGCAGATCCTCGACCACGGCCTCGGTGTCGGCCGCGCTCTCGCCCTCGTCGAGCTTGTCGTCGAGCACCTTCTGGCCCTTCCTGACCAGCGCCCACAGGCGGGTGAGGTGGCGGGCCATGAGGCGGTGGCGCAGATCGTCGGGCAGGTCGTGGCCGGGCTCCTCGAGCTGATAGAAGCGTTCCTCGCCGTCGTCCTCACGGCGCTCGGACAGCGCGGCGAGGCGGCGCAGGGCTTCGGCCGCGCCGGGCAGGTAGGCGTCGTTCATCTGCCGCGCCTGCTCGGCCAGACGCGTCGCCTTGGCCCGGTCGAGGGTGCCGAGGCCGGCCGAGGCCGTGTCGAGCACCAGACGTTCCAGCAGGTCGAGGGCGTCGCGCTGCACCCGCGTCTTCTTGGCCAGCGCCGCCTTGTCGACCTCCTTGGGCTTGGTCGCGGCCTCGGCCTTCTTCTCCGCCCGCTCGACGTTCTTGCTGCGCTTCTCCAGCAGCTCGGCCGGCGCCTCGGCCTCGGCGAAGCCGGCCGGCTTGTCCATGAACGAGACGAGCATGCCGCACAGGTGCTTGCACGGCGGCGGCTTCACCGGGCAGGTGCAGCGCAGCACCGGGTTCTCGCCGGCGAGGTCGATCGACAGGATGTAGGGGTTGGCCCCGCTGCCCTGGCATTCGCCCCACAGCAGGCTGCCGTCGGCGAGGCGCTTGAGGTTCTTGTAAGCGCCCTTCTTGGCCAGCGTGCGGCCGTCGGACAGCGCCTTGTCCTTGGTCACCACCGCGCGCAGCAGGTCGTCGTTCACCGTGATCGGCATGTGCATTCCCCGGGCGTCCGGTCAGCGGACGGAGCACATGGGAGAAGGCCTGGCGGCACCAGGTCAAGCGTCGGCTGTGTCCGCTTTCCAGGACGGTTCATCCGGGGTGTCCAGGGCCAGGCGGTGCCATTGCGCCAGCTCCTGGACCAGCGGCAGAGCCGACTCGGGGTGCCAGTCCGCACGTTCGCCGCGTTGGCCCAGGACAGCGTGCAGTTCCATGACCTTGGCGGCAAGACGGGGGTAGCCGCCGGCGTCGAGCGCCTGTGCCCGGCCTGGCAGCAGTCGGCCCCACATCGTCCCCGCCCGTTCGATGCCGTCGACGACGACGTCGCACAGCAGCGCCTCCAGCTCGACCAGGGCTCCGGTCCTGACTGAAGGCAGGGAGGCAGCCGCGGGGCCCATGCCCGGCGCAGCATCATCGCACCAGGGCATGACCGCCACCCGACCGGCGGGATCCTCGAACACCACACTCAGCGGCAGGCCAACCAGCTGACCGGCGCGCAGCCTGATCTCGGCTGCCACGAAGAGCTGGCGACGGCCACCCTGCAGCGCAGCGGCCAGGGCGGCGCAGCCAGGCGCGATGCGCAACTGGTAGGTCTGCTCCACGTCGCAGACGCCACCCTCGGCATCTTGGATGCGCCAGCGCCAGGTCTGTGTGACCGGATCGAACGCCGCAGGCCCGGCCTCGTGGACACGCAGCACGTGGACGTCGCCGCACAGCGACCGAGCGCGCAGGCAGGGCGGCGGTAGTGCCGACAGGCGGGCCCGCAGTTCGGCGAAATCCTCGACCAGGACCGGATCGCGCAGGCGCTCCCAGGCGAAGCCCTGCGGCGTCACCGCGTGCCGCCCGCGTCCGAGCACCAGCCGGCCGCCAGCTTCGCGACGGCAACTGCTGGATTGCAGGGTGCCATGAGCGATGGCGTGGAGCGAGACCCCGGCCGCGAAGCCCTGGCCGGCAAGCAGATGCGCCGCACGCGGGTCGCCCTCCGCCGGGTCGGCGTGCTCGCGGATCACGGCAGCCAGGCTGCCGGTGTCCATGTCCTGGACCAGGCTGGTGAGGACGAGCGAACGCCGCAGCACCCGGCCCGCACAGCCGATGCCGATGAAGCGGCCGGCGTCGCGCTCGCCCAGCCGGCCGGGGGCGATTCCACGCACCAGAGGCAGCGGCAGATCCAACACCGGTCGAGCGATGACATCGCAGCGGATGTGGAGTTCGCCGAGTCCTTCGGCGAGGCGCTCGGGGGCGAACAGCGCGTCCTGAGCCCGGTACTGGGCCAGATCGGAGCCGATCGCGGCGACCAGCTCAGCGATGGCGAAAAGGCCATGCCGGCGCAGGCCCTCCTCCAATCCGCGTCCATGGTCGAGCACGGCCGACGGCACCCCGGCAGCCCCGAGCAGCAGCACCTGGTCGGCCCAGGCCACGGCGCAGCCGGCCTGGACCGCTTGCGCCGGATCCGTGGCCTGCCCGCCCGAGACGACCACGCCTGCCATCCGATCAGGCGCCAGCTGGCGGAAGGCCAGCACCGCCATGGCGACCAGCCGGTCCCGCTCGACGCCCTCCATGTCGGCGGCGACGTAGCGCAGGTCATGCGGCACCAGGAAGCGCACGGCGAGATCGCTGCCGATGAAGCGGACGACGGGCTTGCGGCTCCGTACCACCTCGGCGACCAGTCCTTCCTCCATTCCACGGCGTGCCGCTTCCAGGACCGGGCGCCCAAGCGCCAGCTCCAGGGCAGCGTCGGTGATCGCGCCGGGATCCCACGGACCGGACGGTGCCGATGCCTGGTTGCCCCGCTGGTAGGCGATGACGGTGCGCAGCAGGTGGCGGCAGATGGTGCCGACGGCCGGACAGGTGCAGCGGCCGCCGGCCAGGGTCGCCCCGCCCTGGATGGTGCAGACCGGGCCGTCGCTCCACTTGGCCGTGATGGTGCCGTCCGCCGTCTCGGAGAGCTGGAGCGAGACCTGACCGTCCTCCACCTCGCGACGGGCCCTGCGCACCGTACCGAGATTGGTCATGCCGGCGAGGTCGTCGTCGCCGAGCGCGAGCAGATCGTTACGCATCAGCCCACCTTCTCGCCGATCCAGGCGGCCAGCTCGCCGGGGGTCATGGCACCGACGTGGACACCGAGTCGGACCATGCGCGCGCCCATGTCGCGGTCATAGCTCGGGTCAGCGTCGGCATCGAGCGCAGCCAGGCCGAGAACCTTGCTGCCCTGGTCGACCAGGCGTTTGAGCGAGGCCAGCATCACGCCCGGCGGACCGCCTTCGCAGAAATCCGAAATCAGCACGACGATGGCGCGCCGCGGCTGGTCGATGAGACCTTCGGCATACTGCAACGCCTGCCCGATGTCGGTCCCGCCGCCGAGCTGGACCTTCATGATCGTCTCGACCGGGTCGCCGGCCATCCCGCTGACATCGACCACGCTGGTGTCGAAGAGGACGAGATGGGTGCGGATGCCGGGCAGGCCGACCAGGATGGCGGCGGTGACCGCCGCATGGATGACGCTCTGGGCCATGCTGCCTGACTCGTCGACCAGCACGATCACCTGCCAGCGGTCGCAATGTCGGCGGACGCGGGAGATGAAGCTCGGCGAGCGGATGAGCAGCGTGTGCCGGTCCGCGTCCCAGTGCGCGAGATTGCGGCGGATGGTGGTGCGGGCATCGAAGTTGCGGGCCACCCGCAGCGTCGAGGGCCGGCGCAGACGCACCCCATGGAAGGGCTGGCGCACCGGGACGGCCAAGCGGTCCATCAGCTGCTGCACCACCCGGCGGACCAGCTCGCGGGCTGCCGCCAGGACCTCCTGGTTCATCAGATGCTTGGTGTGCAGCACCGCCTTCAGCAGCGCCTCGCTCGGTTGGGCGCGACGCAGCATCACGGGGTCGGTCACCACCTCGTCGAGGCGGTAGCGCTCCAGCGCGTCACGTTCCAGCCGTTCGATGGTGCGCCTGGGGAACAGGCTGTGCACCTGGTTGATCCAATCGGGCACGGTCAGCTGCGACGAGCCGGAGCCGCCCGGCGCGATCCCGGTGCCTGCGACGTTGCGCGCGGGGCTGGTCTCCCGGCGGTAGAGGAAGTCGAGGGCCGCGTCCTGGGCCTCGGCGGTGGGGTCGAGGGTGGCGCCGAGGGCGGCACCGGCACCGGCGCCGAGGATGAGCCGCCAGCGGACCCGGCGCTGCTCCGGCGCATGCCGTGCCGGAGCGGCCGGCGAGGCGGTTTCGGCAATCGGCATGGAAACGGGTGCTGGCAGTGCCGCTGTGGCGACCGCGTCCCACTGGGCGCAGCGCAGGCCGAAGCGCCGCGCTGCCGCCAGCACCGCGGCCTCGTGGCGGAGGCCCGCCGCAGTCTCCTCGGGAGGCGGGGGCAGCCGCACCAGCAGCGGCGTGGCCGGGGCGGTGCCGCCGATCACCTCGGCGATGATCACCGCGATATGGTGGCGCTCGCGCGGCGGAAATCCTGCGAAGGCCAGGCGCATGCTCGGCAGGGCGACCAGGAACTCGCCCTCGTCCCAGCCGTCGACCAGGCGCTCGATGGCGGCAACCACGTCCCGCCGCCGCTGCACCGCCTCGCGGGCCAGAGCGAAGACGCCGGCGAGGAAGTCGCCAAGCGCTTCCGGGGCAGCGAAGCCCTTGAGCACGGCGAGCACCACCGCCGCATCGTCGAGAGCCAGGGTCCAGCGCGCGCCGCAGGCCGCACCGCGCAGCACCGGCAGGACGTGACGATCGGCTCGGACCCGCGCCAGGACGCGGTCGAGCAGGCCGCCTTCGAGTCCGAGCTGAGCGCCGCAACGCTCCCACACGCCGACGATCGTGCGCACGCCGGCGATGGCATCCTGCGACGCCGCGCCGGCCACGCCCTGGTCGAGCAGCCAGACGGCCCGTTCCCAGGCGGCGGCCAGCAGGCGACCCAGGCCGGGCCGACCGGCCGATCCCAGGGCCTGGTCGAAGCGGAACAGATGGAGGAGGACGCCCGACGCCTGGGCGACCGAGACGAAGGATGGATCGATCGCGATGGCGGCTTCGAGCTGCGCAGCCTGGATGGCCGACTGCCCGTCGAGTCCGGCGAGCTCGCCATCGAGCACGAGGCCTGCGACCAGGGCGGCCTGCTCGGCGCCGGTTGCCGCCAGGCCGACGGCCAGGCGCTCGGCGAGGGCCGCCTCGGCGGCCTCGGCCAGCGTCGCCCCGAGGGCGGAGGCTTCGATGGCGGAGGCCTCGTGCTCTGGCGACCAGGCGATGCGCCAGCGTTCCCAGGGTTTGGCGAGGTCGTCCTGGGTGTGGAAGTCGGTGCCCGCGAGACGCCGGAAACCGGTGATGCCAGCGAGGCGCAGACGGTGCAGGGTACGGCTCATCGCCCGCTGGGGAGCATCGTCGAAGCGCACCTCGCGCTCCTCGCCGGCTTCGCTCGGGTCAAGGCCGTGGGCCTCGAGCTGGGCGCGAATGTCATGCACCAGGGGTGGGGTGGCGGTTCCGGCGGCGAGGCGGCCGCGTCCGCCGCCGCGCAGCAGCTCGTCGAGCTCCTCCTGCACCGGATGACGGCCGCGTTCGGGCAGGTCGTCCTTGATCAGGGTGGCGCGCACCGCATCGATCAGGTCCGTGCGCCACATCTCGTCGCGTCCGCGCAGACGCGCCAGGCCATCGGCGGCGAGACGCAGGGCGATGAGGTCGGCGGTGCTCACCGCCTGGCGGCGATCACGCAGGCGGCCGGCGATGTCGGCGATGAGACGGTCGCCGTCCAGCCGGCCGCCGGCACGGCGCTCATCCCAGACGCGCTGGTAGAATGCTGGCCCAGGCATGCCGGCCTCGTAGCCGGTCAGGGCGTCCAGACGGCGGTAGGAGTACGGGGTCAGTGCCAGGCCCTGGGCCGCGATGTCGAGCGGCGGGGACGGTTCGGGATCTGGCGGAGCCGAGCCGGCCAGGCGCTCAGCCAGGGCCGGGCTGTGGTAGCCGCCGGTGATCACCAGGATCGGCAACGGCCCGTGCTTGCGCGCCTCGGCGATACGTTGGGCCATGAAGGACTCGCGCAGGATGCAGGTGCGGGCGTCCTCGCCTTCCGCTTCGCGCAGCTCGCAGCACAGGCGGTGGGCCCGCAGCAGGTAGTCGGCCGGCGCGAGCGCGCGGGGGATCTCGGCCAGCTCGTCCCACAGCTCGTCGAAGCCGGAGACCCCCAGGCGCCGCGCGACGGCCCGCACCGTGCGGGCGCGACGCAGGTCGCCGTCGGTGTAGCGGTGGTCGCCAGCGTCTTCAGCCGCCAGCCGTGACCAGGGCAGGTCGATGAATGCGGCAGGGATGCCGCGTTCCGCCGCGGTGCGCAGCGCGACCCATTCCGGCGAATAGGAGCAGAACGGATAGAATGTGCCGCGCCGGCTGCCATCGCCGAGGCGCAGCCAGGTGTAGATGGCGATCGGCGGGGTGTGGGCGAGGGCCAGCTCACCCAGGCGTTCGTTGAAGTCCGACGGTCCCTCGATGAGCACCTGCGCGGGCCGCACGGCGTCGAACAGGCGGATGATGGCAGCGGCACAACCCGGACTGTGATGACGCACCGGCACCAGCACCACGTCCTGGTCCAGGCTGGCGAGGCGGCCGATGATGGCCTCGTAGCGCGACACCTGTCAGTCCAGGACCGTCCGGGCGGCGAGCAGCTGCTCCCACGCCCGACCCTTGCGGTGCTTGGCCGAAACCTGCAGGTAGTGCGACAGCCGTTTGCGGTCCTCGGGCACGTCCTTGAAGGCCGTCCCCAGCATCGCATCGAGCAGATGGCCGCCATGCAGGCCGCCGCTGGTGAAGTAGGCCGCGCGAGTCACCGCGGCGACCGCCACCGCCACCGCCTCGGCCGTGCTCATCGCCGTGGTCATCGGCTCGAGAGCCTGGCCGTCGCCGGTCTGGGCGCGGCGCAGCTCACGGAACGCCGTCACCAGCACCTCCGCCAGGTCTTCCGGCAGGCGCTGGGGGATGCCGGCCGAGGCGAGCGCGTGGTCGGACTCGCGGCGCACCACGGCAAGCTCATCGCCGATGTCGGGGATGGGCGGAATGGTGACGAAGTTGAAGCGCCGCTTCAGCGCTGCGCTCATCTCGTTCACACCGCGGTCGCGGATGTTGGCGGTGGCGATGACATTGAAGCCGGGCCGGGCATACAGGGCCCGCTCGTCACCGGGGATCTCGGGCACGTGCAGCACGCGGTCGGAGAGCATGGACAGCAGGGTGTCCTGCACCTCGATGGGGCAGCGGGTGATCTCCTCGAAGCGCACCAGGCTGCCGTCGCGCATGCCGCGATACATCGGAGCCGGCACCAGCGAGCGGATGCCGGGACCCTCGGACAGCAGCAGGGCGTAGTTCCAGCTGTAGCGGATGTGGTCGTCGGTGGTGCCCGCGCTGCCCTGGATGGTCAGCGTCGAGTCGCCGGCGATCGCCGCCGCGAGCAGCTCGCTCAGCCAGCTCTTGGCTGTGCCCGGCTCACCGACCAGCATCAGTCCGCGGCTGGTCGCGAGCGAGACGATGCAGGTTTCGACGATCGCGCGCGAGCCGACGAACTTGGGCTGGCAGCGCTGGCCGTCGCCGAGGATGAAGGCGAGGACCGACGCCGGGGCCAGGCGCCAACCCGGTGGCTTCGGTCTGGCGGCATCAGCAGCGGCGAGGGCGGCGAGCTCGTCCTGGTACAGCACCTCGGCTGGGGGCCGCTGCAGCTTGGGCGGAGCGGAGTCGGCGGATCGGGTGGCTTTGGCCATGTCACTTCGCCTTCGCTGCGAGCTGCAGCAGGTCGTTGAGCACCTCGGAGACGACCACGGGGTCAGCCGTGGCGAGGGGCACACGGTTCTTGTGCTCGGGATACCAGCCGGCGGAGTACAGCCCCGGAACGAGGAAGCAGCCGGTGACGGTAAGCGACTCGTTCGCATCGATGTAGCCCATCCCGACCGTACCATCGTAGGTGACGATGGCGGTGCAGCCGGCCGAGGGGTACGGCTTGAGGTGCTCCATGAAGCCGCCGGCATCCATCGCCGCGCCGCGGTGCCAGCCGAGCTTCTCCAGGCCGAAGACCAGGGTCGGCGCGGGCAGCTTGATGCCCTGGCAGCGGGTGAACGCGTTGGCGGCGAGCTCGTCAGCGGTGGGCGCATGGGCCGGCCGGCCCAGCTGCGGGAATGGCGGGATGATGCCATAGTCGCTGATCACCTGGCCCCAGGCGCCGCGCTCGGCCGGTTGCATCTGCAGCGGATGGATGATCCCGACCTCGGTGCAGGCGGAGAGGTCGATCGGTGCGTCCTGGCGGTCCACCGCCTCGCGCTCCTCGGTGATACGGAACAGCACCGGCGGCTTGCCCGGTGCGCTCGCGGACCACACCAGCAGTCGGACCAGATGGAACATCAGCGGATGCCCGACCAGCAGGCGGGTGAAGTCGCCGGTCTTCCACCGCCGGCCGGTGACCATGGCCTGCTCCAGGCGGGTCGACTGCACGGTGGCGGCGTCGGCGACCAGCTTCTTGAGGATCTTCCAGGCGATCGTCGCCTGCTCGGCCAGCACGGCATCATCCTTGCCGTTGGGCTTGGGCAGGGTCGACAGGATCTTGCCCGCAGCGTCGCGCAGCACCGGTTTCAGCTCGGGCCCGAGGGCGAAGCTGAAGCGGCGCGGACCGAAGTCGAAGCTGCGCTGCCCGCGCTCGTCCAGGCCGCAGTCCGGGATGATGCGGTCTTCCAGCTCGGGGCGCGTCAGGCCCTTGTCCTTGGCGATGGCCTCCATGAATTCCGCCGCCTTGGCCTTCAGCCCCTTGAACGGGAGCTTCTGGGCCACGCCATTGAGCTGGCTCAACGCCAGATCGCTGCCGATGCGGCGCAGCACCTCCAGACCGGCCACGGCGCGGGCGTGCTGGCTCTCCCCCGGCCAGGCGCGGACCAGCGGAGTCAGGCGCAGGACGCAGCCGTCACCGCCGAGGCGCCCCATCGCCATCATCGCCCACTTCTCCTTGCTGGGTGCGCCGTCCGCCAGCCAGGCCTGGAACAGCGCCCACACGAAGGTGTCGCAGCGTTGGCTGTCGGCATTGCGACGCACCGCTTCCAGCAGCCCTTCGCCGGCCTGGGGATCGCGCAGCGCCTGCAGCACGGACAGCACTTGCGCATCGACCAGGCGATGCTTTCCGGCAGTGAGCGGGGGCAGGTTGGCGGGATCGGCCCAGCCGGGCAGCTTGCCCGTCCCCGGCGCAGCGGCCGCTGCGAACCAGGCTGGCTCGCCGGCGGGAAAAGGTGGGAACTCGACCTCGGTGTGGGCGATGACGTGGCGGCGCAGGCGGTCGGCCGGACCGTCCGGCAGCATGTCCGCGACGGCGGTGATGAGATCGAGATGGCCCTGGCGCTTGACCAGGTGGGCCCATTCGAGGGCCGCCTGGGCGAGGGCGCCATTGCCGCCGATATGCTCGGCCAGGCCGGCGAGCCCGTCACGGATGTGGGTTTCGAGCCAGGTGCGGGCGACGGCCGGCGCACGGCTCTTTTCGCGTACCTGCAGCATGTGCTGGGCGGCCTCCGGGGCGTCGACCAGGGCCAGGACTTCGACCAGGTCCTTGGCCCGGTCCTTATCGGTCTGGGCGATGACGGCGGTGGCCAGCTCGGCCAGGCCGGCGTACTCGGTCGTCGCCAGCCAGCCGACCGCCTGCTCAGCACTGCTCGGGCACAGCTGCAGCCGTCGGGCTTCGGCCAGCACGCTGTCCGCGGAATCCAGGCCGAAGACCACATCAAGGCACCCCGGAAGCACTCCGGGCTGCAATCCGCTGATGATCGGACGCAGTTCCGCATGCATGCCGAAACGCGCCGCAAGGATGAAGAGGCGGAGATCCTGCTGGGCGTAGCCCAGGTCCCAGTTCCGTTGGTCGAGGTGCGGCCGCAGGGCGGTGCGATAGGCCTCGCGTTCACCGGCATCGAGCAGCGGCACCAACCAGGCGTGTAGCGAACCCGGGATGGCCTGCGAAAGCGGCCACCAGCCGTAGCTCTGGCGCTTGCGCGGCACGCAGAGGCCGACGAACTCTGCGGGGGTCAGCAGGTGGCGGAGCGGCACGATGGTGAATTGACCCAGCCGGTACGGATTGTCTGCGCAAATCGTCGCAATCTGCGCTGCGTCGAGTCCCTCGGGGATCTCCGCCTTGGCCAGCTGCTCGGCGAGCGCAGTCGGTGTCGTGTCACGCCCCTGGTCCTTGAGCGCCAGCATCCAAAAGGTCGCCTCGCGGCGGGTCAGCGACAGGGGGATGCCAAGACGATCGAAGTGCCAATCCCAGCCGTAGGATCCCGGGCGGGCTTTGGCCAGCACGGCGCAGCAGGCCTGCTGATCGAAGGGGCGGGGGGCCGGGATCGTGGGCTGGGGCAGCTGACGCCAGGTGGCGATGCGCCAATCGTCAGGCTGCAGGCGGATGCGCCGTCCCTCAGCGGATTGGCGCGGAGCCAATGGTGCGGACGGCGCTGGCGCAGCGGCGGGAGTGGCCTTGGCCTGCGACGGAGCAGGTGGCGCCGCGCCAGCCCCTTGCTCGACATAGCCCTTGCCCTGCTTCTCGGCGATCAGCTTGGCGGCAGCGGCCGAGGCAGCGGAAGCGTCGGCGAAGGTCTTGTCCTGGCGCTGGCCGGTGGTGCCGCTGCGGCCGAACACGACCGTGGTCGTGGCCTCATCGACGGTGATCGACCAGAACTTGTCGGACGAGCCGTTGCTGAAGCGGAAGGTGCGGGTCGTGCTCATGGGGTCCTCGGGCGGGCCTTGGTGGCCAGACGGGTGAGGTCGTGCAGCGTCTCAGAGACGGTGATCAGGTCGACATCGCGTAGTGCCAGCCGGCGTTCAGGGGCATCGCCTGGTTCATCCCCATCGCGGATGAACCAGCAGGTCAGGCCGGATTCTTCGAAGTTCTCGTAGGCCGAGTCCGACACCGGCTGGGTGTACTGCACCACGGCGCTGATGCCTGCGGCTGGAAAGCGGCGCTGATGCCCGGCCACGGCACCCTTACCATCGGCGGACAGGCAGCGCGTCCAACCGAGCTTGTCGAGGCCGAACACGGTGACGATGGCGGCGAGGCGGTCGGCAGCGAAGCGGGTGATGGCGCCGGCCGCCAGTTCATCTGGCTGGGGTGCGAGGGTCGGCCGCAGCAGCTGGCGGAAGGGTTGGGTCAGGCCGTGGTCGACCAGCTGCTGGCCCCAGCGGCCGCGTTCTGCCTTATCCAACTGCAACGGGTGCGGCAGGGAGAGGGCCTCGCTGCCCTCGAGTACAACTGGCGCATCATCGAGATCGACTGTCTGGCCGTCCTCATCCAGTCTGAAGCAGCGCATGACCGGACCAGACCATGCCGCCCACACCAAGCCCCGGGCGAGCCGGCTCATGACCGGATGCGCTACGACGAAGCGCGCAAAATCAGCCGCGGTCCAGCGCCGGCGAGCCGCCATGCAGCGCTCCAGTCGCGCCACCTGCGCAGTCCACGTCGCCTTCAGCTGCTGGCTGAAGAACCGCCATTCGGCCGCCATCGACAGCTCGTCCGGCGACGCCTCCGGGCCCGGTTTGGGGAAGGAGGCGATTTTGCCGCCGGTGGCATCGGCCACGGTGATCCGACCATCGCATCCGAGCTGGCAGGTGCAGGACCCGAAGCTGCGCCGGGCGTGCTCATCGAGTCCGCAGTCGGGCACGATGCGATCGCCGAGTTCGTCCAAGGACAGGCCGCGGTCGGCGGCGATCGCCAGCAGAGCCTCCGACGCCTTCGCCTTCAGGCCTTTGAAGCGCAGCCGCGACGTCAGCCCCTGGATCTCGCTGAGCGCGGCGTCGCTGCCGATGCGACGCAGCACCTCGATGCCGGCCGACGCGCGCGCTGCCAGACGCTGCCCCGGCCAGACGCGGATGAGGGCGGCCAGGCGGATGGCGCTGGCATCGCCGCCCAGATCACCGAGCGCGGTCATCGCCCAGCGTTGGGCCGAGGGCGAAGCGTCGTGCTGCCACGCCTCGAAGACCTCCCAGGCGAAGGCATCGAGGCTCTGCCGGTCGGCATGCTCCTTCAGCGCCGCCAGCAGACGGCCGCCCGAAGCCGGTGACCGCATGGCGTGCAGGACGCGCAACGTCTCGGCCTCGCCCAGCTGCCCACCGGCACACCGGATCGGCGGCAGGTCGGCCGGCGCGGCCCATGGCGGCAGCTCGCCGGCACGCAGCCCTTTGCCGGCAGCGGCGAACCACGGGATGGCGGCAGGATCGACGGCGGATCCGGGCGGCGCACTGCTCGCCGTCTGCACGGCCCGCACCGCCGCGGCCTGATCGGCAGGCAGGCAGGGCAGGGCAGCGGCAAAGGCCTCGCCGGCGGTGCGGGCGATGCCGCGTACCCGCTGGATGGCCGCAGCGTCGCCCGCCAGGACCTGCGGAGCGAGGGCGATGACGACATGGACGGGGTTGCGTGCGAGCCAGCGCTTGGGGATGTCTTCAGCCCGCCGCTGCGCCATCAGGCGCAGGAGGATCGGCACCATCTCAGGCGCCTCGACCAAGTCGAAGCAGGCTGCGATCTCCATGGCCCATGGTGCCCAGGACTGCCTGTGGAACGCACGCTCGAGTCCCTCCAGGGCACCATAACCCGTGGTCGCAAGCCAGGCCCGCACATCGATGGCATCATGTGGGGGAGTGGCATCAAGCCGGTTCATTTCGGCGATGATCTCCTCGGGCCCAGCCAGTCCGAGGATGATGTAGAAGCGGATCTGGCTCAGCCAGTATTCCCGTTTCCACGATGTGACCAGCGACCGGATGTGATCTGACATGCCCAGACGTGCAGCGAACACGGCCAGCACTTCGAACCCGGGCCTCCGGTCGGGCTCTGCGCGCTGCAGATGCCCGGCCAGGGCAGCGCAGTACTCTGCGCGTTCGCGTGCATCAAGATGGGGAATGAAGCAGGCGTGCAAACGTTGCACCACGCACAAGCCGCCCCGGCCCCAATTGGAGGACGCAATCGGATGGTCTGCCAGCCAGTCGATGATCCATGCTGGTCGCCGCAAGGCACGCAGGCAGTGCAGCAGCAGCATGTTCGAGTGTTCCTTGGCCATGCGCCGCAGAAACTCGTCGTCGAATTGTTCGGGAATCTCCGCCTGTGCCAGCCGCGTGGCTGCCACGACAGGCATGGCCCCGTGACGAGCGATATCGCCCACCAGCAGCCAGAATACCGCTTCGCGCGCGCTCAGCCCCGGCGCTATGGACAGCTTGTCGTACCATTGGCTCTCGACCGACGCCTGCCGCAGCATCTGACAGCAGGCCTCCTGGTCGAAGGGCCGGGGCTCCTGCGGAGCGGGGACGGGAAAGGGCAGCCAGGTGGCGAACCGCCAGTCGTCGGCTTCGAGCAGCAGGCGTCGCGGGGGCTCAGCTGGTGGAGAAGCAGTCACAGGGTCGCCTTCCGTCGGTCCCATGTGAGAACCTCTCCCCGAGCGGCGTCAAGGCCGAGGCATGTCCGGTACGCAGGACGCTTCCGCCGGTTGACCGCCGGCAGCTGACTGAACAAGCTCGCCACTCCGAGGAGTCATCATGGCGAAATCCATAGCTGTACGGCTGGGCGGCGAGTCCAGCAGCTTCGCCTTCGCCAAGCTCGACCGCGAACGGCTGTACGGCCGCAAGGAGCGGCAGGTGGTCGACGACGAGGGCAAGCGCTGCGCCTCGGCCTGGCTGTCGACCGACGGCGCCGCGTTGGTGCCCTCCGGCGGCCTGGCCATGCTCTATGTCGACGAGTCCTTCGGCACGGTCGAGCGCTCGGCCCTGCAGGCGGTCGACGACCAGGGCGCCGAGGTCGCGCAGCTGCCCGCCACCCTCGGGGTCGAGCAGGAGCTGGAAGGACCGCTGCCGCCGTCGCGCGTGCTCGACCACGCGGTGCACAGCGTCTACGTGCTGACCCCGGAGACCATCGGCGCCACCCTCGCCGCCGAGCTGAAGGCGGGCAAGGTCTACGGCTGCCCCTACAACTTCCGTGATGACTATACGCGGCAGATGCTGTTCCTCGTCGCCAACGAGGCCGGCACCTTCGCCCTGCTCGGCACGGCTCCGGCCTTCGCCATGGTGCGCCGCGATGCCGCGCCGCCGGCGGCGGCGGGCGACGGCGACGAGATGTCGGATGATCTGGATTTCAGCATGATGTAGCGGGCTGGAGGCAGGAGGCTCATTGCCCCTGCTCCACAGTCGCCAGCGACCAGCGACCAGCGACCAGCCTCCAGTCTCCCAGGAACCCCATGGCCCGCTTCATCTCCCTCACCGACGACAAGAAACGCGATGCCCAGGTCGCCCTGGAAACCGCGCCACGCACCGGCGCCAGCCACCACCTGGTTGGCCCGGGCGGCTCCGAGGTCCGCCTCGAACGCCTGATCAAGGCCACCGAAGCAACCTCGCTCGACGCGCTGATGCGCACCCACGGCTCGCTCGACGCGGTGTCGGCGGCGCTGATCGCGGGCGACCCCGAGATCGACCTGGAACAGGTCGGCCGCCGCCTGCGCGGCGCCACCCGCGTCCACCTCAGGCTGGACGGCAGCGTGCTCTACGCCGCTCGTGTCATGCAGGTGGTCTACGGACCCGACGGGGCCGAGAAGTCGCGCCAGGACTTCTCCGACGTGCCGGCGACGGTCGGCGAGGAGGCCGCCGCCCTGCCGTGGACCGGTCGGTTGATGACGGCCGACGAGGTGATCCACAAGTTCGTCCTCGCCAAATCCTTCCAGATCCGCCACGTCAACGGCCTGACCTACGACTTCCTGCACGGCATGGCCAAGCAGCTGCACGAGGCCGGCAAGCTGCTGTTCATCGGCGCCGGGCCCAAGGGCCAGGGTCCGCTGATCTTCACCCTCAACGGCACGCCGTACCGCGGCTTCCTCGAAGGCCGGGTCGACGGCGAGGGCTACCTGCTGGTGCTGCACTGCTCGAACCTCGAACTCAAGGCGATGCCATGAGCGAATGGTCCACCTCGTTCGTCCCCTACGCCGGCGGGCGCAAGGCGCTGGCTGGCGGCCTTGCCGATGCCGCCCTGCTCGACCGCCTGCTGCGCTACAAGCGCCAGGTCGCCAAGCACTACCGCGTGCTGGAATCGGCGCGCATCGAGGCCGTGCTGCCCAAGGGCACGATGTGGATGTCGCCCAAGCTCGACGGCGAGCTGTGGTTCCTGGTGCGTCGCGGCGGCGACCTCGCGCTGTGCGCGCACAACGGCCGCGTGCTGCACGGCATCCCGCTGCTCAAGACGCTGGAGGCGAAGCTCACGGGCGCGCCCGATCTGCTGGTCGCCGGCGAACTGGTGGCGCCGATCGCCGACGGCCGGCCGCGTTCGCACCACGTCGCCAGCGCCTTCGGCGACGAGGCGCTGGCCAAGGCCTTCGTCTTCCATCCCTTCGATCTGGTCGAGGACGCCGGCATCGACGTGCTGGGCAAACCGTACGGCGAGCGCCTCGCCCGCCTGCACGCGCTGTTCGGCGAGGCCGGCTCCATCGCCACCGTCACCGGTGACGCTGCTGCCGCCGCCAGCCACTACCGCGAATGGGTGGCAGCCGGGAAGCACGAGGGGCTGGTCGTCCGCACCGAGCAGAACCTGACCTTCAAGATCAAGCCGCACTTCACCCTCGACGCGGTGGTCATCGCCTACGGCGAGCGCCTAGTCGGCGAGCAGCGCCAGCTGCGCGAGCTGTCGCTGGGCCTGCAGCGCGACGATGGCACCTGGCAGGTGCTGGGCACGGTCGGCGGCGGCTTCTCCGAGGAGGATCGCGTCGCCTGGCTGGCCAAGCTGGAGAAGATGCCGGCGGCCAGTTCGTTCCGCATGGCCAACAGCGAAGGCACGCTGTCGCGCTTCGTCCGCCCCGAGCTGGTGGTCGAGGTACGCTGCTCCGACCTGCTGGTCAGCGACGGCGACGACCTGCCGATGCGCCGCATGGCCCTGGCCTGGGACGCCGCCGCCGGGTGGAAGCCGCTCGGCGAGCAGATCACCGCGGTGATGCTGCACCCAGTGTTCCAGCGCGCGCGCGACGACAAGCGTCCCGACGCCGGCGACTGCGGCCTGACCCAGCTGACCAGCCGGGTGCAGTTCGAGAGCGACACGATGTTGACCACCGCCGCGCCCGGCAGCGCCGTGCTGCTCAAGCGCGAGGTGTGGAGCAAGGAGCTCAAGGGCCAGGTGGCGGTGCGCAAATACGCCCTGATCCAGCCCAACAAGCCCGGCCGCGACCATCCGCCGCTGGTGCTGTTCTGCACCGACTTCTCGCCCGGCCGCGCCGAGCCGCTGCAGACCACCCTGCGCACCGCCGCCGACCGCGCCTCGGCCGACGCGCAGATCGCGGCGTGGATCGAGGAGAACATCAAGAAGGGCTGGAACCCCGCCGGCGCCGGCGCGCCCGCCCCAGCCGCCGCTCCGGCGGCGGAAGCGGCACCGAAGAAGCCGCGCGCGCCCAAGAAGAAGGCAGACGCGTAGCAGCGACCAGCGACCAGCGACCAGCGACCAGCGACCAGCGACCAGCGACCAGCGGCCAGCGACCAGCGGCCAGCGACCAGCGACCAGCGGCCAGCGACCAGCGACCAGCGACCAGCGACCAGCGACCAGCGACCAGCGACCAGCGACCAGCGACCCGGGATCCCACATGCCTGACCTCGCCGACGGAGAGACCACCGAGATGCAGGGCTCGGGCTCCAAGCCCTACGTCCTCCGCAACACCGGCGGGGTCTACTCGTGCTCGTGCCCTGCCTGGC